>NZ_JAFCUB010000030.1:0-50622 GCF_049896325.1 Caulobacter sp. DWP3-1-3b2
ACGTCGACCTTCACCACCGCCGCGGCCGCCAAGACCATGATCGCTACGGTCACCAACGCCCTGGGCACCGCGGCCAACAAGCTGGCCTCCTTGGGCACCAGCTCCACCGGCCTCGACACTCACCTGACCTTCGTCGGCAAGCTGCAAGACAGCCTGGACGCCGGCGTCGGCAACTTGGTGGACGCCGACCTGGCCAAGGAAAGCGCCAAGCTGCAGTCGCTGCAAACCAAGCAGCAGTTGGGCGTGCAAGCTCTGTCTATCGCCAACCAGTCGTCCTCGTCGATCCTGAGCCTGTTCCGCTAAGTTCAGCGTACCGCGTAAGCGTAAGGAAAGGGCGGGTCTTCGGACCCGCCCTTTTTCTATGCGCGCCCGATAGGCGTCAGCGTCTTGCCCATCCGCACCAAGGGCACCTCGACCCCGCTGGAGGTTGGCGCGGCGAAGCGCTCGATCTCCTGGTACCCGCAGGCCCGGTATAGCGGCTCGCCGGCCAGGGTCGCCGCCAGTTCGCAGCGCGAGAACCCCTCCCCCGCCGCCGCGCCTTCGCAGGCTTCCAGAATCAATCGGCCGACGCCCTTCCGCACGTGATCGGGGTGGGTGTACATCGCCCTCACCCTGGCCGCGTCCCGGGCCGGATCCAGCAGCGCGGCGTCACGCCCCGCCGAATGATCGCCGCCGAACAGGGTGGCGCGCCGGCTCCAGCCACCGCAGCCGGCGAGCACCCCGTCATCCTCGACTACGAAATAGGTGCCATCGGCCACGAGTTGGCTGTCCAGCCCCATGACCTCGAACGAGGCGGCCACGCCATCTGGGGTCAAAAAAGGGGCCAGCAGTTCACCGATCGCCGCGTTCATCAGATCGCGCAAGGCGGGCAGGTCCTCGGGGACGGCGAGACGCAGGTTCAGACTCAAAGCGGATCGCTCCTTTGGCGCGGGCCAGCTTGGCCGCTCGAACGGTCGCCTCCAAGCTTGAAGCCGCGACAATGGCGCCCTTGGCGAAATTCTTTTATGACAACGTTGTCACAGCCAAAAGAATGCGCTACAGAAGTCCCAGCCCTTCTGGGCGTTTCCTCCTATGCCACTTTGGGCCGTCTTCCGCTCTCCTGCGAAGGCGGCCTTTTCTTTGGGCGCTAGAGCATTTTTCGAGCGAAGTGGTTGCGGTTCGCGTGAAGAAAATTGCGTCAAAACAGAAGATTAGAGCTCACGGCCTGACGCAGTCAGGTCGGGAAATGCTCTAGGCGCGGCGGCCGAGACGCGCCAAGGCGCCCACCGCCCCGGCCGCGAACAGACCGCTGCGCCAGGCGCTCTCGCGATCCGGCGCCAGGCCGCTGGCGGCGACCCCGGCGTCGAAATCCATCACCTGCCAGGTCCAGGCGTCATTGCCCGCATGGATCACCACCGCGTAGTCGCGCACCTGCATCTGGTCGTAGGCCATCTCATCGCTCCTTGATGACGCGTGTCACCAAACTGAAGCGGTCGTGTCGTCCCCCGATGCCGGGGGTTTCCAGGGCGGGCGGAGGGAGCGTGGGGGTTTGGTGCAGAACTTATAAATGTTGCCATCCCGGACAAGCGGGCAGCGCGCGGATCCGGGGCCGACGCGTGAACGCAGGGGCTTCCGGCGGTCCCGGATCAGCGGCCCTGCGGGCTTGTCCGGGATGACAGGCTTGGAAGCTACCCCGTCACGACCCGCCCGTCCTCGACCACCACCGGCCAAGGTGACAGCCGCGCCCCGACGCAGGGTCCGCCGACGCAGGCCCCGGTCTCGACCTCGAACAGCGCCCCGTGCCAGGAGCAGGCGATCAGGCCGCCGTCGTCGGTCAGATAGCGGTCCAGCACCTGGGCCAGGGGCAGGCCGGCGTGCGGGCAGCGGTCGACATAACCAAACGCCGCCCCGCCCCGGCGCACCACGAAGCCGTGGAAGCGCTTGTCGCCGATCTGCAGGACATAGTTCCGCGCGCCCGGGTCGGCGATCTGGTCGAGCGGGCCGAGCTTCACCCCGGCCGGCGTCGTCCACACCCGACCGCCAGCCCTGGCGTCCGGCGCGGTCTCTTGGCTCAAACGCGCTCGACCGTCTGTTCGATGGCGCCGAAGATCGAGTGGCCCTTGGCGTCACGCATCTCGATGCGGACCATGTCCTCGCCCAGAAGGAAGGACGTCTTGGCCGCGCCGCCCAGGATGGTCTCGACCGTGCGCAGCTCGGCCAGGCACGAATAGCCCAGCCCCCCCTCGGCGATCGGCTTGCCGGGGCCACCGTCTGCGCCGCGATTGCTGACCGTGCCCGAGCCGACGATAGTGCCCGCCGCCAGGCCGCGGGTCTTGGCGGCGTGGGTCACCAGGGTCGCGAAATCGAAGGTCATGTCGACGCCGGCGTCAGCCTTGCCGAAGTCCTTGCCGTTTAGGGTGACCAGCAAGGCGCCGTGCAGCTTGCCGTCCTTCCAGGCCTCGCCCAGGGCGTCAACCGAGACGGCGACTGGCGAGAAGGCGCTGGCGGGCTTGGACTGGACGAAGCCAAAGCCCTTGGCCAGTTCGCCAGGGATCAGGTTGCGCAGGGAGACGTCGTTGCAGAGCATGACCAGGGTGATGGCGGCCAGGGCCTCCTCGCGGGTCGCGCCCAGCGGCACGTCGCCGACGATCACCGCCACCTCGCCCTCCAGGTCGCAGCCCCAGGCGGCGTCGGCCAGCGGGATGGTGTCACGCGGACCGAGAAACCCGTCGGAGGCCCCCTGGTACATCAGCGGATCGGTCCAGAAGGTCTCGGGCATTTCGGCGCCCCGCGCCTGCCGCACCAGTTGGACGTGGTTCACATAGGCCGAGCCGTCCACCCACTGATAGGCGCGCGGCAAGGGGCTGGCGGCGTCATGCTCATGGAACCGCTCCAGCGGCACGCCGCCATCCTCGACGCTCAGGGCCAGGGCCTTGAGCATGGGCTCGCAGCGCTCCCAGTCATCGAGCGCGGCTTGCAGGGTCGGCGCGATCGTTCCGGCGTCGGTGAACCAGGCCAGGTCGTTGGAGACCACCACCAGCCGGCCGTCACGGCCGCCCTTCAGGGACGCGAGCTTCATGGGCGCTTCCTCTTCATTTTCTTGTTAGGGCAGGACGGCTTTGGGAAAGCCCATCCAGCAGGCGTCATAGTCGGCCTGAAGCGCGCAAGTCTCCAGCGCGAACTTCGTGGGGCGGATCACCCAGCGGCTTTCGAACATGAAGGCCATGGTCCCGTCGATCCTGTGCGGCTTCAAATCCGCCGCCGTCGCGCCCGCATGGCTGGCCACGTCGGGGCCGTGATCGCTCATCATGTTGTGCAGGGACGCCCCGCCGGGGCTGAAGCCGCCAGCCTTGGCGTCATAGGCGCCGGTGACCAGGCCCATGAACTCGCTCATCACGTTTCGGTGGAACCAGGGCGGGCGGAAGGTGTGCTCGGCCACCATCCAGCGCGGCGGGAAGATCACGAAGTCCACATTGGCCGTGCCGGGGATCTCGCTGGGCGCGGTCAGCACGGTGAAGATCGACGGGTCGGGGTGGTCGAAACTGACCGTGTTGATCGTGTTGAACCGCGCCAGGTCGTACTTGTAGGGCGCCAGATTGCCGTGCCAGGCCACCACGTCCAGCGGGCTGTGGTCCCAGGTTCCTGCCCACAGCCCGCCCTGGAACTTCTGGATCACATGGGTGGGACGATCGACGTCCTCGAAGGCGGCGACAGGCGTAAGGAAGTCGCGGCTGTTGGCCAGGCCATTGGAGCCGATCGCACCCAGCTCCGGCAGGCGGAACATCGGGCCGTAGTTCTCGCAGACATAACCGCGCACGGACCCATCGACCTCGACGCGGAAGCGGACGCCGCGCGGGATGACCACGATCTCGCCCGGCGCGGCGTCGATCAGGCCCAGCTCGGTAACCAGGCGCACCGCGCCCTGCTGGGGCACGATCAACAGCTCGCCGTCGGCGTTCTGGAACACCCGGTCGGTCATCGACGTGTTGGCGAGATACAGGTGCGCGGCCATGCCGGCTTGGGTCGCCACGTCGCCGTTGCCGGCCAGGGTTGTCAGGCCGTCCACGAAGTCCGTCGGCTCGGCGGGAATGTCGAGCGGGTCCCAGCGCAGGCGGTTGGGGGTCGGCTCGGCGACATCGAACGGGCCGCTCTTCAGGCGATCCTGGACGTAGGGCGCATAGGGACCATGGCCGGCGCTGGGCCGCAGGCGATAGAGCCAGCTGCGGCGGTTTTCATGACGCGGCGCGGTAAAGGCCGTGCCCGACAGCTGCTCGGCATAGAGGCCATAGGGCGGCCGTTGCGGCGAGTTCTGACCGATTGGCAGCGTGCCAGGCACGGCCTCGGTGGAGAAGTGGTTGCCGAAGCCGGATTGGTAATGGAGAGCGTCGGTCATGTGGATCGGGATCTCATGCGCATTCTCCCACCTCCGTCTTCCCGGCGAAGGCCGGGACCCAGATTCACCCTGGGCGGCTCGTGGGCTTCACCTGGGTCCCGGCTTTCGCCGGGATGAAGGGAAGAAGATAGAGCCCTTCCGCCCCGCTCGAAAAGCCCTCAAGCCTCGACGGTAATCACCCCACGCCGAATCTGGTCCAGCTCGATGCTCTCGAACAGGGCCTGGAAATTGCCGTTGCCGAAGCCCTGATTGCCCTTGCGCTGGATGATCTCGAAGAAGATCGGCCCAAACAGGTTCTCGGTGAAGATCTGCAGCAGCAGGCCTTCCTCGCCGACATTGCCGTCCAGCAGGATACGGTTCTTGCGCAGGCGTTCCAGATCCTCGCCATGGCCCGGCACGCGCTTGTCGACCAGCTCGTAATAGGTCTCGATGGTGTCCTGCAGCTTGACGCCCCGGGCCCGCAGCTTCTCGACAGTGTCGAAAATGTCGTCCGTGGTCAGGGCCAGGTGCTGGATGCCCTCGCCCTTGTACTGGCGCAGGAATTCCTCGATCTGGCTGTGGTCGTCCTGGCTCTCGTTGAGCGGGATGCGGATGGCCTTGTCGGGCGCGATCATCGCCTGGCTGAACAGGCCGGTGGCCTGGCCCTTGATGTCGAAATACTTCTGCTCCTCGAAGCCGAAGACCTCGCGATAGAAGGTCGACCAGGTGCGCATCTGGCCGCGCTTGACGTTGTGAGTCAGGTGGTCGAGCAGGTCGAGGCCGACATTGTTGGCCGCTTCCGCTTCCGCAGCGCCGGGCACGGCGTCCCAGCTCGCGAACACCGCGCCTGGGCCTTCGACCAGATAGAGCATCGAGCCGCCGATGCCTTCCAGCACCCGCGCGCCCTCGCCCAGCACGGTCGCCGAGGCGTCGGCCGCGACGGCCCCGCGCTTCAGGGCCTCGGCATAGGCGGCTTCCACGTCGGCGACGCCGAACGCCATGCCGTTGGCCGAAGGGCCGTGCGCCGCGCGGAACGCGGCGACCTGGCCGGCCGGCTCGTCATTGACCAGCAGGCTTATCCTGCCTTGCTTGTAGCGGGTCACGGCCTTGGTCGGATGGGTCGAGGCGGGCACGAAACCCAGTTGCTCGAACAGCGCCTTCATGGCGGCCGGCTCGGGGCTGGTGAACTCGACGAAGGCGAAGCCGTCGAGGCCCAATGGGTTTTGGGGCGGGTTTTCAGCGGTCATGGTCATGGCGTTGTCTCCGGAGTCAGAGCGCAAGGGCGGCCGGCAGGGCGGCGATCAGGCGGTCGTTGTCGGCGGGGCGGCCGATGGTCATCCGCACCCAGCCGCCGGGCACGGGCGTGGGCCGCACGATAAGCCCTTCCCGAAGCAAACGCATGGCGGTCGCTTCGGCGCCGGCCGGGCTGCGCAGGAACACGAAATTGGCCGCGCTCCGTGTGCGCTGCACGGCCATGGCGTCCAGCACGGCCTCCACGCGGCCACGCTCGGCGATCGTCAGGGCGACGGTGCGGCACAGGTGCTCCTGGTCGTCCCAGGCGGCCAGGGCGGCGGCCTGGCTGATGGCGGCGACGTTGAACGGCGGGCGGATGCGATCGAGGTATCCGACCAGCGCCACCGACGAGCAGATGCCGTAGCCGACGCGCAGGCCGGCCAGGCCATAGGCCTTGGAGAAGGTGCGGCCCGAGACCCAGGTCCCGCCCCAGGCCTTCAGCAGGGCCAGGGTGTCGAAGGCGGCGTGATACTCGCGATAGGCCTCGTCGACGAACACCACGGTCGAGCGCGGGGTGACGGCCAGGATCTCGGCCATGTCGACGCCGCTCATCGCGTTGCCGGTCGGGTTGTTGGGGGTGCACAGCACCATCAGCTTGGGACCCTTGGCGGCCTCGAGCTTGAAGGCCTCGACGTCGAGGTCGAAGCTTTCGAGGCGCGGCACGTCGATGAAGCTGGCCTCGGCGCAGGCCCCGAAGATTCCATAGGCCGGGAAGGTGGGCGCGCTCAGCAGGATGCTGTCGCCGGGGTGCAGCACGGCGCGGAACAGGTAGTCGATCAGGGCTTCAGAGCCCGGGGTGACGACGATCCGGCCGGCGTCGATCGCCAGGCGCTGGCCGATCGCGGCGCGCAGGGTCTCGCAATAGGGATCCGGATAGATCTCGGGGCTGGCCAGGGCGGCTTGCACGGCGTCGGCGACCTTGGGGCTGCAGCCCAGCAGGTTCTCATTGCTGGCCAGCTTGGACAGGTCGGTGCGGCCGGCGCGGCGGGCCGCTTCGGCCAGGGTCATGCCGGCCTTGTAGGCGACGACGCCTTCCAGGGCGGGACGCACGGGCGAGGAGACGGCGGGGGCCGGGGACTTTTGATCGACAACCAGCATAGCCGTGCTCCTTGATGCATTGGTCAGGATAGCGCGGCGGCGAAAGCAGAAGGTGGCGATTGTGACCCGTTTCCTGGTCTACTTGGTCACGCCATGCCAATTATTCTCTCCATTCCGGCGATCGAGCGGGCAACTTAGACGGGCACGTGGCTCACGCATTTGCCCCCTACGGATCCTTTCGCGATCGTCTTCCCCCATAGGAGGAAGAGCTCAAGAACCGGCGCTGGCGCCGTGGCGCGAGGCTCCGCGCCCTCACCGCGACAGACGGCGAAGCCGTCAGGCGGGGGCAAGTGGGTGTGATATCCCGTTGATCTCCGCACCCCCTCCCCATCCGCCCGCAACGGCGAGGCCGCGCCTTAAAGCGTAAGTCCCGGCAACGGCGCCAATCTGAGCCGTTGCGGCGAAGACGTGGCCCGTGCAATGTTGCAACAAGGGACAGCCTCGAACCGCTCGTCCATCAAACCCATCACAGACTTGGGATTTCCGATGCACGGAAAACTACTCGCTTCGGTGGCTTCGGCAGTAATTTTCGGTGTCGCGGGAATGGCGAATGCCGCCAACGTCACGTCAATCAATCCGCAGAGTATAGTTCTCGCGTTGCAGAATGGTGGCTATAAGGCAATTTCGAGTAAAACGGACGATGGAGACCCCCTCATAACAACATCTTCAGACGGCAATACAATAATGATTGTTATGACTGACTGCGATAATCACAACTCTTGCACAACTACGGAATTTGTAGGTCTTTGGGATTGTTCAGGCTCAGTGGAAGATTGCAAGAAAGTCACGGTTGCTACGAATGCTGAGGAAAGCCCCGTTCACATCATAATGTCGGCTGACGGAAAGACCGCCACTACTTATTCCTATTTGCTTTATGACGAAATTGGCATTTCCGAGTCACTCCTAGTCAAGAATCTCGTGACTTTTAGTCACTATAATACAAAATTTACGCTAGAGGTCGCTAAGAAATAGCCTGTATCCCTGCGGCCTTTCGGTCCCCCTACTCCACATAATCCAGCGGCAAGGCCGTTGCGTCCTTGATCGTCTCCAGCACAAAGCTGGACCGGATGTCCTTGACGGCCGGCATCTTCAGCAGGCGCTTCATGGTGAACTCGGCATAGGCGTCGAGGTTGGGCGCCACCACCCGCAGCAGGTAGTCGTAGCCGCCGGTCATGGCGTGGCAGCCGACCACCATCGGCTCTCGGCGCACGGCCTCGGCGAAGGCCTCGGCGGCGGTTTCGCTGTGGCGATCGACCTGGACCTCGACATAGGCCAGCAGGTCGAGCCGCGCCTTGCGGCGGTCTAGGAGGGCGACGTAGCCGGCAATCAAGCCCGAGGCCTCCAGTTGCTTGACCCGCCGCAGGCAGGGGCTGGGCGACAGGCCGACCCGTTCGGCCAACTCGACATTGGTGACCGAGCTGTCCTGCTGGAGGATCTCCAGGATCTTGCGATCGGCGCGGGTGAGCTTCATCGTGACCGGATCCGTCGGCGGTTTGGCAGATTGTGGCAGGCTAGCGTGCTTTGCCCGCCTTGCGCACCCCTCGCCCGTCGCGCTGGAGCTTAAAGCCAAGCCGTGCGTTTGGATCTGGAGGCCATCGCCTTGACCCCCCAAGCGCCAATCCGAGCCTTGGACACCGCGAGGATGGAAAAACACATCCCGCCGCCACGGAGAACACCCCCATGCGTCTTGCTCTCATCCTCACGACCTCGCTCGCCGCCCTGTCGTTGATGGCCTGCTCGCAGAAGACCGAGGACCACACCGCCGCCGCCGCCGACCAGGCCGGCAAGGCCACCGCCTCGGCCGCCCAGGACACCGCCAACAACGCCAGCACGGCCGCCGCCAACACCGCCGCCGCCACCCACAAGGCCGCCGACAGCACCGCCGCGGCCGCCGACCATGCCGCCGACAACGCTTCCGACGCCGTGGGCGCCGCGGAGCGCAAGACCAACGCCGCCGCCGACGCGGCCGCCAAGACCCACTAGAACGGCGAAGGGGGCCAGGCGCATGCGCCTGTCCCCATCAGCATCCGTGACCCAAAGCAAAACCCCCGGAGCTCGCGCCCCGGGGGTTTCGTTTTACGCTTACTGTTACGCTTACTTTCGTGGGCCTAGTTGGCCAAACGGCGCAGGAACGACGGGATCTCCAGATCCTCGCCCGCTTCCGCTTGCGGCTGGTCGAGAGGCTGCAGGGCGGGCCGGGCCGAGCCGGTCGCGCGCGGCGCCGGGGCGGCCGGGGGTTCGTAACGCTGCTGGCGACCGCCGCCAAACAGGCTCATCCAGCCGCTCGATTTTTGAGCCCGGCGGTCGTCATAGGTTTCGCTGTAGAGCGGCTCGTCGCCGGCCTCGGCGACCATCGGGTCGACGATGCGGGTGACGCGCGGGGCCGGGGCGGCGACGCGGGGCTCTTCCATCACCGGCTCTTCGAAGCGCAGGTCTTTCTGGGCCTCGACGATCGGCGCGGGCTCTTCATAGGCCGGTTCCGGCGCGTAGGACGCGGTCTGGGCGGCGGCCTGACGCTCCATCGGGCGCGGCTCGTAGCGCATGCCTGGGCGGGTGGGCTCGGCGGTCGCGGGGGCCGGAGCGGACTGACGCGCGGTCTCCACCACCAACGGCGGGGCCGTGATGTTGCGCGAGACCGGCTTGGGCTCGATCTGGGCGATGGAGGCGCCGTCCATGCCGGTGGCGACCACCGACACGCGGATCACGCCGTCCAGCGACGGGTCGAAGGCGGCGCCGAAGATGATGTTGGCTTCCGGGTCGACCTGATCCGAGATCGCGTTCGCCGCTTCGTCGACTTCCAGCAGGGTCATGTCCATGCCGCCGGTCACGTTGACCAGAACGGCCTTGGCGCCCTTCAGCGAAACCTCGTCCAGCAGCGGGTTGGCGATGGCGTTCTGGGCGGCCATCAGGGCGCGGTCTTCGCCTGTGCCCTCACCGGTGCCCATCATCGCCTTGCCCATCTCGGTCATCACCGTGCGGACGTCGGCGAAGTCGAGATTGATCAGGCCCGGCAGCACCATCAGGTCGGTGATCGAACGAACGCCCGAATGCAGCACCTGGTCGGCCATGCCGAAGGCTTCGGCGAAGGTGGTGCGCTCGTTGGCGACGCGGAACAGGTTCTGGTTCGGAATGACGATCAGGGTGTCGACATAGCGTTGCAGCTCACCGATGCCGGCGTCGGCCAGACGCATGCGGTGACGGCCTTCGAAGTGGAAGGGCTTGGTGACCACGCCCACCGTGAGGATGCCGCGTTCGCGGGCGCACTTGGCGATGATCGGCGCGGCGCCGGTGCCGGTGCCGCCGCCCATGCCGGCGGTGATGAACACCATGTGGGCGCCATCGAGATGCTCGCCGATTTCCGGGAAGCTCTCCTCGGCGGCGCTCATGCCGACCTCGGGGTGAGCGCCGGCGCCCAGGCCCTGGGTCACTTGCACGCCCAGCTGGATGCGACGGTCAGTCTTGGCGAACTGGAGTTGCTGCGCGTCGGTGTTGGCCACCACGAACTCAACACCCTCGAGGCCCGCCTCGATCATGTTGTTGACAGCATTGCCGCCTGCGCCACCCACGCCGAACACCACGATCCGTGGCTTCAGTTCAGTGGTGCGCGGCGCGGAAAGAGAAATTGCCATGGGAGCCTCGCGTCTTAAACGCCGAATTCGTCAACAGCCGAACAGATCAAACGCTGGGAGTGATCTCGACGATCGGGTTAACAGAACAACCAGCAACCTTAATCGCTGGTTAACTCCATAATGTGAGTCGGCCTTTGGTCGAGCCCAAACACGCGGGAAAAGGCCAGTTATCCCAAGGAATCACAAGGGATTCGCGGGGGCTCGGGGACGCTCCGAATGGCGATGCGACGGAACGACGCTGACCCGAAAAGCTTGCCAAACCCGGTTCCAGAAGGCGTTGAAACTACGCCATTAGGTGTTTCAGACGCCGAAACCGTAAACGCTTATGCTTAAGGTCCGGTAAGACTTGGTGGTTGTTCTTGGACGTTATCCACAAGACGAAATAATTTACGCCGTCACAAAAATTTACAGTCGCCCGCGCCGTGTTCGGGCGAACGGGGCTCGGTGAAGCTTGAAACCGCTCGACTCTCTATCTTTTTATCCCGACAAAAGTCGAGACCCAAGCCGGGCGGGCCATAAAGGTCACGGAAGTCCCGTGCGCATGCGCCGGTCCGGATCAGCCGCTTGGGTCCCGACCTTCGGCGGGATGAAGGGATTTAAGGGTTACAGATTATCCCGCAGCCAGGCGGCCGCCTTGGCGACGGCGCTGGCGTTGGGGTCCATCGGGCGCTTGCGGATCGCCGCGCCGGCCAGGGCCTTGGGCGAGACCACCTCGCGCGGACCGAAGGCCGAGCGGTGCAGCACGCCGGCGGCGGCGCAGAAGGCCGGACCCGACGCGGCGTCGGCCAGGTGCGGCACCCGGCGCGGACGGCCCAGCCGGACGGGACGATCGAACACCCGCACGGCCACTTCGCGCACGCCAGCCAGTTGGCTGGCGCCGCCCGTCAGCACGATGCCGGCGCCCGGCTCGACCGGCGCGCCCGAGGCCTTGAGGCGCTCGCGCAGCAGTTCCAGCGTCTCCTCGACGCGGGGTTGGATAATGCCCTTGAGCAGGGAGCGGGGCGCGATTACCGGACCAGCGCCGGGGTCATCGCCGCGCGGCGGGGCCTCGATCATCTCGCGGTCCTCGTTGGCCGAGGCGATGGCGCTGCCGTGCAGGGTCTTGATGCGCTCGGCGCCTGCGACCGAGGTCTGCAGGCCGCGCGCGATGTCCTGGGTGACGTGTCCGCCGCCGACCGCCAGGCTGTCGACGTGGCACAGGGCGCCCTGGTTGAACACGGCGACTGAGGTCGAGCCGCCGCCCATATCGATGCAGACGGCGCCGAGGTCCATCTCGTCCTCTTCCAGAGCCGCCAGGGCCGAGGCGAAGGGCGCGGCGACCACGCCCTCAAAGGACAGGTGGGCGCGCTCGACGCAGTGGGCCAGGGTGTGGAAGACGTTCTCGTTGATCGAGACGACCAGCAGCTCCAGGCCCAGCGCGCGGCCGAACATGGCGCGGGGATCGCGCACGCCCTTCTGGCCATCGACCGACCAGGCGATCGGCAGCAGGTGGATCGGCTTGCGGCCGGGAATGCGAACCTGCGCCAGGGCCGAAGCAATGGCGCGCGACAGGTCGCCGTCAGCGATTGGCCGGGCCCCCAGCGACACCTGGGTGGTGACGCGGTGGCTGGCCAGCTGGCCGCCGGCCGTGCAGACGCTGACGCCCTGGACATTGACGCCGGCCACGGTCTCGGCCCGCTCGACGGCCTGGGCGATGGCTTGGGCCGCCTCGTCCAGATTGACGATCGCCCCGCCCCGCACGCCGCGCGACTGCACATAGCCAACGCCGGCCGTGGTCAGGGTGCGGTTGTCGCGGTGAATACCGTCCGGCTTCATGATGAAGCAGGTGACCTTGGACGCGCCCAGGTCGACGGCAGCGACCGCCGGCTGGCGCACGAGCGTCGCCTTCAGGCCTTCGCGGGCCTGTTTCCGGTCATCCAGTCGGGACATCGTTAAAGCCACCTCACGCCCATCTTTTACTTTACGCCCCGCCGGCCACGGGCTGCCCAGGCAGCACCGAGTCGCGAGGTCTCACGGCCACCATCTCGGGGTCGCGCAAATCGATGCGCGCGAAGCCTAGATCGAGGATTCGTTGTCTTTGGTCGAGCTGATCCAATTGAATCAGCGCGGACTCTTCGTCAATGGCTGGAAGCTGGATCAGCGACCCATCTTTCAACCGCAGGTCCCAGCGACGGTCATCGACGCGCACCAGCGCCTCAAGACGGTCACGCAGACGCGGCCGGGCGTTGACGGCGGGCAGGATGGCGCCGGCGGCCTGGTCGGCCCCCTGCCCCACCACCAGCGGAAGTTGCGGGAAGCGCGCGGCGTCGGCCTCGCGGATGATCCGGCCCTCGGCGTCGATGACCCGCATGGACCCGGAGTGCTGCCACACGGCCAGGGCCGGGCGCTCCTCGACGGTGATGGTCACGGTGTCGGGCAGCAGGCGCGCGACCTTGGCCGACTTGACCCAGCCCACGGTCTCGACGCGCGCCTTCAGGCCCGCCAGGTCCAAACCCAGGGTCGGCTGGTCGAGATAGAGCGCCGAGGCGGCCAGGATGTCGGCCTTAGCCATCGGCGAAGCGCCTTCGATGTGCACGGTCTTCAGCTTGAAGCCGAGGTCGGCGAACTCGCCGTCGACCCCGCGGCCAAAGGCCTGACCGAGGCGCTCGAGACGGTGGCCCGTGGCCAGGGTGGCGATCAGGGCGATGACTAGGGCTGCGCCGGCCACGCCGAGGGCGAGTTTCGGCGATACCCCCACGCCGCTCCGAGCGGCGTGCAGCTTCCCGACCGGCGGCGCGGGCTTGCGCGCGGCCGGCCTGGCCTTATTCGGACTTGCGGGCGCTTCGGCCCGGGGGCGCGCTGGCTTGCGCGGTCCCCCCCGCACTACAGCGGGCATAAGCGTCCTCCACGATCCAGAACACTAAACAATCAAACGCGACGCCAACCTGGTCCGCCTGCTCAAGAGCGAGCGAAGTGGGTGTCATGCCGGGGTGCGTATTGACCCCTAACAACACCAGAAGGTCGTTAATGTCGTCATAACGGAAGTCACTTCGGGTCACACCTTGGCAACCAAGAGTGGTACGGTCAAGCTTGGTGCGACGGGGCGCGAAACCCGCGCAAAGGGGAATTCGGGTGAAAAACGCGTGATCAGAGGCGCTTTCCAGTCAGATAGCGGCGGGGTCATAAAACCTGTGGACGATCAAATTTCGCCGCCCGTCCGTGCATCACTTGGTCGCGGGAATGACCCACGGGCGAAGAGTCCGACGCGGGCCTTCTTCTCCTCACCCGTGCGCCGCGGGAGGTGGCGCGTCGCTAGCAGCGACGTGACGGAGGGGGCGTCAGCGGCGCCGGAGGACGCCCCCTCCGTCACGATGCCTATTCGCATCGCGCCACCTCCCCCGCTTGACGGGTGAGGAGAACCTTCGGCGGCCTTGGATCAATGGCTTGGCGCCGCCGGCGCCGCTGCGCTGAGCACGCGGAAGTCGATGTCGCTGTCGGCCATCAGGTAGATGAAGCTGGTCCAGGCCGCGACATTCTGAGCCAGTTCGCCCGGACGGACCTTGTTGAGGGTGTCGTCCATGGTGTGGTGGTAGTCGAAGTAGCGGCTGGCGTCCTGTTTGAGGCCGATCACGGGCACGCCGGCCGCCTCCAGGCCCTCGATGTCCGAGCCGGCGTGCGGCGAGGGAAGCCTGTCGAGATAGATGTTCAGCGGGGTCAGCACGCGGACGGCGGTCTTGATCGCCGGGTGGCCGGACGAACCCTTGGGGATCTGCAGGGCGTAGATCCGATCGGCGCCGGTATCGCTCTCGCCGGCCAGGACGATCTTGGGCAACTCGGCCTTGTGAGCGTCGACATAGGCTTCCGCCGAGCCGCCGCTCTCTTCCGAGCCGAACATCACCACGCGGATGGTGCGCTTGGGATGCTTGGGCAGGTCGCCGATCAGCTTGGCGGCGGCCGTGGTGATGGCCACGCCCGTGGCGTCGTCCAGGGCCCCGGTGCCAACGTCCCAGCTGTCCAGGTGGCCGCCGATGACGATCACCTCGTCGGGGGTCTGCGAGCCCCTGATCTCGCCCGAAATGTTCCAGGCCACCGCCTTTGGGTCGACGGTCGAGGCCAGCTTCAGCTTGATGCGCACCGCGCCCTTGGCGGCCAGACGCTCCAGTTGCTCGGCCTCCGGCACGCCCAGGGCGGCCGAGGGGATCGAAACCACGTCGTCGCCAAAGGCGGTGACGCCGGTGTGGGGCACGGTGGAGTCGGAGGTCGAGATCGAGCGGATCAGGAGGGCGATGGCTCCGCGCTTGGCGGCCTCGACCGGGCCGGCCCGGCGCGAGATCCCGGCGACCCCGTAACCGGCGCCGTCCTGGGCGCGGACCATCGGCTGGGTGATCACGACGATCTTGCCCTTCAGCGACCCCTCCGGCGCGGCGATCATCTCATCATAGGTGCGAAACAACGCCACCTCGGCCTCGAGGCCTTCAGGTGGAGTCGCCACCGTGCGGCCCAGGCCGACGATGTTCAGCTTCATCGGATAGGGCGCGACCAGTTGCGCCGACTCCTCGCCGCGCGTCCAGGACGGCTTGGCGAACTCCTCGACCTTGACGTTGGTGAAACCCAGCGCCTTGAACTTGGCCACGCTCCAGTCCTTGGCCCGGGCCATGGCCGGCGAGCCGACGAGGCGCGGACCGATCGTGGTGGTCAGGTCCTCGGTGATATCCCAGGCGGTGCGGTCCAACAGGGCCTTGTCGCGCAGCTTTTCAGCGGTGACGGCGTCTTGGGCGTGAACGGAACCGACCAGCAGGGCGGTCGTGGCGGCGGCGGTCAGCAGCGTGCGGAACAGGCGCATGGAAACTCCCTCGTTGGAGGGTTCATAGCATCGCTCCGCGCCGGCAATAGGCAACAACCGGATGAACTATCGGTAACGTTTGAGGGGGAGTCTAAAAAGTCCTCCCCCTGTGGGGGAGGTGTCGGCGCAGCCGACGGAGGGGGGAGTGTTGGTGAGGTGGGATGACTCCCCCCCACCGGCGCCTTCGCGCCGCCTACCCCACAGGGGGAGGACCTTTAAGTCCCCGGCCGCCCGATTCGCTTGATTTCCCAGTCCAGCTGGATGCCCGTGTTGGCCAGCACGTCGGCGCGGACGGTGTCGCCCAGGCCTTCCAGGTCGGCGGCCGTGGCCTCGCCGGTGTTGATCAGGAAGTTGCTGTGCAGGGGGCTGAACATCGCGCCGCCCCCCTCTTTCCCGCTCGCGGAAAAGCGTTTGCCGCGCCAGCCGGCCTCGTCGACCAGCTTCCATGACGAGTGGCCGGGCGGGTTCTTGAACGTCGAGCCGCCGGTCTTCTCGCGGATCGGCTGGGTGGTCTCGCGGCGCGCGGTAATTTCCGCCATGCGGTCGCGCACGTCGGCCGGATCATCGGGCGTGCCCCGGAACATCGCCTGCACCCAGAACATGCTGTTGGCCGGCACCTGGGTGTGGCGATAGGTGAAGCCGAAATCCGCATTGTCCCAGACCCGAATCTCGCCGGTCCGGTCATAGCCCCAAGCGCTGACCAGGATGTCCTTGGTCTCGCGGCCATAGCAGCCGGCGTTCATGGTCAGGGCGCCGCCCACCGTGCCGGGGATGCCGACGAAGAATTCCAGCCCCGTCAGGCCCGCCTTGGCCGCCGCCCGGGCGACTGAGGCGTCCAAGGCCGCCGGACCGGCGATGATCAGGTTTTCCTCGACGTCGACGGTGACCTCGCCAAAGGCCCGCCCGGCGCAGCGGATCACCACGCCCTCGACGCCGCCGTCGCGGATGATCACGTTGGAGCCGACGCCCAGCGCCTGGACAGGCACCTCTTCCGGCAGGGCTCTGAGAAAGTCGCGCAGATCGTCGGCGTCGGCCGGCAGGAACAACACGTCGGCCGGCCCGCCAACCCGGAACCAGGTGAACGGCCCCAGCGGCTCGTCGAACAGCAGCTTGCCGCGAACGGCGGGGAGTTGGGTTTTCCAGGTCATCGAAGGCCCTTTCCTTCTGCCCTTGCGGGAGAAGGTGTCGGCGAAGCCGACGGATGAGGGGTCGCGCCGGACTGTCCGGCGAGGCTGTACGCGGTGGTGGCGGTCATCGACCCCTCATCCGACCGCTAGGCGGCCACCTTCTCCCGCAAGGGGAGAAGGGAGGGGACCCGCCGCCCTCACGTCGCCAGCGCTTCCAACTGCCCCGGCAGGGCGTAGGACCAACTCGTGATATCCCCCGCCCCGAGCAGCACCACCAAGTCACCCGATTGCGCCTCGGCGGCGATCAGGGCCGGGAGGGCGGCGGGGCTTTCCAGCGGCAGGGCGCGGCGGTGGCCGAACTTCTTGAGGCCTTCGACCAGGTGGTCGCGATCGACGCCCTCGATGGGCGCTTCGCCGGCCGTGTAGACGTCGGCGACGATCACCGTGTCGGCGTCGTTGAAGCACGAGCTGAACTCGGTCATCAGGTCGCGCAGGCGGGTGAAGCGGTGCGGCTGGACCACCGCGATCACCTTGCCCTCGGTGACCGCCCGGGCCGCCTTGAGCACGGCGGCGATCTCGACCGGGTGGTGGCCATAGTCGTCAACCACGCGGATGCCGTTGGCGACGCCCGTGGTGGTGAAGCGACGCTTCACCCCGCCGAAGCTGGCCAGGCCAGCCCGGATGTCCTCGCCGCTGACGCCCAGCTCGCGGGCCACGGCGACGGCGGCGGTGGCGTTGAGCACATTGTGGTGCCCGGCCATCGGCATCTTCAGACCTTCATAGGTTACCGGCTCGCCGACCAGCGGCGACACCAGGATATCGAACTTCGAGCCCTCGGGACCCATCTCGATATTGCTGACCCGGACCTCGGCCTGGGGGTTGACGCCATAGGTCACCAGCCGGCGGTTCTCGATCCGGGCGGTGAGGGCCTGGACCTCAGGGTGGTCGGTGCAGACCGCCGCGAAGCCGTAGAACGGGATGTTCTCGATGAAGTCCTGGAAGCCCTTCTTGACCGCGTCGAAGGTGCCCCAGTGGTCCAGGTGCTCGGCGTCGATATTGGTGACGATGGCCACGGTGGACTTCAGCTTGAGGAAAGACCCGTCGCTCTCGTCGGCCTCGACCACGATCCAGTCGCCCTCGCCGACCTTGGCGTTGGTGCCATAGGCGTTGATGATCCCGCCATTGACCACGGTCGGATCCAGAGCCCCGGCGTCCAGCAGGGCCGCGACCATCGAGGTGGTGGTG
Organism: Caulobacter sp. DWP3-1-3b2; assembly: GCF_049896325.1. NCBI lineage: Bacteria > Pseudomonadati > Pseudomonadota > Alphaproteobacteria > Caulobacterales > Caulobacteraceae > Caulobacter > Caulobacter sp. DWP3-1-3b2. Next base: position 17,566 of record NZ_JAFCUB010000030.1, read on the forward strand.
GTCTTGCCATGCGTGCCGCCCACGGCGACGGAGAACTGGAGCCGCATCAACTCGGCCAGCATCTCGGCCCGGCGAACCAGCGGCAGGCGCTTGTCGCGGCCAGCGGCCATCTCGACATTGTCGGCCTTGATCGCCGTGGAATAGACGATGGCCGACGCGCCTTCGACATTGGCCGCGTCCTGGCCGATGAAGATCCGCGCGCCCAGCTTTTCCAACCGCTCGGTATTGGCGCTGGCCTTGGCGTCGCTGCCTTGCACGGTGTAGCCGATGCGCAGCATGATCTCGGCGATGCCGGACATGCCGATGCCGCCGATGCCGATGAAGTGCACGGGGCCAAGTTCGAAGGGTACGGGGCGTCGACGCTGGATCATCCGGCTCGATTAGACGATTTGGCGACGGGGTGGAACGGGATGTTTGGTGCAGGCGCCGTGGATTTTCTTCTCCTCCTCCGTTTCGCCGCGTTGCTCGGGGGAGGCGTCATCGCCCTCGCCTCTCCCGCCCTGGCTCAGGCGCCGCAAGAGCTGCGCCTGGCCGACGTCGGCCGCTTCGCCGCCTTCGTGGACATGGGCGGCGTCACCTGGACGGGTCGCACGGCGCGCTTGCGCGTGCTGCAGGTGGCCGAGGACGGCTTCATCGCCGGGACCGAGGCCTTCTGGGGCGGCTGGCGCTACGAGGTGATCGACTGCGACGCCCGCACCATCGCCCATGCCGGGTTCTCCAGCGTCCGGGTCGGCGGCAAGGAGGGGCCGATCAGCGGCGACCAGCGTCCGGCGGCGGCGATCCCGACGGGCGGCGCCGACGACGCGGTGGCCAAGGTCGTCTGCGACGGCTGGCGGCCCTATGCGAGCGTGTCGGTGGCGACCAGCGTCGAAGACGCTGTAACCCTCGGTCGGCCCGTGATCGCAACAGGTGCGGAGCCTTAGCGCTGCAGGAACGCCCGCACTTCGGCGGGGAAATCCTCGCCCCGCAGCCAAGCGGCAGCGGCGTAGGTGTGGGCGATCAGCAGCTTGCCAGCGGAGGTTTCGACACCGTGCCATCGGTCCGTGATCAAGGTCCGTACGTCGTGGCCCGCGAAGTCTCTCAAGTTCTGAGTGACGAGCATGTCGGCGCCGCCGGCCAAGGCGGTCTCCAGCACGTGCCGATCCTCCTCGTCGTCCAGCGGCAAAACGCCGACGCCGCCGAGTGTCAGGGATGGGCCGTCGCGGGCGAGGGTCGCGATAACCTGAATGAGGCGATCGGCCTCCGCGCCGCCAAAATCAAAGCGGATCAAAACCTCGCGAAGCCGGTTCAGCATGCCCCACGAAATGACCAGGGCGACGGGACCGCGCGCACTAGGGCCGGACCGCACCGCCTCGACCAGCGTCAGGGCCGCCGTACCGCGCCGCTCCAACCGTTCGGACAGGATCGCGCCGAGCCAGACGTTGAGGTCCAGGCAGAGCCTAGTCGGCACGCGCCGGCCGCAGGGTCATGCGCGTCGCTTCCGCCATGATCTCCGCCTCGGACGCCTCGGCGGTCAGGGTCGTTTTCAACGACCGCGCGCCCTGCCGGACGAGGTTGGCGTATTCGCGTTCCAGCAGGGCGCGACTCAAGGTCCAGCCGATCTCCTCGACGGCCGGCGCGCCGATCGCCTCGATGCGGCGCATCGCATCGCGCGCGCCCGGCGTCAGATGCAGATACCACCGCACGGCGGCCGCCATGATCTGGGATGGATTGCGATCCTCCAGCTTCGCGGTCTCCGCGACCAGAAGGTCTGTATCTTCGTCGAGATGGGTCGATCGGCTGGGCATGGCGAACCTATAGCTTCTATAGAAGATATAGGTTTTTTGGATGATTGGCAAATGGCGCCTACCGCGCCGTCCGTTCCACCAGGTCCGCCAGCTTTTCCGCTGCGTCCGGCGTGGCCACCGACCGCGCCCCCACGGCCATGCGGCCAAGCCGCGCGGGGTCCTTCAGCAAGGCGTTGAGCGCGCCGGCCATGGCGTCGACGGTCAGTTCGTCTTCCAGGCACACCGCCGCGCCGCCGGCCTCCTCTAGCAGTTGGGCGTTGAAGCGCTGGTGATCGTCGGCGGCGATCTTCAGGGGGACCAGGATGGAAGGGCGGCCGGCGACGGCCAGCTCGCAGCAGGTGGAGGCCCCCGCCCGACCGATCACCAGGTGCGCCTGGCGCAGGCGGCCGGCCATGTCGCGGAAGAACGGCGCGACCTCGCAATCGACCATGGCGTTGGCGTAGATGCGGCGGGCGCTTTCCATCGACTCTGGACGCGACTGCTGCTGCACCTTCAGCCGGCCGCGCATCTCCTCGGGCAGCTTGGCGATGGCCTCGGGGACCAGCTCCGACAGCAGGCGCGCGCCCTGGCTGCCGCCGGTGACCAGCAGCCGCAGTTGCACCTCGGGCGGCAGATAGGGCACGTCGTAGAGGGCGCGGATCTCGGGCCGCACGGGATTGCCCACCACATGGGCGCGAGCCTTGACGCGGGGCTTGGCCTTTTCCAGGGTCGGGAAGGCGCAGGCCACCTCGGTGGCGCGCGAGGCGAGGAAGCGGTTTACCCGGCCCAGCACGGCGTTCTGCTCGTGGATCACCGTGGGCCGGCCCTCGGTCACCGCCGCCAGCAGGGCCGGCAGGGCGGGATAGCCGCCAAAGCCCACGACCACCGCCGGGTTCAGGCGCTTGAACGCCGCCTTGGCCTGCAGCACGCCCTGGGTGACGGCGAAACCGGCCTTGATCATGCCGATCGGGTCGCCCGCCTTGGCGGTGGCGGCCGACAGGGCCAGGCGCTCCTCGGCCGGGAACTTGTCGGCATAGAGCGCGCCGCGCTCGTCGGTGGCCAGCACCACGCGCCAGCCTCGGCCCTTCAGGGTCTCGGCCAGGGCCTGGGCGGGAAACAGGTGTCCACCGGTGCCCCCGGCGGCGACGACGACAAGCTTGCTCATTTCGGGGCGGCTCCAGAACGCGAGCGGATTATGGGCAAGACAGGTCTCCGGAGCGTCAGCCGAAGGCCCCCGCCTGGTCGAACTCTCCCGCTCCGCCATAGGCCCCCGGACGCTTGCGCGTCAACGCCAGGGCCATGCCCAGGGTCAGGCCCATGGCCAGCATCGACGAGCCGCCATAGCTGATGAACGGCAGGGTCATGCCCTTGGTCGGGATCATGTTGAGGTTCACCGCCACATTGATGAAGGCCTGCTGGCCCACCAGCACGAACAGGCCCGCTGCGGCCACCTGTTCGAAGGTGTCGGTCAGCTTCATGGCCTTGTAGAGCCCGCGCACCACGATGAAGGCGAAGATGGCGACCAGGGCCAGGGAGAAGACCAGGCCATATTCCTCGGCCGCCACCGAATAGATGAAGTCGGTGTGCAGGTCGGGCACGTGGCGCTTCATCACGCCCTCGCCCGGACCGCGTCCGAACAGGCCGCCAGCGTGGATGGCCTCGGCGGCGCGGGTGATCTGGTGGGTGTCGGCCTGGTCGGGGCTGAGGAATTTCTGCACCCGGGCATGGACGTGGTCGAACAGGAAATAGGTCGAGCACAACCCGCCGACGGCCACCGCTCCAAGGCCCATGATCCACGAGATCGGCACCCCGGCCATCCAGAAGGCGGCCCCGAAGGCGATGGTGATCAGCACGGTCTGGCCGACGTCGGGCTGGATCAGCAGCAGGCCCACGGCGATGAAATAGAGGAAGAAGGCGATCGACACGCCCGGCACGCCCTCGCCCTTCTGGCCCTCGGAGAACATCCACGAGACCAGCACGATCAGGGCCGGTTTCATGAACTCCGACGGCTGGAAGGTGAAGCCGCCGATCAGCAGCCAGCGGGCCGCGCCCTTGGCGCTGTGGCCGATGAACGGCAGGGCGGCCATCACCCCGATGGCAGCGATGTAGATGAAGAAGGCCGAGCGCCGGATACCCTTTGGCCCCAGCATCGACACCGACAGCACGATCACCGCCGAGGCCGCCCCGAACACGCACTGGCGCACAGCGAAGTGGAACTGGTCGTCGATGCCGATCCGCGCCGCGGCCGCCGGGCTCGAGGCAAAGGACAACAACACGCCCAGGGTGACCAGCAGCGCCGTGGCGCCGAGCAGCCAGCGATCCGTCGTCCACCACCAGACGCCGAGCCGCGAACGGTCAGTGCGGGCAAAGGCGTGGGCGGTCTGGAACGTCATCGTCGGAAGGTCGGAGTTTAGGGTTAAGCGAGTGTTTCGATCGGCCGAGACACCACGCCGCGCGGCGACTATTCCGCCGCCCGGCGCCCTGTGGAGCCGGCCGCCTGCCGGACCGCGCGTTCGAGGTCGTCCTGTCCGAACGGCTTGGCCAGGCGAGGCAGGTTGGCCCCGGCTCCCGGCTGCAATTCAGCATATCCGGTCGTGAGCAACACGGGGATGTGGGCGTTCCGCGCGCGCATCGCTTCAGCCAGCTGGATTCCGGTCATGTGTGGCATAGCGAAGTCGGTGATCACCAGATCGACCGCTTCGCGCTGCAGGGTCGCCAAGGCTTCCGCGCCCGACGAGGCCTTCAGAACCCGATGACCGAGTTCCTCAAGCATGGCCGAGGTGTTCATCAGCACCAGTTCGTCGTCATCGACCGCCAGAACGACCAGGGAGCCGATCTCGTCGCGATGAAGCGCTTCCAGATTGTCGGTGACGACGCGTTGCTGGTCTTCGGGGCTGGCTTGCCGCAACCACAATTCCACGGCCGTGCCTTCACCGAGCTGGCTATGGAGGATCAACCGGCCGCCGGACTCCTCGACCAGGCCATAGACCATCGAAAGCCCCAGGCCCGAGCCCTTGCCTATGCCCTTGGTCGTATAGAAGGGCTCCGTGGCGCGAGAGGCCGTCTTGGCGTCCATGCCCTCGCCCGTGTCGGTCACGGTCAGTCGGACATAGCCACCCGGCGCTAGGCCAGCGAGCACTTGCTGGTCGACCCTTTCATTGGTGGCCTCGATCCTGACCAAGCCGCCTGTCGGCATCGCGTCCCGAGCGTTGACCACAAGGTTCAGCAAAGCGTTTTCGAGCTGGTTGGCGTCGGTGAACGCCCAGGCCAGGTCGTCCGGGAACTGGGTTTGCAGATGGATGGACGGCCCTATGGATCGCTGTAGCAACCCCGTCATGCCTTGCACCAGGGTCGCGATGTCCACCGCGCGCAGCTGCAATTCCTGCTTTCGCGCAAAGGCCAGCATGCGCTGCGTCAGCGCCGCGCCCCGTTCGGCGCCCTGGATCGCGTTGTCGATCAGCGGCGTGATCCGCGGATCGACGGGCAATCGCTTGCGCACCAGTTCCAAACTGCCCAGCACCGCCATCAGCAGGTTGTTGAAGTCGTGCGCCAGGCCGCCGGTCAGTTGGCCGATCGCCTCCAGTTTCTGGGATTGGAACAGGGCTTCGCGCGCATGGTCCAAGGCCCGCTGAGTGTTACGCCGTTCGGTGATGTCGCGGGTGATCTTGGCGAATCCGATCACCCGCCCGCGGTCGTCACGGATCGCGTCGATGACCACATGCGCCCAGAAGCAGCTCCCGTCCTTGCGAAGCCGCCACCCCTCCTTTTCGAACCTACCGTCAGCGACGGCGGTCCGCAGCGCGAGCTCGGGCCCCTCCGCGAGACGGTCTTCCTCGGTGTAGAAACGCGAGAGATGGTGACCGATGATCTCATCGGCGGCGTAGCCCGTGATCCGTGCGGCGCCGGCGTTCCAGCTGGCGACGTGGCCGTCCGGATCCAGCATGTAAAGGGCGTAGTCGGTAACGCCTTCGACCAGCAGCTTGAATTGCGCCTCACTGCTGCGCAGGGCCTCTTCAACCGCTTTGCGTTCCGTCTGGTCGCGGGTGATCTTGGCGAACCCCACCACCTCGCCAGACGGCAGGCGGATCGGGTCGATGACAACGTGGGCCCAGAAGCGGCCACCGTCCTTGCGCAGGCGCCAACCCTCCTGCTCGAACCGCCCCTCGGTGGCCGCCTGGTGCAGCGCGCGGGCGGGGACACCGGCCTCGCGATCCTCGGGGGTGTAGAATTGGGAAAAGTGCTGGCCGATGACCTCGTGCGGCTGGTAGCCCTTGAACCGTTCGGGGCCGGGGTTCCAGCTACTGACGCGGCCGTCCCGATCGAGCATGTAGACGGCATAATCGGTGATTGCATCGACGAGAAGCTTATCGCGCCCGTCGTCGTCTTGCGACGCGATGTTGTGGGACTGTGGGTCCACTATTCGCCCCCCGGCGCGCAAAGGTACATGCGGCAGGCAACGGTAAAGCGGCGTGATTGGTTCCGCCGCCGCCGTCAGGCCCGCTTGGCGGCCGGCTTGCCCAGGCCCATCACCGCGACGCGGAAGGCCTCGCCCCGCTGCTCGAAATCGGCGAACTGGTCGAACGAGGCGCAGGCGGGCGATAGCAACACGATGGCCTCCTCGCCGCTAGCGACCGCGTCGGCATAGGCGGCGGCGACGGCGGTCGCGATGTCGCCGGACTGGCGCACCGGGGCCTTGCCCTCCAAGGCCTTGCCGAAATCCTCCGCCGCCTCGCCGACCAGATAGGCCGTGGCGACGCGCGGGAACAGATCGACCAGAACGTCGATGCCGCCGGCCTTGGCCACGCCGCCGGCGATCCAGTGGAACTTCGGATAGCTCGACATCGCCTGGCGGGCGGCGTCGGCATTGGTGGCCTTGCTGTCGTTGACGAAGCGGACCTTGCCGATCTTGGCGACGGTCTCCATCCGGTGGGCCAGTCCCGGAAAGCTCATCAGGCCGTCGCAGGCCTGCTGGGTGGTCAGGCCGAGGGCGCGGGCGGCGGCGTAGGCGGCGGCGGCGTTCTGCCAGTTGTGGCGGCCCGGCAGGCTGCGGGCGCGCAACAGGTCGACCATCTCGGTCACCCGGTCACCCGTGGCGTCGTACAGCATGCCTTGCAGGGCGTAGACGCCCCGGCCCATGGCCTTGCCGGCGCTGATCGGCCAGATGGTGCGGCGGTTGGCGGCGGTGATCTCGGTGCAGATCTGCTGGCACCACGGATCATCCACCCCGATGATCGCGGTGTCGCCCTTGCCTTGGTTCTGGAAGATCTTGCGCTTGGCGGCGATGTAGCCGTCCATGCCGCCGTGACGGTCCAGATGGTCGGGCGAGATGTTCAGCAGCACCACGGCGTCGGCGTGCAGGCTGGTGGTCAGGTCGAGCTGGTAGGACGAGAGTTCCAACACATAGACGGCGCCGCCGTGCATGTCTTCCAGGCCCAGCACGCCCTCGCCGATATTGCCGCCCACGCGGGTGTCGCGGCCGGCCTGTGTGAAGATGTGGCCGATCAAGGCCGTGGTTGTCGACTTGCCGTTGGTGCCAGTGATGGCGATGATCTTCGGCTTCTTGTGCTCGGGCGCGGCGTTGACCGTCCGGGCGAACAGCTCGATGTCGCCCAGGATCTCGACCCCGGCCGCCTTGGCCTTGCCCACCGTCCAGTGCGGTTTGGGATGGGTCAGCGGCACGCCCGGCGACAGCATCAGGGCGGCGTAGTCGCTCCAGTCGCCGGTCGACAGATCGACGACGTTCAGGCCCTCGGCCACGGCGGCCTGGCGGCTCTCGGGCTTCTCGTCCCAAAGCGCCACCTTGGCCCCGCCGGCGATCAGGGCGCGAGCAGCCGTCAGCCCTGTCCGGCCCAAGCCGAACACAGCGACGGTCTTGCCCTCGAAACCGCGGACCGGGATCATGGCGCGCCCCTTCCTATCTCAGTTTCAGGGTGGCGAGGCCGAGGAAGCCGAGCATCATCGCCACGATCCAGAAACGGATCACGACGGTGGACTCGGCCCAGCCCAGCTTCTCGAAATGGTGATGGATCGGCGCCATCAGGAAGATACGCTTGCCGGTCTTCTTGAAGTAGCCGACCTGGATCATGACGCTCAGCGCCTCGACCACGAACAGGCCGCCGACGATGCCCAGGACCAGCTCGTGCTTGGCGCAAACGGCAATGGCGCCCAGCGCCCCGCCCAAGGCCAGCGATCCGGTGTCGCCCATGAAGATCTTGGCGGGCGGCGCGTTGTACCAGAGGAAGCCCATGCCCCCGCCGATGATCGCGCCGCAGACCACGGCCAACTCACCGACGCCGGGCACGAAATGCAGGTTCAGATAGTCGGCGAACTTGTAGTTGCCCACGAGGTAGGTGATCAGGCCAAAGGTCGAGGCGGCGATCATCACCGGCACGATGGCCAGGCCGTCCAGGCCGTCGGTCAGGTTCACCGCATTGGAGAAGCCGGCGATCGTGACGGCGGCAAAGGCCACGTAGAACCAGCCCATATTGATCACCAGGGCCTTGAAGAACGGGAAAACCATCGAGGTTTCGAGCCCGGGCGTCATCGACTCCTTGGGGGCGAACAGGATGAGCACGACCGCGGCGATGATCGAGACGACGAACTGGGCGATCAACTTCTGAATGCTGGAGAGGCCCGCCGTGGTCTGTTTGGTGACCTTGGCGTAGTCGTCCATGAAGCCCAGCACGCCGAAGCTGCCGGTGATCACCAGCACGACCCAGACATGGACGTTCTTGAGGTCGGCGAACAGCAGCGAGCCGACGAACAGGCCGGCCAGGATCATGAAGCCGCCCATGGTGGGCGTGCCGGCCTTCTCGGTGATGTGGCGGGCGATGCCGTCGGTGCGGATCGGCTGGCCCTTGCCCTGTTTGGCCTTCATCCAGCGGATGAAGCGCGAGCCCATGGCCACGGCCACCACATAGGCCGTCAGCATCGACATGCCGGTGCGGAAGGTCAGGTACTTGAGCAGGTTCAGGACCGGCACATGCTCGTGCCCGCCTCGCGACAGGAACTCGTAGAGGAAATACAGCATCAGCCCCGTCCTTCGAGGTCGAGCGCGTTGAGCGCGTTGAGCGCGGCCGCCACGGCTCCTGCGCGCGACCCGTTCGAACCCTTTACCATCACCACGTCGCCCGCCCTCATCGCCGAGACGACCAGAGGCGCGAGTTCGGCGGCGCTTTCGGCATAGCCGCCGCGTCGAGTCGGCGGTAGCGCTTCCCATAAAGATTTCATTAACGGTCCGGCGCAGAACACCAGATCGATGTCGGCGGCGGCGATCGGCGTGGCCAGCTCACTGTGAAAACGACCGCTCTGCGGGCCCAGTTCCAGCATGTCGGTCAGCACCACGATGCGTCGGCCGGCCACCTGGCGCGCGCCCAGGGTCTTCAGCGCCGCCTGCATCGAGATCGGGTTGGCGTTGTAGCTTTCGTCCACGAGCGTGAAGGTTCCGCCCGGGATCTTGACCACCCGCTCGGCGCCACGCCCCTCGATCGGCTCGAACTCGGCCAGGGCCGCCAGGGCGGTGTCGCGATCGACGTCCAGAGCTTCCAGCATCAGCAGCACGCACAGGCTGTTGAGGCCCCAATGGACGCCGGTCTGCAGGATCGGGAACTGGATCGTCTCGCCACGCAGCACGGCGGTGAGGGTCGCGCCCTGGGCGCTGGCGGCGAACGCGGTCAGTTGCGCGGTGACGCCCTCGCCCGTGCCGAAACTCCAGACCTCGGCCCCGGCCTTCTCGGCCTCGGCCTTGAGCAAGCTGTACCAGGGATTGTCGGCGTTCAGCACCGCCACGCCGTTGGGCTCGAGACCTGCGAAGATCTCGGCCTTGGCGCGGGCGACGCCCTCTTCGCCGTCGGCGAAGTTCTCCAGATGCACCGGGCCGACCGTGGTGATGGCCACCGCGTGCGGACGGATGAAGTTCGACAGCGGGATGATCTCGCCGCTGTGGTTCATGCCGACCTCGAACACCGCGCGCTGGGTGTCGCGCGGCATGCGCGCCAGGGTCAGGGGCACGCCGATATGGTTGTTGTACGACTTGACCGAGGCGTGGGCCTTGCCCGCGCGGCGCAGGCCCGCCTCGACGGCGCGGGTGACGCTGGTCTTGCCGACCGAGCCAGTCACCGCCCCGCGCCGCGCTTGGGGCGCGCGCTCGCGGGCGGCGACGCCCAGGCGCTCCAGGGCCAGGAAGGTGTCCTCGACCAGCACGGCCGGGGTGGCGACGGGCTTGGAGACCAGGGCCCCGGCCGCGCCCTTGTCAGTGATCTGGACGATGAACTCATGACCGTCCCGGGCGCCCGACAGGGCCACGAACAGGTCGCCTGGCGCGATGCTGCGGCTGTCGATCGATACGCCGGTGGCCTCGAAGGCCCCCAGCACCTGGCCGTGGGTCGCGCCGGCGATCTCGTCAGCCGTCCAGAGGGCGTTAGACATGGGCCGCCTCCAAAGCCTTCGCGGTTTCGGTGACGTCGTCGAACGGATGGTTCACGCCGGCCACCAGCTGGCCCTGCTCGTGACCCTTGCCAGCCACCACCAGCACATCGCCGTTAGACAGCAGCGCCGCCCCGGCCCGGATGGCTTCGCGTCGGTCGCCAAACTCCTGGGCGCTCGGCGCGGCGGCCAGGATGGCGGCGCGGATCGAGGCCGCCTCTTCGGAGCGGGGATTGTCGTCGGTGACGATGGCGACGTCGGCGAGGCGCGCGGCGATCTCGCCCATCAGGGGCCTCTTGCCGCGATCGCGGTCGCCGCCGGCCCCGAACACCACGATCAGCTTGCCCTGGGTGTGAGGGCGCAGGGCCGCCAGCACCGTCTCCAGGCCGTCGGGGGTATGGGCGTAGTCGACATAGGCCTCGCCGCCGCGCGCGCCGGTCCCGACCCGCTGCAGCCGGCCGGCCGCGCCTTCGAGATGTTCGAGGGCGGCGATCGTCGCCTCGAGGTCTTCGCCCGTCGCAAGGCAGAGGCCCGCCGCGACCAGCACGTTGGAGGCCTGGAAATCCCCGGCCAGCGGCAGCAGCACGTCGAACTCCCGCCCCTGGGCGGCGATCCTCAGGCGCTGGCCCTCCGGCACGGGGGTGCGCGAGACCAGCTTGAGCCCCTGTCCATCATGGCCGACCGACAGGATCGTCTGGCCGGAGGTGACGGCGGCCGAGGCGAAGGCCGGGAAGGCGTCGCTGTCGGCGTTGAGCACCGCGGTGCGGGCGCGCGGCAGCAGGGTCTCGAACAGCCGCAGCTTGGCCGCGCGATAGGCGCCCATGGTGCCGTGGTAGTCCAGGTGGTCCTGGGTGAAGTTGGTGAAGCCGGCGGCGGCCAGGCGCACGCCGTCCAGCCGCCGCTGGTCGATGCCGTGCGACGAGGCCTCGACCGCCAGGTGGGTCACGCCCATGCCGGCCAGCCTGGCCATCATCTCGGCGACATCGGCGGCGTCTGGCGTGGTCAGGCCGGGCGGGGTCAGTTGCTGGTCCGCGACGCCCGGCGCGCTGACCACGACTCCAAGCGTGCCCATGCTCGCGGCCTTGTGGCCGAGGCGGGCGTAAATCTGACGGGCGAAGCCGGCGACCGAGGTCTTGCCGTTGGTGCCGGTCACCGCGATGCAGGTTTGCGGCTGCTCGCTCCAGAACTGGGCGGCGGCCAGGGCATAGGCGCGGCGCAGGTCGCCGGCGTGGACGGTCGGGACCGCCAGGCTGTCGACATCGTCCGGAGCGAGGATGGCGGCGGCGCCCGAGGCGATGGCTCCGTCGATGAAACTGCGGCCGTCCGCCTTGCTGCCCGGCAGGGCCGCGAACAGGAACCCGTCGGCCACCTTGCGGCTATCGGCGGTGACCCCGGTGATGACGGGATCGACCACGCAGGGCCGGTTGAGGATCTGGGAAAGGGTCTTGCTCAAAGTCCCGCCTCCGGTGCAGCTTTCGGCGACTGGGCCACAGTGAAGATGTCGGCCTGGCGCTTGACGCCCAGGAACGGCGCGATGCGGTCGATGACCCGGCCGGCGGCCGGCGCGGCCACCCAGCCGCCGGTCGAGAAGCCCGAGGTCTTGGCGTTGCCCTTTGGCTCGTCCAGCAGGACCAGCACGAAATAGCGATCGGCCTCGAGCGGGCCCTCGGTGGGGAAAACCGCCGCGAACGACGAGACCTGGCGTTGGTGGTTATAGCCCTTGAGCGCGGGATCGTACTTCTCGCCCGTGCCTGTCTTGCCGCCCACCGTCAGGCCCGGGATGTTGGCCGACTTGCCGCTGCCGCCGGTGACGTTGGCGCGCATGATCCTCAGCATCTGTTGCGAGGTCTCCTCCGAGATCGCGCGCGGCGCCTCGGGGCGCACGCCCGGCGCGCGCTTCAGGATGGTCAGCGGCTGAAGCGTTCCGCCGTTCAGCAGCGCCCCCATCGCCTGGGCCAGGGCCAGAGGCGACACATTGATGCCGTGGCCAAACGAGGTGGAGGCCACCGCGTCGTCGTCCCACTTCTTCGGGGTCAGGGGGCGGGCCGATTCCAGCAGCTCCACCTTGGCCGGCTTGGTCAGGCCCAGGGCGTTGAAATAACGGCTCAGGCGCTCGCCGCCGATCCGCTCGGCCAGCATGGCGGTGCCGATATTGGACGAGTGCTGGAACACCTCGACCAGGGTCAGGATCTTCTTGGCGGCGTGGAAGTCGTGGATCGTCCGGTAGCCCAGCTTGAACGGCTCGCGCGCGTCGAAGGTCGAGGCCGGCGTCGCCGCCCCGGTGTCCAGGCCGATGGCCACGGTAAAGGCCTTGAAGGTCGAACCCATCTCATAGACCGAGGCCGCGGCGTGGTTGGTCATCTGCTCGCTGGACGCCTGGTTCAGCTGGTTGGGGTCGTAATCCGGATAGCTGATCATGCCAAGGATCTCCCCGGTATGGATGTTGGTCACGATGCCGACCGCGTCCTTGGCCTGGAACTCGATCGCGGCCTTGCGGACCTCGTCCTCCAGGGCGGCCTGGACGCGCAGGTCGATCGACAGCGCCGTGGCGCCGTCCGGACCCTTGGCGGCGGCGTCGCGCACGGTCTTGTCCAGCGCCTTCTCGGCCCCGGACAGGCCCAGGCCGCCCTTGTCGACGAAGCCGATGAAGTGGGCGGCGCTGGCGCCCAGCGGATAGACCCGGCGCGCCTGTTCCTCGAACTGCACGCCCGGCAGGCCCAGGTCGAAGATCGCGCCCTTCTCGGCGGGCGTCATGCCGCCCAGCACGAAGCTGCGGCGCGGACCCGAGACGGCTTCGTTGATCCGCTTGACCGGCACCTGCGGCAGGGCCTTGGCGAGCGTGACGCGGGTGGCCTTGGCGTCCCAGACTTCCTTGGGATCGACATAGAGCGCGTAGTGGGTCAGATCCACCGCCAGGAGCTGGCCGTTGCGATCGACCAGGTCGCCGCGCGCGCCCGCGGTCGAGGCCAGATAGCTGTTGCCGCCGACCTTGGAGAACACCGCCGCCCAGGTCGCGCCCAGGGCCAGGACGGTGAAGGCCAGGCCGAAGATCGCCATGACGAAGAAGATGCGGATGCGGGTGTCGTCTTCCGGGCGGGCTGCGGCGCGCGAGCGCTCGAAGGCGTGCTCCAGCCGCCAGACCCGCTCGATCAGCCAGCGCCAGGCGCGGGGTGCGCCGCCGGGGGCGAGATTGGACAGGCTCATCGCGGAGCCTCTGCGGGAGCCGGCTGAGACGAGAGCTGGGGCGGCGGATAGTCGTCGGGCGTCGCCTCGGGCGCCTCGGCGGTGGCCGCCGCCCCGGCCGCGCTGACCGACGGCGCGGCCGGGGCGTGGGCGACGGGCGCATTGCGCGCGAGGTCGATCAGGGCGTCCTCGGTGGTTTCGTGCTCAGGCTTGATTGGCCCGAGGTTTCGGCTCGCGGCGTACTGCTCGATGCGGCCCGGGCGCTCGAGGTAGGCGACCTCGGCTTTCAGCAACCGAACCCGGACCTTCTCATCGACGATCTGCTGCTCGACCGAGGCGATCTCGGCGCGCTCGCGGCCGGCGAAGGTCTTGGCCATGTAGACGCCCAACACCAAGGCGATCAGCAGGCACAGGCAAACCAGCTCCACCACCCGGAAGCCCCGTATGCGCCGATCGAACATGCTCGACAGGCTCATCGGGCGTCACTCCACACCGGAGCCTGCGTCCGCACGGCGGCGCGCAGCTTCGACGAGCGGGCGCGCGGATTGACGGCCAGTTCGGCCTCGCCCGGCGCGATGGCCTTGGACGAGATCAGCTGGAAGCTGGCCGGCGCGCCCACCTCGACCGGCGGGGCGTGGCGCGAGCCACCGGGCGTGCGCCCGGCCCGCTCGGCCAGGAAAGTCTTGACGATGCGGTCTTCCAGCGAATGGAAGGTGACCACGGCCAGCCGGCCGCCCGGCTTCAGCACCCGCTCGGCGGCGACCAGCCCGGCCTCCAGCTCTTCCAGCTCGGCGTTGACGGCGATCCGCAGGCCCTGGAACGAGCGGGTGGCCGGATGGGCCTTGGCGCCCTTGCGTCCGCCCAGGGCGCGCTCGATCACATGGGCCAGGTCCAGGGTGCGGGTGAAGGGCCGCTCGGCCCGGCGCTTGACCAGGAAGCTGGCGATGCGGCGCGAGGCGTGCTCCTCGCCATAGACGTAGAGGATGCGCGCCAGCTCGACCTGGTCCAGGTCGTTGACGAGGTCGGCGGCCGTGGGGCCGTCGGCGCCCATGCGCATGTCCAGCGGACCGTCGCGCATGAAGGAAAAGCCGCGCTCGGCCTCGTCGAGCTGCATGGAAGACACGCCAAGATCCAGGGTTACGCCGTCAACCGACGCATCCTCCAGATACGCCGTGATTTGCGAGAAACGGTCCTCGATCAGCCGAAAGCGACCATCCGTCGCGGAATTGGCCGTCGCGGAATTGGCCGTCGCGGAATTGGCCGTCGCGGTGAATTCGGCGGTGAAGCGCTGGACGCTGGGATCGCGGTCGAAGGCGATGACCGTCGCGCCGGTGGCCAGGATGGCGCGGGTGTAGCCGCCAGCCCCGAAGGTGCCGTCGATGACCACGTCGCCAGGGCCTGCCGCCAGGGCGCCGACCACTTCGCCCAGCAACACCGAGACGTGCGGCGCGGCCTCGGGAGGGGTGTCGGAAAGCTCGGTCATGCGACGCCGCCGATCCGCGCGGTGCGCTGCTGGGCGCGCATGGCGGCCAAGCCGTCGCGGGCCAGTTCGCGCTGCTCGGCGCGGTGGGCCTGGAAGGCCTCGCGCGACCAGATCTGGAACCGCTCGCCCAGGCCGACCACGGCGACCCAGTCGGTCAGGCCGCACATCTCGCACAGGGTGTCGGGAAGCGTGATGCGGCCGGCGGTGTCGAACGACAGCTTGGCCATGCCGCCCAGCACGCTGACCTCGAGGGCCGAACGCAGCGGGTCGCCGAAAGGCAGCTCCTCGATCACGCCCTGGTAACGGTCAAACAAGCTTTTCCCGCCAGCTTCAAGGCAATCGGCTTCGATGGAAGGAAAGCAGAAGATCCCGTCGAACGGGCCCGAGAGCGTGGCGCGGAAATCCTGCGGCACAACGATGCGCCGCTTGCTGTCCAGCTGCTTCTCGAACGTCGAGAGAAACACCCCACTACCCCTATCGAAAAGCCCGCCGCCGGACGCCCTGACACGTTCGCTCCGGCAGAACTGGGTTAACATGGGATTGATTGGGAGACAATGACACCAACAGGCGTTTCGCCGCGAAAACAAAGGTGTCGCGGCGGGTGTTCACAGAGCCCGTGAATCTATCAACAGAACATACACAGAACATGTTAAGACTTCGGCTGGCGCTAGACTCGCTGAACGCCTTGCGAACACGGGAATGAGCGCATCGACCCGGCTCGCGCGGTGGACAAGCGGCGGTAAAACCCACTTTCGCGAAAGGTGGCGGCTGGGGACCAGCGCATGCGCCGGTCCCCATTCTGGCGCGCGAAATGGACCAGATGGTCTGTAAGCCGGGTTCTGTCTGACGTCCGCCCCTCCCGAAAGAAAGACGACCGCGAGACGGCCATTCCTCTGGACCGCCCCTCGCGGGACGGTTCTCGCGACCTACCCGGACCCTCTCAACCAGTGACGGCCTATCCGACGCGAGGCCGGCGCGGGGTCCCTATTCGGTCTTGCTCCAGGCGGGGCTTGCCATGCCGTCCCTGTTGCCAGGTCCGCGGTGGGCTCTTACCCCACCCTTTCACCCTTCCCGCCCCGAGGGGAGGAGGTTTGCTTTCTGTGGCGCTATCCCTGGGATCGCTCCCGGCGGGCGTTACCCGCCGCCTTGTCACCGTGGAGCCCGGACTTTCCTCGACCTTCTTGCGAAGACCGCGGCCGCCCGACCATCTGGTCCGAGGGGGTGTTTGACGGGTCCGTGACGGCGGGTCAATCGGAGATCGAGGCACGATGAGGTAGACTGACTTCACCGCCTAGCTCGGCGGAGAAATTCCATGCCCGCACCCGACCGCCCGGAGGACCATCCCGGTCAGCTACGCCGCCTTGGCTTTCTGGACGGCGAATTGGCCATTCCCGACGAGTTCGACACGATGGATGCGGATGAAATCCGCGCGATGCTTGAAGACGGTCTGCTGTTTCCGACGGAGGTCGGGAAGAGTAAGCCCCCACCGTCCTTTCATCGCTCGCGCTTTCGCACCGAAGCGAAATGCGATCGATCGGCGCAACGCCCCGGAGCCGCCATTGCTCACGTCAGCTTAGGGTGGTTGGCGGACGCGAAACACCCTCTCTCATTGAGAGAGGGAGGGGCCCGCCGCGAAGCGGTGGGAGGGTGAGAGGTTTCATCGCTGGCCGGAAAATCCGAATCCGTCCAGCCGCCTTCGAAGGTCCGGAGGAGCACACAACGGCAACAAATCCTGGATCTGGCAGCCGCCCCAACCTGCTGGATGACCATGCCCTATTCGGTGAGAATGTAACCTCTCACCCTCCCATGGCTTCGCCATGGGCCCCTCCCTCTCTCCAAGAGAGAGGGCTTTTTAAGGCGCAACCCAATGTCCGCCCAGGGTCGGAAGCCAAACGGCCAATCCCGAGATCCGACCCTAGCCCCGCATCAGCCCCGCGATGGGATGATCCCCCAGCGCCGCGACCACCCCAGACCGATCCGCCTCGCCCTTGTTCTGCGACAGCTTGAAGGTCCCTTCCAGCCGGTCAACGAGCAGCCGGGCGCCGATGATGGCGCGGGTCATGGCCTCGAAGCGGCCGGGGCTCATCTTGTGGCGGGTCCAGGGCGGCTTGGGCAGCAAGCGCGCCTCCTCCTGGGCGGAGAGGTCATCGAGCAGGGCCACGAGCTCGACGTCGTTGAGCCCGGCGACCGAGCCTTCGGCCTCGACCGACAGGTAGTTCCAGGTCGGGACCTGGTCTTCGCCCGCGTACCAGTCCGGGCTAACATAGGCGTCGGGACCCGTGGCCAGCGCCACCGCACGAAAGCCCTGGACGATGTACGGCGACAGCACGTTGCCGCGCGACAGGTGGAAGTCGAGGGCCACCTCGCCGTCACCGAGATGGCGGATCACCACCGGCGCCTGGGCTGTGAACGGCCGGCCGCGCACCGCCGCCGCCAGCGTCACGAACGGATGGGCGGCGATGAAGCCCAGCAGGGTCGCGCGATCCTCGACCCGGAACGGCTGGGCCGGATGCATCAGCCGGCGGCCCGCAGCAGGGCCACCAGCCTTGCCCGGGTCTCGCCGTCGGCGACGCCGTCGAAGCGGGTCTGCAGCCAGTGGCGCTGGAAGGCGGCCACGATGGTGGTGGTCCAGGCGTCGTACTTGCCGGACGGCGGGCAGTTGTAGCCCAGGCGGGTCAGGCCGGCCTGAAGGGCGAAGACGCCGGTCCCCTCCTCGCCCTCGCCCAGCGGCGCGCCGGGCGACGGCGGCGGCTCGACCCAAAGACCGTGGCCGGCCTCGGCTAGCCGCTTCCAGGGGAACAGCTCGCCCGGGTCGATCTTGCGGCCGGGGGCGATGTCGGAATGGCCCAGGACGCGGTCATCGTCGATGGTCCACCGCGAACGGATGTCGGCCAGCAGGTTGATCACGGCGGCGACCTGCGCGTCGGGAAAGGCGCGGTAGCCAAACTCGTGTCCCGGATTGACGATCTCGATCCCGATCGAGGCCGAGTTGATGTCCTTGACGCCTTTCCAGAAGGCGGCCCCGGCATGCCAGGCGCGGCGCTCCTCGGGCACCAGGCGAAACACCCGGCCATCTTCCTCGACCAGGTAGTGGGCCGAGACCTTGGCTTCCGGATCGCACAAACGCTCCAGCGCCGCCGGGCCGGTCTCCATGCCGGTGTAGTGAAGGATCACGCAGTCGGGGATGGCCTTGCGGGCATCGAAGTTCGGCGACGGCGCGTCGGCCAACTTCAGAGGGGAGGGCGTCATTGGAAACGGTTCCTCATCAGCAGGATCAGCGGCATGACCTGGTTCTTGCGCAGGGCGATGATCAGCACGCCGACCAGCGCCAGCGCCGTGCCGATTCCCATTCGGATGTCGAAGTGATCGTGGGTGATCAGCACGCCCAAGCCAATGGTCATCAACGGGGTCATCAGGGTCAGCGGCGCGATCAGATTGGCCTCGTGACGCTGGATCAGGCCATAATAGGTCGTGTGTCCCAGCACCGACACCACCAGGGCCGAGAACAGCACCGCGGCCAAGAACGGCCAGCCGGCATGGGCGGCGAGGCCCAGGCCGCCGGGCTCGAACACCCCGCTCAGCGCCGCCAGGGGCGCGACGGCGGTGAAGCCGACCCAGGCCTGGAACTGCAGGGGCTTGACCCCCTCGATCTGCTTCATCATCACCGCGCCCAGCGAGCCGGTGAAGGCCGAGCCGACGATGAACCACAGGCCCGGCGACAGCTGAAGGCCGTGCGGGTTCCACATCACCACCACCGCCCCCGACAGGGTCAGGGCGATGCCCAGCCCGCGCTTCCAGCGCACCTTCTCGCCCAGCAGCAGCACCGACAGGATGGTGGTGAAGGGCACGGCGACCTGAATGACCACCGCCGCCGCCGAGGGCGAGGCCGTTTTGAAGCCCATGAACAGCAGGGCGAAGTTGCCGACGCCCATCAGCAGGCCGACCACCACGATCCGCCAGGTCGGCCGGGGCGCGGGCAGCAGCCACGGCAGGGTCACCGCCGCGACGATCGCGAACCGCACCGCCGCATAGAACAACGGCGGCACGCCCCAGTGGGCGACCACGATCTTGGAGATGATGTTGTTGCAGGCCCAGACCAGGCAGACCAGCACCAGCAGACCGAAATCGCGCAAGTTCATGCCGGATCGAATACGCGGCCAAAGCCGCGGTGCGCAAACGAAAACCCGCCGGAAATCGAAAGGACGGTACGCCACCGGTTGACCGACGGGCAAAATGGTCGCCTCTATATGAACGTCGATAAGATAACCAAGACGTCCGGGCACGCCGGACCACATCGGGGAGCGGAGCGAGCGCATGGCCATCGAGCATTTCGACGTCCTGATCGTAGGAGCGGGCCTGTCGGGCGTCGGCGCGGGCTATCACCTGCAAACCCACTGCCCGGGCAAGACCTATGCGATCCTCGAGGGCCGCGAAGCCATCGGCGGCACCTGGGACCTGTTTCGCTATCCCGGCATCCGCTCCGACAGCGACATGTACACCCTGGGCTATTCGTTCCGGCCCTGGCGCGAAGCCAAGGCCATCGCCGACGGCCCATCGATCCTGAGATATGTCCGCGAGACGGCCAAGGACCACGGCGTCGACCGCAAGATCCGCTTCAATCACAAGGTTCAGCAAGCCAGCTGGTCCTCTGAGACCGCCACCTGGACCGTCGAGGCCGAGCATGACGGCCAGATCGTGCAGCTGACCTGCAACTTCCTGCTGATGTGCAGCGGTTATTACGACTACGCCGCCGGCTACACGCCGCCCTGGGAGGGTGTCGAGACGTTCGGCGGCCGCATCGTCCACCCGCAGCACTGGCCGGCCGACCTCGACTATACCGGCAAGAAGGTCGTGGTGATCGGCAGCGGGGCCACCGCCGTCACCCTGGTGCCGGAGATGGCCAAGACCGCCAGCCACGTCACCATGCTGCAGCGCTCACCCACCTATGTGGTCTCACGTCCGGCGGAGGACGCCCTGGCCAACTGGCTGCGGGCCAAGCTGCCGATCATGCTGGCCTACCGCATCACGCGTTGGAAGAACGTGCTGATGCAGATGCTGTTCTTCAACATCGCCCGCAAGAAGCCGGAAAAGACCAAGGCCCAGCTGATCGGCCTGGTCAGCGAACATCTGGGGCCCGACTACGACGTCGCCACCCACTTCACGCCCCGCTACAACCCCTGGGACCAGCGCCTTTGCCTGGTGCCCGACGCCGACCTGTTCGCCTCGCTGAAGGCCGGGACATCGTCGGTGGTCACCGACCATATCGAGGCCTTCACCCCGACCAGCCTGAAACTGACCTCGGGCGCGACCCTGGACGCCGACGTCGTGGTCACCGCCACGGGCCTGGTGATGCAGCTGGCGGGCGGCATGAAGGTGGTGGTCGACGGCCAGCCGGCCGACCTCTCGCAGAGCCTGTCCTACAAGGGCATGATGTTCAGCGACGTGCCCAACTTCGCCTCGACCTTCGGCTACACCAACGCCAGCTGGACCCTGAAGGCCGACCTGACCGCCGAATATGTCTGCCGGCTGATCAACCACATGGACCGCACCGGCACCGTCCAATGCACCCCGCGCGTCACCGACCCCGACATGCCGGTCGAGCCGTGGCTGGACTTCAGCTCCGGCTACGTCCAGCGCGGCATCGGCAAGTTCCCCAAGCAGGGCGCGCAAAAGCCCTGGAAGGCCTATCAGAACTACGCGCTCGATCTGGTGACCCTGCGGCTGGGCAAGGTGGACGACGGGACGATGGTGTTCAGCAAGGCCAAGGCGAAGGCGAAGGCGAAGGTCCCGGAGGCGGCCTAGAACGCCTCCCCCCGTGGGGGAGGCGATCGCGCAGCGATCGGTGGGGGGAGTTTTGGGGTCTCCGATCCGGAGGTTCGGCCACCTGCTAATCACTCCCCCCTCCGTCGGCGTCGCCGACACCTCCCCCAAAGGGGGAGGACTTCCGATGCGCGAAGGCGCCGACAGGCTGGCGCGCACCGCAGCGGGCGCCAAGCACTGCCGGGTCGCCAACGTGCTTGAAACGTCCAGCCCCTTCCCAAACCGCCCGCATCGGCGAGGCCGCGCCTTAAAACCTTGATGGCGAGCTTGCTCTGGCGTCTGACGATGTCAAGGACCGCCTCTGGCGGCCGCGTCGCGGCGGCGCTTCGCGCCGTCCTTGACATCGTCAGACGCCAGAGCTCCGATCCACCAAGGCTAAAAGGCGTGGCCACATCCGGAGCGGATGCCGGTTTCACCGGAAGCGGACGTTCGGAACGTCAGCGAAGGGTGGTTAGCGGACGTCGCCAAGCCAACGGATCCCTCGCCACATGTCGATGAACGTTGTGTCATGACAAAAGCTTAAGTTGCGATGGTGCGGGTCCCGCTATCAAGGTCACGCTTGGTCGGCGCGATCTGCACTGGCGTTCCTGAGCCCGAGGCATCCCTTGAAATCGTTCGTCGCCGCCATCGCCCTACTGGCGCTCCCCGGGCTTGCCTTTGCACAACAGCCCGTAAGGGAGGTGACGATTTCATCCGGCGACACCACGCTCTCAGCCCGCATTCTGGGTGGCGTCGGTGAAGGGCCGCGTCCGGCCATCGTCCTGTTTAACGGCTTTCCTGCGGGGCCAAATATCCCTCGCATAGCGACCGACCTGCAAGCCGCCGGCTATACCGTGTTGCTACCCCAATATCGGGGCACGGGGTCATCGGGCGGGGCCATCAGCCTGCGACACTCGCGCGAGGACGGGGCCGCCGCCGTAAACTGGCTCAAGCAGGACGCCGCCAGCGGGGTGGATCCGACTGAGATCGGCGTGCTCGGCGTTAGCTATGGCGGCTGGGTCGCGTTGCAGACGGCGGCGGCAGACCACAGCGTACGGTGCGCTGTGGTTCTCGTTCCCGCCGACATGGGCGTGATCGGTGCGCGTTGGGGCTCCGACGCAAGCTATCGGACGGCCTGGAAGACTGATCTGGACGCCGTCGCTGCCGATCCCGCCTCGACCCGCTTCGGACCGGATGGCGTCGACGGCTTTATGAACGCGATTACCCTGGAGTCCGGCACATCAGGCTTGGCCCAGCGCGCCGCTGATCTGGCGGATCGTCCGATCTTCGTCGCAGGCGGTCGTCACGATCCCGCAGCCCCGTTCGCCGACCACTATGTACCGCTGGTGGAGGCTCTTCGCGCAGCCAAGGCGCCGTTTACGGCCCTCGAGTTCGACGGTGGGCATAATCCGTCTGAAGCCTCGGCCGCCGCACAGAGCTTCATTGAACGGAGCTGCTTTGCCGATTGACCCAGCTAGTCGTCGGCTCAAGCGCGAGGACCCCGTTGCGATCAAATGTCCGCTTTGGGGTCGGAAGCGGAAGGTGGACCCGCTCCATCAACCGGACCTTCGATCACCGTTGGACGCCGCCTATCTCTAACCTTGGTATGTGCGCTTCCCACCGAAGGTCCAATGTCCAGTTTCGGGCAACAGGCTGGCTTCCGCTCCCGACCCGAAGCGGAACTTAGTTTAGCTCCAGGGCTCGGACATTCAGCCGAAGGACCCAATGGCGTGGTCGGACTTGTGTCGCCCATTTGGTCCGGACGACCGTCCCGCAATGTGGGTAAGCTTGGATCTGGCCGACACCCCGCGCCGAGCCGGCTCAATCAGCACGTCCGTCGGGCGGCCTATGCATTGAGACCCCAGGCGCTTAAGGAGCCGGCAAGCTTGCAAGTGACGGACGATCATGACTTTCCCGCCAACCCGTGATGAAGCCCTACGCCGCCTCACCGCTTTCGTCCCGCAAGCCGGTCTTGCCTACGCGGCCGGCCGCAATACTGATCCTGGTCCTGGCCAGCCGACCGCGGTGTCGAGGCTCTCACCCTATCTGCGCCATCGCCTGATCACCGAGAAGGAGATCATCGCCGCCGTGCTCGCGCAGCATGACGCCAGAGCGGCCGAGAAATACGTTCAGGAGGTGCTGTGGCGGACCTACTGGAAGGGGTGGCTTGAGACACGCCCCGCAGTCTGGGCGCGCTTCTGCACTGAAAGAGATCACCAGGCCCAAGCGTTTGCCGGCTCCCCTACCCTTCATGCAGCGCAGACCGGCCAGACGGGGATCGAGGGCTTTGATGACTGGGCGAGTGAGTTGGTGGAGACCGGCTACCTCCACAACCACACACGTATGTGGTTTGCCTCCATCTGGATTTTCACCCTGAAGCTGCCTTGGTCGCTGGGCGCAAACTTCTTTTTACGTCATCTGATTGATGCCGATGCGGCGAGCAATACGCTGTCCTGGCGCTGGGTTGCGGGGCTTCAGACGCCCGGCAAGATCTATCTCGCCTCTACCGACAACATCGCCCGCAATACCAACCGGCGCTTTGCACCGAAAGGTCTGGCCACAGAAGCCACCGCGCTCACGGAGCTTCCGCTTCCGGGTCCTCTCGACCTGGTTGAACATCGTGTCGCCTCCATCTCTGACCCGGCCATGCTTCTGGTCACGTCGGAGGACATGCATCCGGAGTCAGCTTTTGGAGCGGCTAGCCCCTTCGTAGCGGCAGTTGTTGCGACGGACAGGCAGCAGCTCTGGAGCGAAGCGGCTCGTCGCTTCCTCGAAGGCGCGGCCCTGGATACGACAACGCGGATCGGCGCATTCTTCGGCTGCCCCACGACCCGGCATGATAGCCTGGATCCCGAGCGCCTGCTGTCTGCCGCCAGAGCAGCCGGTGTCCGGCAAATTGTCACGCCCTATGCTCCGGTTGGCCCGGTCGCTGACGCATTGGCTGATATCTCGTCCAGATTGGCGGTTGAAGGCGTAACGCTGGTGCAGGTCAGGCGTCGTTGGGATGACCGGCTTTGGCCTCACGCGACCAAGGGATTCTTTCCGTTCAAGGCGCGAGCGATGGCCAGCCTCGCGGCCGGAGACCTCACCCAGGCCGCGATCGCTCCGCTAGTTTGGGAGCGGATTGACGGCCATCGCTGTGGTCAACACCCTGCCCGCTCCATCGGCGCGTCTGGAGTGAGGCCAGGTTGAGTCGGGTGCGGGAATTATGGCCGCGCCTGACGCCGGACCTTGGACGCCGTGCCGGAGAACCGGCAGGACGAACATCGGACTAGGCTCGAAAGCCCACCCAGCCGCCCCGCTTAGTGCCCCCTACTCCTCGTCGAACCCCTCGTCCTCATCGGCGACGGCTGGCGCGGCCACCGCCCCGCCCTTGCGCTTGACGAAGCGCAGCGCGGTGTGGGTCTTGGAGAACGCGCAGACCTTGGTGTCCACCAGCCCCTGCCCGCGCGCGGCGGCCAGGATCTCGGTGTCCTTCAGCGGCGCGCCCCGACCCTTTTCGGCGACGATCCAGATCGCGCCCTTGGCCGCCAGGCCGCCGATCAGGTCTTCGAGCTGGTCGAAATCGGCCAGGTCCTCCACGCCCAGGAACAGCAGGTCGATGTCCTCGTCGGCTTCCACCGGCTCCGCCCGGCCCGACAGCTCGTCGAGGAACTCGGCGTCATCCACGCCCAGGACCACCACCGTCTGCCCCACCTTGACGCCCAGCTTGTCCAGGCGGCTGGGCGGGTTCTGGATGGCGTGCAGCCACGTGTCCGCCTCGCCTGGCTCCAGCGTGAACCGGGTGCCGTCGGTCAGGACCAGATCGGCGCCCTCGACCCGCAGGTCGCGCAGGGCGTGGCCCTGGAAGATACCGCGCACCGCGCCGCGGAAGATCAGCTTGGGCGGCTCCCACAGCAGCTTGCCGTCGCTCTCGCCGTCCGCCAGTTGACCCCAGACGCCCTTGGCTTCCTTACCCATGTCAGGAGCCCTTGAAGCTGGGTTGGCGCTTTTCGAGAAGGGCGTCGACGCCTTCCATGTGGTCGTCGGTGTGGTGGGCGATGGCCTGGGCCATGGCGCTCATCTCCATCAGGGTGTCGTAGCTGGCGCTGGCGCCCTGCCGCAGCAGGGTCTTGGCCATGCGCAGGGCGTGGGGCGGCTGCAGGGCGATGCGCTCGGCCAGGGCCATGGCCTCGTCCATCAGGGTCTCAGCCGGCACCGCCTTGCTGATCAGGCCCCAGGCCTCGGCCTTTGCGGCGTCGATCACGTCGCCGGTGAACAGAAGCTCGGCGGCGCGGCTCATGCCGATCGTGCGCGGCATCAGCCAGGCCCCGCCGTCGCCGGGGATGAGGCCCAGCTTCAGGAAGGTCACCCCGAACTTGGCGGTGTCGGCGGCGATGCGGATGTCGGTCATGCAGGCCACGTCGCAGCCCAGGCCGATGGCCGCCCCGTTGACGGCGGCGATGGCCGGGACCTCCAGGCCATAGATGGCCCGCACGATGCGGTGGATGTTCTTGCGATAGCCGTCGCGCACCGCCACGCCATTGCCGCCGAACGCGCCTTCGCGGGCCTTCATCGCCTTGACGTCGCCGCCGGCCGAGAACGCCCGGCCCGCGCCGGTAAGGATCACGCAGCGAATTTGTTGGTCGTCATTGATCGCCTCGCAGGCCGCCGCCACCTGATCGCCATCGCCCGGCGCGCCCAGCGCGTTCATCGCCTCGGGGCGGTTGAGCGTGAGGATCGCGACGTGGCCGCGTTTCTCGGTAAGGATCAGGGACATCATGGCGCGCGCTCCTGCGTATTTTTGCGCTCTGCATAGCGCAATTTCCCTTGGACGACGCAAGACTCCGCAAGCAAACATGACCGAAACACGGCGTTCGCTGAACATTGAGGTAAACACTTGTGATTACAAAGACCAGGCAAGTGTTCGCCGTTCATGACATCGTTGTCACCAGTCAAGAGCGCCTAAGGTGGCGCTTGAGAACAAGTCGCAGGCGCGCCCCTGCGACATTTTAGACAAGCTGAACCGTAAAAATCGTTAGCGCAGAAGAGAATCATAGGCTTCTACTGGGGATAGGGACGATTTAGAGAAGTGGTGGCGTCCAGTGAACATGTCCCATAGGCATGCTTTGATCATCGAGGACGAGATCCTCATCGCAATGGAAGTGGAGGCTTTGCTCACCGAGCAGGGGTTCGATAGTTTCGACATCGCCGAAAGTCCCCAGGAAGCGCTCGATTGCGCCTTGAGGCGGCACCCTGATCTGATCACGGCGGACTACCGCATCATCGGTGGCACCGGCGTCGAAGCAGTGGCGGCGATCCTGGCGCATCTAGGGCCAATCCCGGTGGTGTATGTCACCGGGAACGCCGACCAACTGGGCGCGCGAACCCCCACCGTGGTTGACAAGCCGATCTCGCCCCATCGCCTGGCCGAGGCTTGCGCCGTCGCCCAAAGTGCGGCGGCCTAGGCTTTTCGCGACGGCCAGACCGTCTATGCTGGCGGCTTCGCAGGAGGTCGCCCGTGGACGTCATCGACAGCTTGGAAGCGCTCGAGGCGCTCTACAGACCCGCGCCGGTCGCGGCCTCGACTGTCAAGGTGGCCGACCGCATCACGCCGCATTACCGCGCCCTGATCGAGGCATCGCCGTTCCTGGCCCTCGCCACGGCCGGCCCCGAGGGACTGGACTGCAGTCCGCGCGGCGACCAGCCCGGTTTCGTGCGCATCGCCGATGAGCGGACCCTGATCCTGCCGGACCGGCGGGGAAACAACCGCATCGACAGCCTGCGCAACGTGGTCCGCGATCCGCGCGTGGCGCTGATGTTCCTGATCCCCGGCTCGGGCACGACCTTCCGGGTCAATGGCCGGGCGGTGGTGTCGGCCGATCCAGCCCTGCTGGCCAGTTTCGCCGTCGATGGCAAGGCGCCGCGCACCTGTCTGGTGATCACGGTCGTCGAGGCCTATTTTCAATGCGCCCGGGCCGTCGTCCGCTCGGGACTGTGGAAGGCGGAGACTCAGCTCGATCCCCGGCGCCTGCCCTCGCCCGGCGCCATGCTGGCGGCGATGAGCCACGACACCGTCGGCGGGCCCGAGTACGACAAGGCCTGGCCCGAGCGCGCGGCGGCGAGCCTGTGGTGAAACGAAAACGGCCCCGCCGTGAGGCGGGGCCGTTCGAAACACAATCAGGTCGAGATCATGATGATCTCAATCGTCGCGGTGAACCCGTTCCCGACGTTCGTGGCGTTCCTGGGCTTCCAGGCTGAGCATCGCGGTGGGCCGCGCGTCCAGTCTCGCCAAACCGATCGGTTCGCCGGTCTCTTCGCAGTAGCCGTAGGAACCGTCCTCGACCCGACGCAACGCCTGGTCGATCTTGGAAATAAGCTTCCGTTGACGGTCACGGGTCCGAAGTTCAAGCGCCCGATCAGTTTCCGACGACGCGCGATCGGCGAGGTCGGCATGGTTTTCAGTTTCAGCCTGTAGATGAGTGACCGTCTCGCGAGATTCGCGGAGGATCTCCTCTTTCCATGCGATGAGCTTCTGCTTGAAATATTCAAGTTGACGCTCGTTCATGAAAGGCTCGTCGTCCGTAGGACGATACGAGCCTGACGCCTTAAGAACAGTGGCCGTTTGCATTAACGCCTCACGCCCCGATCAACTCCGCCCAAGTCAGGCGGGGTGCTTATACCAAAACGATAGCCGGGTTCAATGAACCTCGCATGAGCGGCGTGTTCAGCGCCGTGCGGGAAATCCCGGATCTCGTGGACATTCAATGAACCGCGTTCTTTAAGATACGGTTTCATCAACGATCTCAACCCAGCCGGGCCTGCTCAAGCTTGGCAGCTTCGACCGCGGCCCGGGTCTCGATTTCGTTGAGAATTGTTTCCAGCACCGGATCGTCGGTCGATTCGCGGTGCTCTCGGACCGCGCTTTTCAGCCTGGACAGAGTTTGGGTCGAAACCTCGCCGTCGAGAACCGAGATCTTCAGCGCGTCCAGAATGTCCAGCAGGCCGCCCGCGCGCTTCACCGCTCGCCGCTTGCGCTCCAAGGGATCCAGATTGGCCTGCAGGGCCAGCAGGGCGTCCAGCGAGCCGACGCCCGTCACGCCGCCAGTCTGGGCTACGCCCGAAGCCGCGCTCGCGCCGCCCACCGTAGGCAGGGAGAATCCCGATCCGCCGCCGCCAGTCGGCTTGGCCCGCGATGCGCCAACCGCGCCCGCGCCTCCCGTGCTGGAAACCTTCATGACCGACGCTGCTCCGTTCGCGGAAACTACCGAAACGCGGGAGTCACCCCCTCCCGTTAACCACATTTTGGCGGCGCTCGCTTGCGGTATGGTTAATGCCGGGCAGAAACTGCCGGATCGGATTGTCGCAAGCAGAAAAGCCCTGGATTTCAACTGATTTCATTGAACTTTTTCATGGCCCGCTTCTGGCATGGGACGACCCGGGGATACGACCCCGCCGCAGGATCGCCATGTCTCGTTCATTCTTCGCTTCCGTTCTGGGCCTTGCTCTCGCCGCCGTCGCCATGGCCTCCAGCCCCGCTGACGCCAAGTCGCGGATCAAGGACATCGTCTCGTTCGAAGGCGTGCGCGACAACCAGTTGATCGGCTACGGCATCGTCGTCGGCCTGAACGGTTCTGGCGACAGCCTGCGCAACGCGCCGATGACCAAGCAGAGCCTCGAGGCGATGCTGGAACGCCAGGGCGTCAATGTCCGCGACGGCAACCTCAACACCAAGAACACCGCCGCCGTCATAGTCACCGCCAACCTGCCGCCGTTCTCGGCGTCCGGCGCGCGGATGGACGTCACGGTCTCGACCCTGGGCGACGCCAAGAGCCTGCTGGGCGGCACCCTGCTGGTCACCTCGCTGCAAGGCGCGGACGGCCAGACCTATGCGGTGGCGCAGGGCTCGGTGCAAACCGGCTCGGTCTCGGCCGGCGGGGCCTCGGGCTCTTCCGTCACAAAGGGCGTGCCGACCGCAGGTCGGATCGCCGCCGGCGGCATTATCGAAAAGGAAACCGGCTTCCAGATGGTCGAGATGGGCGAGATGCGCATGACCCTGCGCAACCCCGACTTCACCACCTCGCGCCGGATCTCCGACGCCATCAACACCAAGTTTCCCCGCTCGGCCCAGGCCCAGAACCCGACCATCGTCGCGGTGCGCCCGCCGGCCGGCATGGACATGATCAGCTTCGTCACCGCCATCGAGAACCTGGAGGTCGAGCCCGACAGCCCAGCCAAGGTGATCATCGACGAGGTGGCCGGCGTCATCGTGATGGGGGACGACGTTCGCATCAGCCAGGTGGCGATCGCCCAGGGCAACCTGACCATCTCTGTCCAGGAAAACCCGGCCGTCAGCCAACCGGCCCCGTTCAGCCAGGGCCAGACCCAGGTCGTCCCGCAGTCCGCCGTCAGCGTCAACGAGGAGACCGGCAAGAGGCTGCTGACCCTGGGCGGCGGCGCCTCGCTGAAGAGCCTGGTCGGCGGCCTCAACGCCTTGGGCGTCACGCCCCGCGACATGATCTCGATCCTGCAGGCCATCAAGGCCGCGGGCGCCCTGCAAGCCGACATCGAGGTGATGTGATGAGCGCCCTGTTCACGACAAATATGGCCCTCGCGGCGACGCCGATCGACACAGTCGGCCCCACCGCCACCTCCACCGCCGAACTTCTGCGGCGCGGCAAGATCAAGGAAACGGCTCAGAAGTTCGAGGCTTCGTTCCTGTCGATCATGCTGCAGTCGATGACCGCTGGCATGAAAACCCCCGAGATCGGAGGCGGCGGGGCCGGCGAGGACATGTTCAAGTCGCTGCTGACCGAGGAGATGGCCAAGCAGGTCACCAAGGCCGGCGGCATCGGTCTGGCCGCCACGGTCCAGAAGGAAATGCTGAAGATGCAAGGCTTGAAGGAATAGTCATGGCCCTCACCGCCACCGGACCCGACGACCGCGTCGAACAGCTGATCATCCTGACCGAGCGCCTCACCGACCTGATCGCCCGCCAGGCCACCGCCTTCGAGGCCCGCCGGCCGCACGAGGCGGCGCAATATGTCGATGAGGTCGCCAAGCTGGCCAATCTGTATCGCCACGAGTCGACCCGGGTTCGCGCCAGCGTCGCCCTGGTGGCCGGCGCCGAACCGTCCCGCCGCCTGCGGCTGGTCCGCGCCACCGAGGCCTTCGACGCCGTGCTGGCCCGCCAAGGCCGCGCCGTCACCGCCGCCAAGACCGTCACCGAAGGCCTGGTCCGCGCCATCGCCCAGGAAGTCGCCGAGCAACGCCCCACCGCGTCGGGCTATGGGCCAGGCTCGCAAGGCGCGGCCTATCGTCAGAACGGCACGGCGATCACGCTGAACCAGCGGGCCTAGAGCAAGTCGCGCGACATAGGAATCGCACGGCTTGCTCTAGACTTTTGTTTTCGCATCGCTTTTGCGGAAAACCGGTGACCACTTTTCCGCGCGATGCTCTAGCAGACACCGCAAGCATCGGGTGTCGGCGCGCAGCGCCAGCCGCCACACAGGCTCCAGCACAGGAGCTTGCCGTGGCCTTCACCGTTTCCAGCCTGCCGATAGAACCTTTCCAGCCGCTGTTCGCGCTCGACGACGACGCGCTGGCGGCGCGCGGCATGCTGCGGGTCGTCGCCGACACCGCCTTCGCCTTTCCCTGCCGCGTGACGCTGGACGACGCCGAGCCCGGCGAGCGGCTGATCCTGCTTAACTATGAGCATCGGCCCGCCGATAGCCCCTTCCGCTCGGCCCACGCCATCTATGTGCGCGAAGCGGCCGGCGCGGCGGTCAACGCGACCAACGCCCTGCCGCCCGCCCTGGCCCGGCGCCTGCTGTCGCTTCGCGCCTTCGACGCGGCCGGCATGATGTGCGACGCCGACCTGGTCGAGGGCGCGCAGGCCGGCCCCGTCATCGAGCGGCTGCTGGCCGACCCGCAGGTCGCCTATCTGCAC
This sequence comes from Caulobacter sp. DWP3-1-3b2, assembly GCF_049896325.1. Classification (NCBI taxonomy): domain Bacteria; kingdom Pseudomonadati; phylum Pseudomonadota; class Alphaproteobacteria; order Caulobacterales; family Caulobacteraceae; genus Caulobacter; species Caulobacter sp. DWP3-1-3b2. The sequence goes on from NZ_JAFCUB010000030.1 coordinate 48,149, forward strand.
GCCCACTACGCCCGGCCCGGCTGCTACGCCGCGCGGATTGATCGCGCGGACGCCTGACCGCGTCTGCGACACTTGGAAGCAGGGTTCGATGACGGCGTTATCTCAATGGCGACTTAACCGCGAACAGCTAAGCTATTCGTAGATCGAGCAGGCGGGGGGACGCACGGTTTTATGAAGCGCGCGGTTGTTAAGTGGGAACCCATCCCGACGAAAGAGATCGTCGGGCCCTACATTCCGATCCTCCGCGGATACTTGCTCGCCGCCGCCGCCTACTACGCCGTGATCAGCATCTCTCACCCCTTTTACGAGAGGGGCTGGGGCCTGCTGCTGCTGGAAGGTCTGGCGATGCTGGCCGCCCTGACCGCTCTGGGCCTGTGGTGGCGCCTGAAGTTCCGTCCGCCAGGACTGGTGGGGCTCGAGACGGCCGCCCTGACGATGAACGCGCTGCTGATGGCCAATGTCGTGGCCTATCAGGTGCTGCATTTCGAACCGGCCAAGCTGGTCTATTTCGTGCTGATGGCCCTGGTGTTCGCGACCTCGGCCCCCACCCGCCGCGTGGCCCTGTTCAGTGTTGGCGTGTCGCTCGTCGGCCTGTTGCTGATGGCCCGCAACGCGCCGGGCGACCTGGTCGCCCAGTACGGCTTCCTGGGCGTGGCGGGAGCCTTCGCCGCCCTGGGCATGTCGACCCTGATGCGGGGGGCGGTGCTGCGCGAGCTGCGCGCCCGCCTGGCGTCTGACACCCTGAACCGCAAGCTGGAGGCCGAGCTGGGCGAGAACCGCCGCTTGCGTGACGAGGCCCAGGCGCTGGCCCTGACCGCCCAGACCGCCAACCGGGTCAAGACCGAGTTCCTCGAGACCATGAGCCACGAGATCCGCACGCCCCTGAACGGCGTGCTGGGCATGGCCCAGGCCATGGAGCGGGCCGAGCTTTCCGAAGATCAGCGTGGCCGGTTGGCGGTCGTGCAAGACTCCGGTCGGGCGCTACTGGGGGTGATCAACGCCATTCTCGACATCTCGCGGATCGAGGCCGGCAAGATGGAGATCCTGCGCGCGCCCTTCAGTCTGGACGCCCTGGCCGAGACCTTAAGTCGGCTCTATGCGGGCCTGGCCCACGACAAGGGCCTGGCCTTCGCGCTGGAAGTCGAACCCCAGGCGCGTGGCTGGCGTGACGGCGACGAGGCGCGGCTACGCCAGGTGCTCAGCAATCTGATCTCCAACGCCGTCAAGTTCACCCAAGCCGGCGCGGTCACCGTGCGCATCGGCGGCGACGCCCTGGGCCTGACCTGCGAGGTGATCGACACCGGGGTGGGCATTCCCGAAGACCGCCATGCCCAGGTGTTCGAGAAGTTTGTGCAGCTCGACAGCTCGACCACCCGGCGCACCGGGGGCAGCGGGTTGGGCCTGGCCATCTGCCGCGAGTTGGTGACCTTGATGGGCGGCCAGATCGATTTCGACAGCCCGCAGGGCGGCGGCGCGCGCTTCGCGTTCGACGTGCCTTGCCCCACTGTGGACGGCCTGATCGAGCCCGTACCGGCGGCTCCGGTCGAGAGGCCGACCGCGAATGGCGGCCTGCGGATGCTGGTGGTCGATGACAACCAGACCAACCGCACCGTGCTTCAAGCCATGCTGGCCCATATGGGCGTGGCCTGCGGCGCGGCGCGTGACGGCCAGGAAGCCGTCGCCATGTGGCGCGCCGAGCCCTGGGACGCCATCCTGATGGACATCCACATGCCGGGCATGGACGGGTTGGAAGCGGGCCGCGCGATCCGGGCGCTGGAGGCCGCCGGCGATCGGCCGCGCACGCCGATCCTGGCCGTCACCGCCAGCGTGCTGACGCACGAGACCGACCGCTATCTCGACGCCGGCATGGATGGCTTCGTGGCCAAGCCGATCGCCGCCGCGCGCCTGGTGGCGGCGCTAGAAACGGCGTTGGCGGGCGCGGTGTCGGCGGACGTGTCACTGCTCTAGGCCGTAGTGACGATTTAGCTATTTGAGCCATAGCATGATGGCGGCGAGGGTTACGAAGCCCATGAAGGTGGTTGCAAGCTTGTCGTACCGGGTTGCGATGCGGCGGAACTGCTTGATGCGGCTGAAGAAACGCTCGACGTGGTTTCGCTCCTTGTAGAGGGCTGTGTCGTAGGCGTGCTGGCGTTTGCGATGCCGGCGGGGCGGCACGCAGGGATCGCCGCCCTGGGCGATGATCTTTTCGTAGAGACGATTGGCGTCATAGGCCTTGTCGGCCAGGAGGTATTGGAAGCGCAGCCCGTCGATCAGGTCGAAGGCGGGGGCCATGTCGTTCTGCTGGCCCGGGCCCAGGATGATGCGGACAGGCAGACCAAGGGCGTCTACGCAGACGTGGATCTTGGTTCCGAACCCGCCACGAGACCGGCCAAGCGCCTGGGCGTTAGGGCCCCCTTTTTTCGCCGCGCGCCGGCGGCCTGGGCGTGGGCCCGAATGACGGTGGCGTCCAACAT
>NZ_JAFCUB010000031.1:0-48606 GCF_049896325.1 Caulobacter sp. DWP3-1-3b2
GGCGGTGATGTACAGCCTGATCGTCACCGCCAAGCTGAATGACATCGACCCTCAGGCCTGGCTGGCCGACGTCCTGGCCCGTATCGCCGAGCACCCCAGCCAGCAGCTCGACGAGCTGCCGCCTTGGAACTGGCGGCCGCTCGACACGGCCGGACGCGCCGCTTAGATTTCCGCGCGGTCTCCACCGGATGGGTACCCCTGAGCGGCAACAGCCACGACTACAAGCGCCATGGCACGTCCAACCTGTTCGCCGCCTTCGAGGTGGCCACCGCCAAGGTCACCGCCGCCCACACCAAGCGCAGGCGGGGTGTGGAGTTTCTCGACTTCATGGACGAGGTCGTGGCCGCCTATCCCGAGCAGGAGCTCCACGTCATCCTCGATAATCTCAATACCCATAAGAACAACGACGCCTGGCTGGAGGCCCACCTCAAGGTGACCTTCCACTTCACGCCAACCAGCGCCTCATGGCTCAACCAGGTCGAGATCTGGTTCTCCATTCTGCAGAAGAAGTCCCTGTCCAAGGCTTCCTTCAGCTCGGTCAAACAACTCCAAGAGCACATGGCTCACTTCATCCAGCCTACAACGCCAACCCAAAGCCCTTCGTCTGGAGCAAAGCCAAGGTCCGCCAAAGACTGCTCAATGGACAACGGGCCAGCGATCTGTGATTCCGGGTACTAGGCGGCGGTCCGGGGCTCCACCGCGACATGAGCGCCGAACCGCCGCCTCAGCCTCAGCATTGGCTTGCCCACGAAGGTGTAGGACAGATAGCCGGCGGCGAAGGCGACCGCCGTCGCGGTCGCGGCATAGGCGACCCTCGCCCCCAGGGTGCTCCCGTCGTGAACCAGGCCCGGCGCAAAACGCTCCTGCAGGTGGGAGAGCTCCAGGTGCCAGAGATAGGCACCGTAGGACATGCGCCCCAACCACACCATCGGAGCAGCTTCGAGAATTCGCAAGAGCAGGTTACCGGGTCGGGGCTGCAACAACCCCGCCAGTGCGAAGCACATGCCCAGGCCCTGCATCGAATATCGATAGGTGTCCCGGAAGAAGGGGTCGCGGATCAAAACCGACAGGGCAAGCAGCGCAAACCCCACGACCTGCACCGCGATCCAGTTGCGCTCCCAATAGTTCCGCCACCCTTCTCGGTGCGAGAGCAGCGCCAGTAGGCAGCCATAGGCGATGGAGTCGATGCGAGCCTCGGACGCGACATAGGTGTAGCCGCTTGGCAGACCTATCTGGATGGCCGTGCAGCGCCAGGCCAGGGCCAAGACGCACACCCCGATCAAGAAGACGATGAATCGGTTCGAATTTCGCCAGAACAGCGAAAAGACCAGCGGGTACAGGATGTAGTAGTGTTCTTCGACCGCAAGCGACCAAAGATGAGGCCAACGAAGGCCAACTATGTCTCCATGTAAATGCGAGATATGGTAGTAGTTGGTGAAGTAGAAAGCAGCGGCAACAAAGTCGATCATCCGAGGAAGGCCAACATAAAATATTCCTCCTATCCCAGACATGATTAGGAGGCAGAAGAGCTCCGGAGAGAGTCGGAGGAACCGGCGGACATAGAAATCCTTCTTCTTCAGTCGTCCGTATTCGGCGGTTTCTCTCAATAATAGGGTCGTGATGAGGTAGCCGCTGAGGAAGAAGAAAACGGTGACCCCTAATGCGCCGGGCACCTCGCGGTTGAACCCGTAGTGCGAGAGGATCACCAGCAAGACGGCGACGGCGCGCAAGCCATCAAGGCCGGCGATCCGGCCTTCCCGGTCGTGCGTTGCAGTGGCGGGTCGGGCCGCACCCTCGGACGCGGTTACCAAGAGATTCGCCCGCTCCACACCTGATCCCCAACACGCCCGGCTACGCGGCCGCTGCTCGCTCTGGCAACATTTAGGTCGAAGCGATAACTACGCATCAGATGGCCTGTACCCTTACCCCGCGAATCGCATTGCGCAGCGGTTCGGTATTTTTCTCGACGAGCACATTCATGAGGTAGGCGAGCACCAGCGCGAGCGTGACAGCGATAATGACCGTTCGAAAATCCCGCGCCTTGTAGACCGAATGTATGATAACCAGCGCAACATATTGATTGAGATACAGGCTGTAGGATAGCCCGCCCAACTTGGTGTCCAGCTTCTGTGCGCGTTCGCTCAGACGCCACCGTGCCAATAGGGGAATAGACCCGAGGCAGGCCGCGAGAAGGGCGTATTCTAACAAGGGCAGCCGGTGAAACTCGCGGTTTTGCTGGAAGAATTGCGCACGCTGAACGTTATCATAATTCCAATAATCCAACATGCACAGGGCGTAGAAGGCCCCGGCATAAACAATCGCCAATCGCTCGCCCTTCGAGGCGAAGTACAAGGATATGCCAAGCGAGAAATAGACGATCATTCGCATCGTCGAAAGTCCCCAGCCTAGACGCCAGAACAGATAGACCCCAATGAACGCCACGCCAAGTATAGCAAGGACCTTCGCGAAATTTTTGGACCACGGCAGTGTGGCCAGGACCGCCGCGATCACGATGTAAAATACGAACTCGATCCTGACCGCCCACGCGTAGGGAATGAAGCGGTAGGCCGGTTCGCCCATCAGTGCCGATGCGCCTGGCAACGGATACACCAAGTTCGACAAGATACTTTTGGCTGTGAACAGATCTTGCTGCGGGTTATTTGCCAGCGGACCCCACAACGTGAGGATGCCGCTCCGGTGTAGAACGAAATGGGCCGCGATCGAGACTAGGACGGCGCCGAGATAAGGCGGCAATATGCGGAGCGCCCGATTGGCGAAGAACGCCACGGGGCGGTGCAGATAGAATCGCTCAGAAGATTCCGCGATTATGAAGCCGGAAAGCACGAAGAAGGTCAGGACCGCGATGTTGCCGGTGGCGGGAACCGCCAGGGCACGCCCCACGTCGTGCGGCGCCACCACGCCAAAATGCTGGACCATGACCAAGGCCGCCAGCAGCAGCCTGAACGCGCCGAAGGGGCGATAGCCCGGTGGCTCCCCTGCGGGCGGGACAGGCGGGACTGTTGTGGCTGTTGTTCCGCGGGACATCAGATTTCCCGACCGCTTTGAGCCGTCGCCTGGTCGGCCGGCGAGGGCGCTGGCCTCACTTCTGCCGAGCGCCCTTGCGGCCGCGAGTGCGGCCGGCGCGTTTCAGATCTGGCCAGCCTAGGACGCAAGTCAGGATGGCTCAACATGACGAGTGAAATCCAGAACAGGTATCCGCCGTTTCCGACCAAACGAAGAGGGGAAACTTCCGCCACACCCATCACGCAGGACATGATGGCGATGACCATGTAAGCAACTGCGGTGGATCGATCAGGACTTTCCTTTGCGGCACACGCCCTATGTCCATAGTTGAAGCTGACCAACACAGCGAGGAGAAAAAGGCCAAGCCCCACGATGCCCAATGAGAATAGTATGTCTATGTATCCATTGTGGGCATCGACAGCCGAACTAAAAAGCATTCGAGTGAGCTCTGGGCCCAATACCACGGTGTTGCCGGCAACGTAGCTGTAACCAAGCAGCGGAGATCGCTTCCAGATTTCTAAAGCGCCAGCCCATATTTCCGTTCGGCCAGTAAAAGTGGTGTCGCGGCCGAGCATGCTTACCAGATTGACAGCGATCGAGGACAGCGCGCCGCCCGCAAAGCCGACAGCGAGCAGGAAAGGCAACCGAGTTGTCGCTCGGCGCCGCAGGATGGCGTACACCGCACACCCTGCCGCAGCTCCGACGATCGCATTGGCCGACCCCGAAAAGACTAGACAGGCTAGGGCCGCGGCTCGGGCCGCCCACCAGTAAGGCCAGTTGAAGCGGCTGATTCGCACCTGCGTGAAAAATAGGACCGAGGAAACTGCGGCGTAAAAGCCCAAGGCGTTCTTGTGCGCGAAAATCCCTCGCCATTTGCCGTCATGCCCCTTCTCCAGAACGTCCGAAGCGGCATGGCGCCCGAGCTCTGGATCTAGAACCGCAAGCAGAGCGCTCGCAAGCATGATAATGGCCAGGAAATACAGCAGAACTATCAGAAATGTCCGCGGGCTGGTCTTCTGGCTAATCACCCCCAAAGAAAATATCACGCCAAACAACACGAACGCATTTCTACCGGTCGTGATGACGTCTGGCGACCATATGACTGAAAGAAGGGCAAAAAAGCCGAATGGTAGAATATGAACGACTTGCACGGCTGACGCATAAACTCGAGCTTTCAGCAAAGCGACGCCAATACAGATTACGATCAGAACATAGCGGGCCCGGTTAAAGTATTCGGCGAAGGGGTCTGTGGGAACGCCGGTCTTGACGGGGTTATGCAGCAGGTCCTTGCCAATAGCCCCCAGCGCGACTAAGAAGCCGATGAAGACGATAAGCGAGAATAGGGTCGAGGCGCTTACACCCGATCGACGAAGCGTAACGCTCTCCTCGCCGCTGAGGGCCCGGCGCGCCCGGCTCACAACGCTGGCTCGGGAGCGGACGGGCTCTGGATCGCACGCCGGACCTGCGCACTGGCGTGCGCCGCGAGCACGATGCTCATCCAGAATATCGCCCCTCCGTAGCCCACCGCGCGAAAGGGCGATACCTCGCCGATAGCGGCCGTCAGGCTCATGACGATCACGCACATTGACGCCAAACCCGCATCGCGCACTTCACCCACGCCGTGGCGGGCAGCGCTATACGCCTTCCGCCCTCCGACGAGCACCGCAAATACGAAGGCCACGAAGCCGACAAGGCCAACCGCCGCGAACACGTCTAGATAGCCGTTGTGCGTGTCGACCGCCGAGCTGAAGAGCGCGGAACGCAGGTAGTTCATCATCACTTCGACATGCGAGCCGTAACCGAGGCCCAGGAGAAAATGCTGTTTGATCATTGTGGCCGCCGCGCGCCAGATCTCTGTCCGGCCCGTAAGCGTCATGTCACGGCCAAAGAGCCCGAAGACATCCGCGGCGCCCGCGCTCAAGGCTCCCGCCACGACAATGACGAGCGCTCCGAGCATCGACAGGACAAAGGGATGGGAGGTCCATCTATTGCTAAGCAGGAAGTAGATGATGAAACCCACGATCGTTGCGCTGATCGACGTTGCCGAGCCGGCAAAGACTAGGCAGGCGACGGCGCAAAGCCTGGCGGCCCACCAGTAGGCGCGCTGCAGGCCCTCGCCTTTCGCAAAAAGGGTCAACTGAACGGTAGCGATAGCGGCATAGGCGCCAAGTCCGTTCTTGTGTCCGAAGATCCCCCGCCATTGACCAATATGGCCGCGTTCGAGGAGGTCGCCCGCCGAATGTCGGCCGATGTCCGGAACCGCCAGCGCGAGCAGGGTGCTTGAGATCACCACCAGGGCAAGGAAGTGGAGCTGGATCCGAAAGAAGCCGCCGGTGCCGTTGCGGGCGACGATGAGAGCGGTGCTGGCCACGAGGCCCGCCAGCAGAAACGCGTTGCGGCCGGTGACCACGACGCTGGTAGACCAGAAAATCGAGCCCGCGGTTACGGCGATCAGTGGTGCGAGAAACCAGATCGACCTGAGCGTTATGATCACCCGCCGCTCTAGCAGGGCGACGGCGAATATAAGCAGGACGGTCAGATAGCGAAGTCGATTATAGGGCTCGTCATAGGCCGAGAGGAGGATCGCATCCCTCACCGGGTTGTGAAGCAGATCCTTGCCGATCGCCCCGTAGGAGGCGAACAGCAGTGCGCCGAGTGCGGCATAGAGTAGCCGAAGACTGGCTTGATTGCGTTGTTTGCCCGTCGTTACGCGCGCGGCGCCCCCGGCGGCGTCCTTTAGGACGCCTTGCGGTCGAGCTGCAATTCGGTGCTTACCGGTCAGCATGGCGCTTCAGGCGGGCTCATTTTGAAAAGAGCCGTTCATACGCTTCGATGAGCTTGGGGGCCTGATAGTCCCACGACAGTTCCTGCTCGACGCGCGCGCGACCAATGGCCCCCATTCGCGCTCGGCTCGCAGGGTCTTCTAGCAAGCCGACGATCCTGTCTGCCAAATCGATGGGGTCGTTCGCTCGGGCATAAAGCGACGCTTCGCCCGCGGAGAACCGGCCTTCCGTCACGTCGAATTGCACGATGGGCTTCCCCATTGCCATATATTCCACGATCTTGTTCATCGTCGACTTGTCGTTCATCTCGTTGACTCGATCGGGATTGACACAGACGTCCGCGGTCGAGAGCACCTCGAACAACTCCTGATCGGGCGCTCGTCCCAGGAAGTCCACATAGGCGTCGAGCTCCAACTCGCGCGCCATCGCCTTCAAGCTTGCAAGGCTGGGCCCGCCACCAACGATACAGAGTTGGACGTCGTCGCGCTTGAGAACGCGCACGATATGATCCATTGCGTGGAGCAATAGATCGATACCCTCCTGTTCGCCCAGCACGCCAACATACCCCAAAAGGAACGCCCGCCCCTTCCGTAGCGCGGGGACGGGGGGGACCGGCCTGACACGCGAGAGGTCGGGGCCGCTGCGGACAACGAAGATATCCTCGGGTGCCATCTTTCCGCGCTTGATCGCGATCCGACGATAGCTCTCGTTCGTGGCGATGCTGATCGTCGCGCTCATGAAGGTGAGGCGCTCCACCAAAAGCAGCAGCCGCCAGAAAAGCCCACGCTTTCCAAACTTCGCTTCGTACAGTTCGGGATTTATATCGTGGTGGTCAAAGACGAACCGCTTTCCCAAAAGGCGATACGGCGCGGCGACGAGGAAAATGAGGTCGGGGGGGTTGCACCCCTGAATCACATCGAAGCCACGCTCCTTGAGCACCCTCATGGAAAGCTTGAATTCCATGAAAAGCGCATAGACATATTCGTAGAGGTAGCCCCACTTCGAATTACCGTCCGCTGGGAGCGGGTGACGGTAGATGTGCACGCCCTCCAGCTCTTCATACAAGCTCTCATACCCCTTGCCGGTCGGGCAGATGACGCTCACCTCCGCGCCGGCGGCGCGGAGCGTCTTCGACTCCTGCCAGACCCGACGATCGAAGGGGAGCGGAAGATTCTCGACGATGATGAGAATCTTTCGCCCGGCCAGCGGAAGGGCGGCGGCGTCGGCAGGCTTTTTCAGCATTGGCTGTGGTCTCGGGCCCGAAGAGCTTCGCATTATTGCAGTGCGTTGATGTCGATCAGCTTGGCGGAGTCAAGCCGAAGCTGCTTGGCGCGCCCGCCCGTATCGATCACCAAGTCGTACTGAGCGGCCTCGACGTCAGCTTGGCTTACCAACAGGTCGGCCAAACTGGGCAGCTGTGAATAGGCATAGCCGAGGTTTTGGCCAAGCAGTTTCGATGGCTCCAGGGCCGGATCGTAGATTGACAGCTTGAAGCCAGCCTGAAGCAGGCGGCGCGCGAGATCGAGGTTTGGACTTTCACGCAGATCATCGGTGTCGGTTTTGAAGGCCAGGCCCAGCATCAAAACCTTGGCGTCGGACTCCAAGCCCTTGATGCAATGCTGAAACAGGAACTGTTTGTGAGAATCGTTGGACCTGAGCAGCGAGTCTATCAGGTGCGTGTTGCCGCCCACGTCGCCGGAGATGTACTGCAGAGCTCGTACATCCTTAGGAAGGCATGAGCCCCCGAAGGCCCCGCCCGGGCGAGTATAATAAGCCGAAATGTTCAACTTTGTGTCGGACACGAATATCTCGTGAACCTTCTTGGCGCTGATGCCCAACTGGACGCAAACTCGTCCAATCTCGTTGGCAAACGCGACTTTGACAGCGTGGAAGGTGTTGTCGACGAATTTCGTAAATTCAGCCTCGCGATAACCCGTGTAAAAGACTGGCGCGATGATGTTGGCGTTGAGCAATTCCATATTCTTGGACTTACCGCCGTCATGAGTCCCGACCACGATCTTCGGGGGCGCGAAGTAGTCCTTGATCGCGACCGACTCCCGAAGGAACTCGGGATTATAGATAAGCTCAATCAGCCCGATTTCCTCTCCGAGGACCGATCGGAAGATCGGCAATATCAGGCCATCGACCGAGCCTGGCCGGATAGTCGAGCGATACACAACGGTCAACGGCTCGGCGCGGCCCTTATCCACCGATAGGGCGATCTGCCTGGAGACCTCCGCGATGTAGCTCATGTTATGGGAGCCGTCTGGCGCGCTTGGCGTGCCCACGCAGACGATGGCCATGTCGCAGGTGGCAAGTTGATCTCCAACATGCTGTAAGGCCTCGAAACGGCCTTCGGTGACGGCGGTCTTGAGGAGATCTTCCAGCCCCGGCTCCGTAATGGGCGACCGACCGGCGTTCAACTGCATCACCTTATCTTTATTCACCTCGACCCCGATCACCGAGTGCCCCTCGCTGGTTAGGCACCCAGCAGCAGTCAAGCCAACGTAACCAAGCCCGTAGATGGCGATTTTCATGTTCCGTGTCCTATTCTCAGTTCGCTCACGCGATCAGTGCGTGCGCCACGCGGCAGTAGGCTCACGCGCGAAGTTCGCACGAAGCACAAGGTGGCGCTTCCTCCGCTCGTTTCTATTCTAGGTAATATTGGCTGTAGGCTTTGTAGTAATAGCCCGCATCGCCGTAGCCGTCGCGAGCCTGCTTCAGGACGTCGACCTGAGTGAGTGAAGCGCCCACCAAATAGGCGCCGGACGCATTGATCTCTCGAAGCGCTTCTTGGATGGCGCGCTTCGGTGTTTTGCGCCAGCGGGCCAGCAGGACAACAGCGTCCGCCCGAGGCGCAAGCACCCGGCTGTCAGCCACTGGGAGCACCGGGGGACCATCCAGGACGACGAAATCGAACGCCTGGCGGAGATTTTCGAGAACCGTCGCCATCTCGGGCGAAGTGAACACGTCCCGGCTGGTCTGCGCCTCGCGGTTGAGCGGCAGGACATAGGCGCCGCTCTTTTCGTCAAGTACGATGGCGTCGTTGAGTGACGCCCCTTTCAGGAGTACCTCCAGGAGGCCGACGGTCGGCTTGAGATCAAGCGCCCGGGTCACTCCGCGGCGCCTTAGGTCGCAGTCCACGATGATCGTGCGAACTCCGGCCATGGCCGCAGTCCGACCAATGCCAATCGAGGTGCTGGTCTTGCCTTCGCCCGGCAATGCGGAGGTAAAGAGAACGACCTTGGCGGCTCCAGCGCTGGAGCCGGCGGCGATCGCGGCTCTCAGGTTTCGGAAGGCTTCCGCGAAAGCCGAAAGCGGCTTGGCGACGACGTAGTCAATCGGCGACAGCTTGCTGCGTTGTCCGGCCAAAGTGGAGGCCAAAAGCGGAACTGACCCGAGATGCGGCGTATTGAGCGCTTCTTCGATTTCTTCCGACGTCGAGACGCCAGTTTCGAGGGCCCCAGCAGCGAACACGGAACCTACACCGGCCACCAACGCCGCAGCGATGCTTAGGGCAAGGCTCTTTGGAACATTCGGCGCACTCGGGCGGGTTGGAACCCGCGCGGGCGAGATGACCCGCGCGTCACTCTGTTCTACGCCCTGCTGCGCGCTCGTCTGCTTGAACCGGTCAAGATATGACTGGTAGAGCGTTCGCACCGATTCCGCGTTGCGTTCGAGTTCGTTCAACTGGACTGATGCGGCGTTGTTGGCGGCGAGGGTGCCGCGGGTGCGGCCCAGGCTCGATTCCACCGAACCCGTGCGCTGGCGGGCGACGTCAGCCTGGGCGGAGAGGTTGGAGATTACCCGTTTGATCTCCGACTGGATTTGGACATCGATGTCTGCGGCCTCGCGTTGGGCTTTAAGCAGGTCGGGATAACGCGGGCCGTAGCGGCTGCTCAGATCTGCCACGCGGCGGCTGACTTCGGCCTTCTGGGCTCGCAACTGCTGAATAACCGGCGAATTTAAGGCTTCACCGATATCGTCGCCGGCGCTTCCGCTCGCGAGTTGGCGGCGCGCCGTGGAAAGACGGGCATCCTGCTCGGCCTGCGAGGCGCGAACCTCGGCCAACTGCGTGCTAAGCGCCGATATATTCTGTTCGGTGAGGGTGGTGCCATCTGCGCTTAGCAGGCCATTGGCGGCCTTATACCGCTGCACGGCCGCCTCTGCCGCCTCCACCTGGGAGCGTAGGCCCGACAGGCGGGAGTTGAGCCACTGGTTCGCGGTTTGGGTAGCGTCGAGCTTGACGCGGAGCTGCTGCGCCAAATAGGCGTCGGCATAAGCGTTGGCGATGGCTGCGGCCTTGACGGGATCACTCGCTTCGAAATTGACCCGTATGACGAAGGTGCCGCCCGACCGCTCGACGGTCAGACGGGAAATCACTTCATCGACCATGCGCTCACGCGCCCTGACTTTGTCAGCAGACTCAACCGGCCGCTGGGTCTTGGCGGCCATTCCGAGCTTCTCGAGCAGAGCCTGCTGGCTCGAAGGCGTGGCGAGCGCGGTATTGAATTCGGGATCGAGATCTAGGCGCTTTTCGGTGATGACCGTATCGGCCAATTGCCGCGACTTGAGGACCTCAACCTCGGTGTCAACCGCGCTCGTATCGACCGCGACGCCGGGTCCGACCTGTTTCACATCGAGCATATTTTGCTTGCGACTATCGAGTAGGATCTCGGCCGTCGCCGTGTAGGAAGGCACCCGGTGCAGCAGGAAGCCGGCGAGCAGCACAAAGACAACCGCAGCCACGCCAGCCATAAGCCAGAAATGGCGGCGGAATGTGGCGATATGACGTTGGAGGTCCAGAACCTCCTCGTCGCGTGACAAAGAGACACCTGAAGGCACGGCCTGGCGGATTTCCATACGGACCCCGAAAAAAGAAAGCGCTTATCTAAAACTGATAGTACAGCGATATTACACCGCGATTATCATCAAAGGGTTGACGACGCTGCACGCCAGAAGATTCGACCTTTAAATGTTCTATTCGGGCGCGCACAGCCACTGAACGGGTCAAAAGATAGGTCGCGCCGGCCCCAAGGCGAGTCTCTTTGTCTAGGCGGTCAATACCCTGATAGTCATCGTCCCCATAATTGACCTCAGCGTTGAGGATCAGGTTGCGCAGCAACTCGTGGTCCACGCGGACGCCGGTCGTGGTTTGCAAATAGCCGCCGGCGCCCGTAATGGCGGCGTCTTCCACGCCTCGCGACGTGGTGGCGGACAGGGTCGTCAACGGTGTGATGTAATAATCGACATGACCTTGAATGGATAGTCCGCTCACGTCGCCAAAGGCTGTGTCTTCGTAGCTTTGCTGAATATGGCCGACGCGAGCCTCGCCCCGGAACAAGCGATATTCGAAATTGGCGCCCACGGTGAGCTCGTAGCCGCTGGAATCCCGGGCGGTGAAGCCGGGCTGCGGATTGCGGAAGTTTCGCTTGTCGGCGGACAGTTCCACGAACACCGAGGTCGATGGACGCACAGCATATTCCGCCCTTGTCGTGAAGAGAAACTGCGTGTTGCTGCGGTCCTTCTGGTAGATATCGCCGCCTGATAGAGCCTGCACGTTCTTGTACTTGAGATCCTGCAGGCCGACCTTTCCGCTCAAACGCAGCCGATTAAACGTCTTGACGCCGCCAACATTAGCCTTAGCGACATTGAACGCGACCGGCTTCGCCGCGTTCGCCGGGGAGCCCGCCGAGGACCTCGGTTCGATCAGCTTCTCATATGAAGCGCCGCCTGCGGCGACCGCGTCGCGCTGGATATCCAGACGCCCTTTGACGCCGATCAGCCATTCGGTGGAGTCTTCCGAACCGTGATCGGCGTGGATGCGCCGATGGCCATTGGCGAAGATGCCCAGATAGTGGTTGGACCAGTTGGACTGGAGCAAAGCACCGGGCTGGATGTGATAGATAGTGTCGCTGGTAGCGGCGTTAGCCGCCGCGAATAGATTGTCCGTGTACTCGATTCGACCGGTGATGGCCGGCAGGAGTTGGAAGGCGCCAACCCGAAGGCCTTCCGTCGCGTACTGTGGACGCGGTCGCTCAAGGACGCCGACGTTGCGATCGCGCGCGAACCCGCCAAAACGCGCCAGGTTCGCCGGGTTGATGTCGGCGCTCTGCTCAAGAGCGGCTTGGGCGTGCGCGACGCCAGACGTGATGAGCAACAAGCCGCCCGCCAACAGTCCGACCCTTATTCCAACCGCTTTGTTCAAAATAACCCCCACTCAGCCTTGATCCTATTTATCGCTAACAAAAAACGCCGGTCCCTTTAAGGGCGACGATAGTCCGATCCCCCGCCGCTCGAGCGGGAAGCGCCGCCGTCGCCCGGAAATCCGGAAAGCACGCCACCAAACGCCGTGGGGCGCAGGGCGGCGACGCTCGCCTTCTTGATACGAGCCCGTACGACGACGATCGCGGCGCGCTCGTCCGCGTTCGTCGCGGGTACGGAGTCGAGCGCGGCGAGCACTGTAACCGGCAGGGAGCCGCTGGCGATGATTGCCGATTCCAGCTGGTCCTGGTAAGCCTTGGCCAGCACATCGCCAGCCAAGCCTTGGCTGGCCACTCTTTTAAGCGCGGAGACGAGTCGGGCGGTGAGCGACTCGATCTGTGCCTGAGCGGTCGGCGCGCTGGCGGCGCTGCCGACACCGGGGACCGACACGGCCAGGACGACCGCAGCGAACGCGGCTTGAAAATTGTGCTTTGCCATCAGAAATACCGTTCCTTCACGCGGATTGTGTCGCCGGGCAGCACCATGGTGCCGGCATCAAGGGAAATTTGACGTTCGATGTCGTCGTTCGCGCGCTTGATGAACACCTTCCGGGTGTCGGCCCGGTAGGTGAAACCATTCGCCGTTGCGACGGCCTTCATCACGGTCAAGCCGTTTGTGTAAGGGTATTCGCCAGGCTTGGTGACCTCGCCGAGGATATAAAACGGCCTGTAGTTGAGGACTTCGACGCTGACGCGCGGGTCCTTGATGTAGCCGTCACGCAGCGCCGCAGCCACGCGGGCCTGGAACTCACTTGTCGAGATGCCAAGTGCGGTAAGCTGGCCGACTAGCGGGAAAGCAATCATGCCCGATCCAGACACTTCGAACTCCCCGCTAAGCGATGGTTCACCAAAGACGATCACGCGGATTTTGTCACCGGCGCCCAGGATATAGTCCACATTGCGAGCGCTATCGATCATGGCCGAAGCTGGGGCCGGGGTGATCGACTGCGCGCGCGCCACGCTCATGAGCGGGGCGAAAGCGAGGGCAATCAATAGCCAAAACGAACCTAGCCACTTCATCGGAAGCTCCTAATCTAAGGCCGAAACTGAACCAGCCATTCCTGACCTTGGGCGCAACCTCGTAGACGCGAGACGCCCACATACACGGTACAACGGCCTAAACCAAACTTAAGTAGCGCAAAACGCTACGTTATGACGACATGATCAAGGCCACGGCGCCTCAAAACGAGACATCGCCATCCCGCAATGACTCTACAAGCAATTCAGCGGCCATTCGGCCAGCGCCGTCTGAAGTCATCGAGGGCAGCTCCTCTAGCCGGGTTCGGAGCATTGTTTTCGACCAGAGGATCTTGAACTCTGTCACCGCTCGCGCCCGGATTGCGGGATCAACCTCTTGCCAATGATCGAACACAAATAGGAGACGGCTCCGCGCGATCGTATAGTCGATCGGCGCGGAACGGTAAGAATGATAGAGCGCGAGGCTAGCCTTGGGGTCCAGCCGTTCGGAATTTTCAGCGGTATGAACCTCGGCCAAGCGAAGCCAGGCGCCAGAGCTCTCGGGCGCCTCGCGAAGCTCGCGCTCACTGAGGCGGCGGATCTCTTCCAACAGGCGGCGGTCGCCCGCCATTCCTGTCCGAGCCAAGTTTTCCGCCCGCGCCGCGTGAACGACGCTCAAGGGCACGATATCGGCCAATCTGCGCGAGGCCTCGGATAGGGGGAAATAGGCCGCGAACGCGACCGCCACCGTGGTGACCATAACGCCCAGGCTCAAAAGCCCCGCACCTAATTCTAAGGGGCTTCTTGCGAAGCCTTCGCCTTGTTTCATCGTGAAACCCCCGCGCCCGAAGACTAAGTCAGGTCAGCACTGAAAACCATGCGAGCGGCTGCCCAGATCCCTGCCTAATGATCCAAGTATACCCCGTCTGGGACCATTTCACGACCCATGGCGACAGGTTGTCGAGCACGTAGTCGCCGGTGGTCGTCGATACGACCAACACCGCATGCACCTCGCCAGACGGCGTCCGCACCACGGCAATGGACAACGCGGCAGGATCCACGCCGTTGTCGATCAGCGTCTTGCGCTTCTCCAAGGCGTAGTGTTTGCAATTGCCCGAATGACCGAGGCCTTCGGTGAGCGGCAACGCCCAGAAGTCTTCCTGACCGAAGGCGTCCATGTCCGAGGTCGCGCTGATGCGGCTGTTTACGGCGCGGCTAACGCGTTGAAGCTCGGTGAGCAGCCGCCGGTTGAACGGTAGCCGAGCCTGTTCGGGCGGCGGCAGGGAGTCCGTACCCGTGAGCGTGTCAACGACGCCGAGGGCAGCCTTCCAGTCATAGGCCTCGCGTCCGATCTCCGGCGCCTTCTGGTAAAAGCCCGCAGCGGTTGGGCGCAGCGTGCCTGATTGGGGCGCCAGGGCGAGGTCAGTCGAGGCGCCGCGCAGGCCGCACTCGGACGGCAATCTCCGACACAGCGCCAGATAGCCAGGCGGCGGAGGCGCTTGGCGACCCAGGCGCATGAACGCCGGCTCGGCCGCCCCCGCGTGAGTCGCGGCACCAGCGCAGAGCGACGACAGGAGAACGAGCGTACCCAGTGCTCGTGCGATCTTAGCCATGCTATAGTGTCTGAGCATCGTCTTTCCCCGGTAGGCGATAGGCCCGCTGTTTGATGACGATCCTGCATGGGTGCGGTGAAATTTCGGGAAATGAAGCTGGTGAATAAGAGGTGGACAGAACCGTGCCAGCCAACGACCCAATCCCATTGAGTGGGCAATAAGATCCGTGGAGGCTATTGCTTGGGGCTTTTAACTTTTCTTAGATCGACAGGAGGGCGGAAACGCGGCAGCCACGCGCCCCGGTTGATCTACGCCGTCGGCGACGTGCACGGGCGGTTGGACTTGCTATCTCGCATGGTGGAAATGATCCGCGAGGACGTCAACATCAGCGTCCCTCGATCGCTGCCCATGTTGGTGTTCCTGGGCGATCTGATCGACCGGGGGCCTGACTCTGCTGGATGCCTGGGCATCGTCTTGAGCCTGAAGGCCGAAGGCTGGTGCGAAGTTGTCTGCATCCGGGGTAACCACGAACATAGCATGCTGCAGTTCGTTGACGAGGGGGTCGGCGGGGCCGCGTGGTGCGCGCATGGCGGCGGCGCGACCCTCGCCTCCTACGGCGTAGATCTTCCTGCCGAGCCCTCGGACTCGGCGTGGAAAAATATCCGATGGAGGCTGTCGAGCCAGGTGCCGGGCACGCACTGGGATCTTCTGCGCTCGATGCCTCTTTGGGCGACGTGCGAGGATTATTTGTTCGTGCATGCCGGCGTAAGGCCCGGCACGCCCCTGAAAGACCAGGACCCGGTTGACCTTCTTTGGATCAGGCAACCGTTCTTGAAGGCCCGATGGCCGGCCGACCGCGTCGTGGTCCACGGCCACACCGTGCTTGCCGCGCCAGAGCTGAAGCCCTGGCGCATCGGCGTTGACACCGGAGCCTATTTGACGGGCGTGTTGACCGCAGTGCGCCTCCATGGCTATGAGCGCAGCCTGCTGCAGACCTGAATAGCCCCGGTCGACATCCAGACCGCTTGTCATCGTTCTCGCCAATCATGGCGCTCCTCGCTGCTGGAGCTGGGGTCAAAAATGCGCGTTGTTACGATCGGCACAGGCTATGTCGGCCTGGTGTCGGGCCTGCTTCGCCGATTTCGGCCATACCGTGACCTGCGTCGATGAGAACCCGGCCAAGATCGAACAGATCGGCCAAGGGATCATGCCGATTTTCGAGCCCGGCCTCGACGAACTGGTGACGCGAAACCTGCGGGAGCAACGGCTGTTCTTTGCGAGCGATGGCACCAACGCCATCCGAGAGGCCGACGCCGTATTCATTTCGGTGGGCACGCCCGGCCCGGCGCGGCGACGGTCATGCCGACCTCTTCTATGTCTATGCGGCCGCCGATCAGATCGCCAAGCTGATCGGCGGCTTTACGGTTGTCGTCACCAAATCGACGGTCCCAGTCGGCGCAGGCGATGAGGTGGAGGCGATCATTCGGCGTGTCCGGCCAGACGCGCAGTTCGCCGTTGTCTCCAACCGCGAGTTCCTGCGCGAAGGTGCCGCTATAGGCGATTTGAAACACCCCGACCGCGTCGCTGTCGGGGTGGATGATGAGCGCGCGCGGGCGGTGATGAGCGACGTCTATCGACCGCTCAGCCTGAACGAGACGCCGATCGTCTTCACGTCTCGCCGAACGAGCGAGCTGACCAAATACGCCGCTAACGCTTTCCTCGCGATGAAAATAACCTTCATCAACGAGATAGCCGATCTTTGTAAAAAGGTGGGCGCGGACGTCCAGCAGGTGGCTAAGGGCATTGGTCTCGACAAGCGGATCGGGTCTGAGTTTTTAAACGCGGGGCCGGGCTATGGCGGATCCTGCTTTCCGAAGGACACCCTGGCCCTGGTACAAACGGCCAAGGATTACGGCTCGCCGGTTCAGTTGATCGAAACGACGGTA
The DNA here is from genome assembly GCF_049896325.1 of Caulobacter sp. DWP3-1-3b2. Lineage (NCBI taxonomy): Bacteria > Pseudomonadati > Pseudomonadota > Alphaproteobacteria > Caulobacterales > Caulobacteraceae > Caulobacter > Caulobacter sp. DWP3-1-3b2. The sequence goes on from NZ_JAFCUB010000031.1 coordinate 16,527, forward strand.
GAGGTGAACGACACCCGTAAGCGAGCCATGGCGTCAAAAGTGGCGGATATGCTTGGGACGTCTGACTTGTCGGGTAAGCGCATCGGCGTTCTAGGGCTGACGTTCAAACCCAACACCGACGACACGCGCGACGCCCCGAGTCTGGACATCGTTCAGGCCCTGCAGATCATGGGCGCCGAGGTGCAGGCTTTCGATCCCGAAGGCGAACGGGAGGCGAGGCATCTGCTGCCAGACGTTGTGTTCAAGCGGGACCCGTACGAGGCGTCCGTCGACGCCGACGTTTTGTTGATCATCACGGAATGGAATCAGTTTCGGGCGCTAGACCTTGATCGGATCAAGTTGCTGATGCGCCAGCCGTACATCGTCGATCTCCGAAATATTTATCGAAAGAGCGAAATGGAGCGGTAGGGCTTTCGATATTCCAGCATAGGGCGGGGCGAGGCATTCGCCAGATGACGGTTCTTGTCACAGGCGCCGCGGGTTCTATCGGCGCAGCAGTGTCCCATAGCCTTCTGGACCAGGGGGGGCTGTCGTCGGCGTCGATAACTTCAATGACTACTACGATCCCGGGCTCAAGGTCGCGCGCGCGGAAAAACTTGAAGCACGGACCGGCTTCCACATGATGCGCGTCGACATTTCCGACGCCGAGGCTGTTGCATCCTTGGTGGGGGCGGTTCGTCCTGCCCAGATCGTGCACCTCGCCGCCCAAGCCGGCGTCCGTGACTCCCTCGAGAACCCCGTCGCTTACCAGAAGTCGAACTTGGCGGGTCACCTCGCCGTCCTTGAGGCCTCTCGCCGTGTCGGTGTGAAATCGCTTGTCTACGCTTCATCCAACTCCGTTTATGGTAAACGACCTCTTCGGGGCAGGAGTTTCAGTGAAACGGATGCGACCGATGCGCCGGAGTCGCTTTACGCAGCGATTAAGCGTGCTGGAGAGCTGATGAGCACGAGCTACTGCAAACTTTTTGGACTAAGGCAATCAGGTCTGCGCTTCTTCACCGTCTACGGCCCCTTTGGTCGCCCGGACATGGCCTACTTTAACTTTACGCAGAAGATTTTGGCCGGCGAGCCTATCGAGATATTTGGAAACGGCGCGATTGAGCGCGACTCCACCTATATCGACGACATCGTGGATGGTGTGATGGCGGTTCTCGCGCACCCGCCCGCCCCCGGCGCTAATGAGATTTATAATATAGGCCGTGGTAAGCCAGAGGCGCTGCTGCGCATGGTGGAAATCATTGAGGCCCGGCTCGGGCTGAAGGCGCAGCTCGTCATGCGGCAGATGCAGCCAGGGGATGTCACCAGCACGTTTGCTGTCACCACGAAGCTGAAATTATTGACCGGATATGCCCCTTAGATCGAGTTTTCAGCCGGGCTATCCTGCTTTATCGACTGGTAATTGGAGCGCCGTCACTCCCGCTGAGCTTTAGCGGCGGCCTGCCCGCAGCGGGGAGCGAAACGGCGCCTGACGCGTTGTCTTTCAATTGTTGGGTCAAGCAAACGCTTGTTGCTAAATCGAGTGTCCGCCCGTCGGTTTGGAGAACGATTGCTTGTGGTCTGGACGTGTTAGTTCTCTCGACAAGCACGTGGCGGCTGACGGTATCGTTCTTTCAGCTCTCCTCGCGATTGGGCACCGCAAAGCTAGGGGCCAATATCTGACCCGAACCAATCGCTCTACACGCCCGCGCCGACGCCTCGACTCAACCCCGAAACCGAGCCACACTAATAAAATGGCAACAGACCCTTACTTTTGGCCCATAGTCTTTGTGGCGTTCATCGCAGGCATGGTTGTGGGCCCTGCCATCGCTGGTGTGCTCCGTCGTGCCACAAGACGACTGCGGAAAAGCCGCAGGTCGTCTTGGAACACCTATTATGAGAATTGACGGATTTAGGACAGGTTAGAGGAAAAAATCGGTGGCCGGGAGCGCCGAGCCGGGATTGATGGTGAACGAGAAGTCCGCCATGCCGTCTCCGTTGGTGTCGCCTTCAACATGCCAGATATTGCCTGTTTCACGCACCATGTGCAGTTCACCGGCGATGCCCGTGAAGGCGTGAGTCCCCAGGTACGTGAACGCTTGGTCACCGGCCACCTTGGTATTAGCGTCGATTGCGCGTAGATCGATCTTGTCGCCTTGGGCCGTCGAAAAGTCCTTGATCACGTCATTGTAGTCAATGTCAGCCAGCGTGTCGAAGATGAACACGTCCGATCCCGCGCCGCCGTTCATCAGGTCTGCTCCGGCTCCGCCGTGTATTTTGTCATTGCCCGCTCCCCCTGAAAGCGTGTCGGCACCCGCGCCGCCCCAGAGAATGTCGTCGCCACCGTTGCCCCGCAGGATGTCGTTGCCGCCCATGCCCCACAAAGTGTTCGCGGCTTCGGTGCCGGTGATGGAGTTTGCCAGTTCGTTGCCCGTGCCGTTGATCGCCGAGGCGCCGAGCAACACCAGGTTTTCGACATTGGCCCCCAGCGTCCACGTGATGCTCGCGTTGACGAGATCGGTTCCTTGGGCGGAGTATTCGATTACCTTATCGGCGACATTGTCAACGTTGTAGATATCGTCGCCGCGGCCGCCATAGGCGATATCCGCCCCGACGCCGCCGGACAGGGTGTCGTTGCCATCCCCGCCCCACAGGGTGTCGATACCACCACCGCCACGCAGAAGATCGTCCCCACCGCCGCCCCAAAGCACATTCGCGGCGTCATTCCCGGAGATGATGTTGGCAAGCTCGTTGCCAGTGCCGTCCACGGCGCCCGAGCCGCCGAGGTTCAGGTTCTCGATGTTCGCCGACAGGGTCCAACTGATCGACGCGTTGACCGTATCGATCCCTTCACCGGCAAATTCCACCGTCACGTCGCGACTGTTGTCGATGTTGTAGACATCGTCGCCCAGGCCACCGTAGGCCGTGTCAGCACCGACGCCGCCGTTGAGAACATCGTTGCCGCCAAGTCCGTAGAGCACGTCGTTGCCGTTGCCGCCTGTCAGGGTGTTGGCGGCGCCGTTCCCGCGCAAGATGTTGGCAAGGTCGTTGCCGGTTCCGTTGATCGCGTCGGAGCCCAAGAGGGTCAGGTCGGCGTGCCCAACAGCGAGGGTCGTCGTGACCAGGGATGTGGTGAGGTCGACGGCGGTCGGCCCCGCCGGCGTGATCACAGCCGAGGTGGGCGGGACGCTGGCGCCGGCGACTTCGACGATTGAAAGGTTCTTGAAGTCCGCGGCCATCGTCTCTGGCGAGGATTCGCGATAGATCCCTTCTTTCCAGTACGGCGCGACGGCGTCCACATATCCCGTGGCTCCGGAGTACTGGACGATGATAACGCCGTCCCGCACAACATTAATTACGCCGTTGCCCGACGGATCGAAACGAATTTCGATCTTTATGTTGTACCAATGGTCGCGCTGGATGTCCGCGCTGTCCGTCCACAAGACCTGCATCGGTGGCTGAACCGTCGTGGTCGCTTCTGTCGTGGTTCGCGAGACAATGCGCATTCGCTCGCCGACCATTTCAATCGCGAAGGGGGGGCTGGTTCCCAGATCCCCTGCGTCCTCGGTCTGGTGGATTTGGCCGATCAGCAGCCAATCGGCCGTGTTGCGCTGACCATTCTCAACCTTGAAGGTATAGCTGATCTCAAAGGTCTTTCCGTAATCCAGGTGCTTGTAGCTGGATATTTCCGAGCGCTCTTTGTTGGAAGTGTCATATTTCCATTGATCGCCTGCGCGCACTTCAAAGCGCATGGAGTCGTCGATGTTTGAGTACGCGTATGACGAACCACCATTGTGGAGTTCGAAAGTCTTTGCACTGAAATAAGTCATTTACACACCCCTGCTTCGAGGTATGTAAACGATAATTGAAATTTCATCTGCGTTAAATGATATATCTAATTTGTTGTTAACTCTTTAATTGAATTGAATAACGGCGGTATATCGGTTCGCCTATAGCGCGTAAAAACCAAATTGACCGATATAGTGTGCGTCATTGCGTCGCGCGACTAGGCGGTTCATTGACATGGTGGGAACCAATACAGATTTCCGTATAGTTCGGCGCGCAAAGTTTCTGTCTTTCAAGGTAAAATTGGTTTACGCATTAACGAATGCGCAGCAACGATTTGGTCACCTGCGAATTGATCAGACCTGTGGTCCGACATCGCTCAAGCGCGCTCCCATCCATGTCGTCGTCTCCAGGTCTATTCAGCGGATGATGCCGAGCTTGAACCTTCTCTCGCTGGTGGCTGACCGGCGGCGGGACAAGATCGGGCTGCTCCTGAGCAGGGGCAAGCGTAGTGTGCCCTTGCGGTCTGGGGGCATCGACCAGCGCGCCGCCAAACCAAGCGTCCCCCGGGGGGGGGGGGGGGGCGGCTAGATGGAGCGGATCGGGGAAGCGAGGGTGAACGCCGCGCCACCAGCCAGGCGCTTGGAGTCTACCGAGGCGCGGGAGCTGCGTCCAACGCATGCTCTGGTGCGGCGAAGGCCAGACTTAAAAGATCGGCTCAGCCCACCAGGCTCGAGACGAGACGCCTAGGCGCCGTCGGGGTGGATCGACGGCGGGGGTGGAGGTCTTTTCGGGGCGCGGTTCAAGCCCAGAGCCGAGTGCAGATGGGTCGCGCCGGCCCAGAAGAGCCGCGTGAGCGGCTTCTCGATAATTGCGCGCGTGAGAAACCCAGCGGCGATCGACGCCGACACGGCGGTCAGGAAGAAAAGGACGGGTTGGTGCCCGGCCAGATCGGGGAGCCGGCGCGACAAGGTGCCAATGACAAACGTATGGACTAGATAGAGGCTGTAGGAAGCGTCGCCGCCGCGCACCAGAAGCCGTACCGCCCCAAGGGGCAAACGGGTGAAGGCCGCCAAGGTCACGACTCCGGCCGCGGTCACCGCCGCGAAAACCCTCCACCAGACCGAAAGCGGATCGCCTTTCAGATAGAAGGCAATAAGCGGGAGGATCATGGCCGCACCTAAGATCCAGGGCGAAATCGGCCAGGCCACCACGCCAAAGCGAAAACGGGCCAGACCGATGAGAACGCCCAAGCCAAAGAGGAGCAGGATAGGGCTAGTCCAGACCTCTAGGAGGCCTTGGGGCTCGCCCAAGTCGAACGGCGTCCGGAGCACGCATCCCGCAAAGACAAAGCCGGCCAGCGCCGCGAGTACCGCGATGACCCCAGTTCTGAAGCGCAAGGCCATCGTTGCGGCGAACACCCCATAAAACAACATCTCGTAGTTCAGCGTCCAGCCCACGCCGTGCAACGGTCGCATCTGTCCCAGGGTATTGGCGACCGGGATGAATAGGTATGACTTCCACGTCTGTTCGAGCGTGATCGGGTCAGCGTTGATAATCGAAGACAGGACGACCCAGGTGGTGAATAGCCAATAAATCGGCGCCACGCGAACAATGCGCCTCACCAGGAAATCACCGATCGCACGGTCGCGGCCGAACCGCTCCTTGTTGGTGATCAACATTATGAAACCGCTGATCGAGAAAAAAACGTAGACGCCCATTTCGCCCAATAGCCAGGCGACCTCATTGGTGCTGGACGGCAAGGATCCGGCAGAGGTCAGCGCCAGAAGCGTATGGTCTATCACCACGAGCAGCGCGGCGAAAAATCGAAGGGCTTGGATAGACTCGATCTTGTACATGCCATCCATTCAGCCATCCCAATGCGTCAGCTACGCTGCTCACTCGAAATCAGTTCGTCCTTAGCACTCGAAAGCGAGGGCTTGGTGGTGGTGCACCGCTGATTTTTACGATGCTCGTGACGTCATTACCAGCGAGCGAGAATGTTTCTCAATCGTTGGTCGGCGGTGAAACGACACATCGGTGTTGTTGCGAAACCCGCATTGGTCGCTCGGCCGCCCGCATCCAGCCACGAGGCGCGACAGGCGGTTGTTCGGACGCCGCTGCGGCCTGGGCCGCTCGGGGTGACCGAAGCTAGCCGCCAGCCGACAAGAGCGTGTCGTCTTGCGCCGATACGCCTGCCCGAACCGCTAGCGGCCGAGGCAGTCTTTAACTTGATATCGACGAAAATTCTGTCTCATGTAGTCGAGTAAGCAACGCCTTTGATCGACAGACCGGCGATGAATTCCCAATTGGAAGTTATTTAGTCATCGTGGGCGGCGCTGTGATCAAGTCTACCAAAATTGGCGTGCAGCGGGTGAACGGGGCCTGGGCGGCCGTGGCTGCGGCCTTGATCGTTTCGGCCCTGCATTTCGGAATGGGCGCAAACAATCTCGGGTTGTCACTGCTCGCCGCCGCCTTGGAAGCGGGGTTTCTGGCCGTTCTGGTGTGGAGGGACTGGGCCATTGCCGCGCTGCGCGAACGTGCGGCAATAGTGATATGCTTCACCTCGCTGTTTGGTCTTCTTGTGGTCGTGGCCGTGGTGCCCTTGCTGGTCGATAGCGGACCCGTTTGGTTCCGGGGCCTCTTCCCAGGCGCCCAGGCGTCGATCGACAGGCAGGCCACCTTCGTCGAGATCCTCAAACTCCTCGCTCTAGGCTGCCTGTTCGTGGCTGGCCTCGCGATCGGGTCCTCACTTCGCCGGTGCAGGATCATGCTGACTTGGCTGATCTATCTAGCTGCCGGGCTGGCCATTTTCGGCTATGCGATCGCCGCAGTCTGGCCGGATCGAACCCTGAGCCTTCAAGGCATCGCAAATCACGGCCGATTCACCGCCACGTTTGTCAGCGCCAACACTGCGGGGACGCTGTTCGGCTGCATGGCCATGTTGGTTGGCGGGTTTCTGCTGCCCCGGGGCGCGCGCACATCGCGGCGCACGCTTCTGGACAGAAGGCCGGTAGCGACGGCCTTCCTGCTGCTCTTTATCCTAGGCTTGATGACGACGGCGTCTCGCATGGCTGTCGCTGTCAGCTTTCCGGTGGCGGCGGCTGTATTGCTGGTTCGCGGCAAGAGATTGGGTGGCGCGGCTGCGAGGCTTAACCCCGTGGTCGTCGGCTGCGGCGCCATGTTCGCCCTGCTGACCCTGCTTGCTGTCTTTGGAAGCGGGTTGATTGCGCGATTGCCGGACCTAGCGAACGACCTAGGCTATCGCCTGCGCCTCATGCAGGTCCACTATGCTTTCTTTCTCGAGCGGCCCTGGTTCGGCTGGGGCATGGGATCTTTTCACACGCTGAACAACCGGGCGACCGGGGCGGCCGATTTCAAACTGCTGTATGATGTCGGCGCAGCGCACAATGTCTATATCCAGTGGCTCTCCCAAGCCGGCTCGCTCGGAGCAGGGCTCATGGCCGCGATCTTTCTGCTGGCCCTGGTGCTCGTCGCGAGGGGGGCCGCGAAGCGAGGCGAGGCGGGCAATCATCTGGCCGCTATCTTGGCGGTCGGGCTCTTCTTTGCGCTGCAAGGCCTCAGCGACTACGCATTGGAAGTCCCTTCGATGAGCGCCATGCTCGCCTTGTTACTCGGTTCGGGAGTTGGTCTGGCTACGCGGACGTCGCTGGAGAATGACACAGTAGTGCCGCTCAGGGGACGGCCTCTGCCGGCTTAGGCCGTGCTCGACACATCGGCTCGGTAGTATCTCGCCCCAACGTCATTGCTCATCGATCACCATCGGTATTCGTGGTCGGATGGCGCGGAGGCCGACCTTGTGAATTTTCCCGCGCTTACGTTCCGCGGTTGGAGGCGGACCACATGACGACTGTTTCACGACGTTTGGCCATCGGTCTGGTGGTGGCTGCGTACGGGCTGTCCGATGGCGGTGCCGGGGGCGCGGGATCCACAGGCCCGGCGGGCCCGGGTCCTCCTCTGCGCCGCGGCATGAACTTCCACCATGTTCTGAATTGGCCCGAGATGTCGGCGCCGGGGAATTACGTCTGGCCCCCCTTTACCGGCGCGTCTTTTCAGACCTCGGATGGCGAACTGGCCGCTCTGAAAGCCAAGGGTTTTGATTTCTTACGACTGACCCTGGATCCCGCGATCCTCATGGCATCCGCACCGCTTCTCCGGGATCAACTCATCGATATCGTGCTAGGTCGGGCCCAACGCTTCATCCACGCAGGCTTCAGCGTTGTAGTGGACCTTCATCCGGTGGCGCAAAATCCCCGGTTCGCGCCTGGCCAACTGATGAGCGACGGCGATGCTTTCAAAGCGTATTCGAGAATGACGCAGGCGCTCGCGAAAGCGCTTGCGCGTCTTGACCCCATGAAGGTCGCACTCGAGCTCTTTAACGAGCCGCCGCTCTGGCGGCCTGAAGGGCAGGTGCACTGGCGAGCGATGCAGGCTGGACTGCATGATGTCGCGAGGCAAGCCGCAGGCGACGCGCTTCCGATAGTGCTTACAGGCGCTGACTGGAGCAGCTATCGCGCGCTCCTGAGCCTCGATGTCGATCGGTATAGAAATAGTAACGTTTATTATACGTTCCACTACTACGAGCCGCATATCTTTACGCATCAAGGCGTCCAAAAGGAGCAGGAGCGGTACGTCGAGAACCTGGTCTGGCCGCCGGCGCCTGCCCAACGAACATCAGCTGTACAAAAAGCGAAGTTATTGATTGATCGCGACAGCGGATTGTCGCCGGATGGGAAATTGGCTGCTTCACTGACTACGGAGCGACTGTTAAACAGCTATTTCGATGGGGGGAGCGACGCTGAAGGTGTTGAAGCTGTCTTTGCACGCATAGGCGACTGGGCGCGCGCGCGGCGAATAGCCTCGTCCAGGGTTCTGCTTGGAGAGTTCGGCGCGGCCTTGCAGCCAGGGGCGAGCGCCGAGGTCGGCGCTTCCAGGTTAGCATGGCTGCGTGCCGTTCGGTCGGCTGCCGAACTTAACGGATTTCCTTGGGCCTACTGGGCCTACAGAGGTAAGGGCGGCATGAGCCTGGCGACCGAGGGCTCTGCCGCTGAAATTGACACGGGCGTTCTGAAAGCGCTCGGTCTCTCTACTTGACCATGACGGCCAGTCCGCACCTATAAACATTGCAGGGTTTGATGCGTTTTCGACTCGGAAACAAAGCCGACGTAATAATTACCGCTGGCGGCCAGCTACTTCAGCAGGCCTTGACGATCGTTACCGGCGTACTAATTGCGCGTATGCTTGGCGCGGCCGCCTACGGGGTCGTCAATATTCTTCGCAACATCTACACCGCGCTGATTATCCTGGCGCCCGCCGGTCTGGATCTTGCCTTGCTGAAGTTCGTCGGCCGCGAGGAAGACGGCTCCAGAAACGTTGAAGTTCTGATCGGGCGCCTTCGTCTCATCGTGCTGGCCGTGAACGTGATCCTGCTCGGTGGAGGCTGGCTTCTGCTGTCCGGCCCGCTAATGACCCATGTTTACCGGTTCGCGCACTTTGACGTCTTGCTTTTGATAACGTTGGCAGGGGTGCCTATAGCGGCGGATCTGGCGATCATGGGGGCCTATTATCGAGGCCGCCATCGTCCCGGAGTCTTCGCCATGATGACCCTGTATGTCCAGCCAGTCGCACGCCTGACTCTTGTCTTGCTTTCGTTGGCTCTGCTGCCCAACACTACGGCGGTCGTGCTCATCAATCTTTTGCAGGTGGCCATCAGCGGACTGATCGTCACGCTCCATCATAGCCTGGTCCTGTCGCGAGGCGCGCGCGCCGAAGGGTCGGCCGTGTCGGCGGAGAGTTCAGCTCAAAACTGGCGCGAGGCTGCGGGGCTGTTGTCGGAATCGATTTGGATGGCGATGAACCTCTTCGTCTACGGCATGCTGCGCTTCGTCGACATCCTCATGCTCGGCGTATTCGCCTCCGCCAAGGCGGTCGGCGAATACGCGGCGATCAGCACCGTCGCTCAACTCGTGCAGGTGTGGCCGCTGGCGGCCAGTCAGACCTTGGGCCCCACGATCGCTCGCCGGTACCATGAAGGCGACATGGCGGGCGTTAGGTCTGCGCTAAGCGGCTATATTCACATGGCCGCCATCGTCGCGGGCTTCGTCTTCGGGGGCGTGGCCGCCTTTGGTGACCGACTTGACCTGGTGTTCGGCCACAGCTTCCAGTTCGATGCGACGATCGCCTTCCTGATGCCTCTTGGCTACCTCCTCAGCGCGACCTTGGCCCCCATGGGCTATGCCCTGTCGATGACCGGCAAACACAGGACGGAGCTGGCGATCCTGATCCTGGGCGGCGTCGTCCTCGTGGGCCTCTGCGCCGTTTTGACGCCGCGCTACGGTGCCGTCGGGGCCTCGATTTCCGTCGCGCTCACCTTCGCGCTGATCAATGTCGTGCGTTTTGTCGTCGTCGCCCGGCTTCTGGGGTTTGTTCCGGGAAAGCTGCGCGACTTGCTTCCTCCCCTGATCGCCGTGGCCTGCGCATTTCCTTGCAAGGGGCTGCTGGAGAGCCTCCTTGGGAGGGATCTGATCGCGACCATCGCCGCCTGCATGCTGTATTCGCTGGTCTATGCCCTGATTGCCCTGCGGTTCCTGATCAACAAGAGCGATCGCGCGGCGCTTCTAGGCCGGCTGGCCGGCTTCGTCCGCAGGAAAGGTGTCGCATGACAAAGCCCCGCATGCGTGTCTTGGTCCTGGCGCCCCATTTCGCGGAATATACACTGCGGCTGGCGACGAGTTTGGCCGCGCGGGCTGAGGTCATGCTGGTCATCGACGGCAAGAACCTGGCTCAGGAATGCGAAGATGTCCTGGTCAGGGAGGCCCGCCGCGCCGGAGTTCGCACTGTCACCTACCGCTACAGCAGCACGCTGGCTCGCGCGTTTTGGCTTTTCGCAATTCTTGCGCACGCCTGGCTTTTCCGGCCCGAAGTGATCCATGTTCAGGAGCAGGCGGACAAGTCAACCGCGCGGCTTGTCGGGGCGCTCGCGCGTCTAGCTCCGATGGTGTTGACGGTTCACGACCCAGAACCGCATTCGGGCATCGACGCCGAGCGAGCGCGCCTGACGGCGGGCTACCGCGCCGCGATGCGCGGGCTGGCCAAGAGCTTTCATGTCCATGGCGCCTTCTGCGCCCGGCTGATGCGATCGACCCTGCATCCAGAGGACGGCCGCCAAATCGTGCCGACGGCTCACGGCGTCATTCTGACCCCCTCGCTGGAGCGCTTGCTGGCCTCCACACCGCAGCGCATCCTCTTCTTCGGCCGAATGGAGACTTACAAAGGCGTCGAGATCCTGCTCGACGCCTTTGACCTGCTTGTCGCGCGCGGGGTGCCGGTCCAGCTGGCGGTGGCGGGACGCGGTCCGGAGGCGGACCGGCTCGGCGAGCGGATGCGTGGGACGGAAGGCGTCGAACTCTATGCCTCGTTCCTAACCCCGAGCGAGGCGATCGAGCAGTTTCAGCGGGCCAGCGCGGTCATCACCCCTTATCTCGACGCTACCCAGAGTGGTGTTGTCGCCGCCGCGATCGCCAATGGGCGGCCGTTGGTGGCAAGTCGAGTGGGAGGGCTTATCGACGCGGTCGGAGACGGCGCCGAAGGCCTCCTAGTCGAACCGGGCGATGCACGGGCGCTGGCAGCCGCCATCGCATATATTATCACGGACAGAACACTCCAGACAAGGCTGGCTGGGAACGCGCTGGCGGCTGCCGGGACGAAGTTTAGTTGGAATGAGATCGGGGCGACGATGATGGAAGTCTATGAAGCGCTGCGCGCGAAAGCGACGAAGGCTTGACCGTGGAGGAGCAAGCGAAACCGACAGTCCTGTTTTTCCTGTCGGGTCTCGATGTCGGCGGCGCGGAGCGACACACGCTCGATCTGCGCGCCAGGTTGATGGATCGCGGCTGGGACGTGCGGCTGATGGTCTATGGACCGCGGACCTCCCCGGCGATGCGCGAGCTGCCTGGCGCCAAGGACGCCGTGATGTTGAATCTCAAGGGCATGTCCGACATGCGCGGCTGGGGTGTTGTGGCGAGGGCGCTCAAGGCGCAAAATGTCGATGTCGTCATGGGGATCAACCAGGCGCCGGCGATCGTGACGGCCATACTGCGCTTGTTGGGGGCTACCCGGGCCAAGGTCGGCTGCGTCTTCCATACGACCCTGCTGCGGTCGGAAGAAGAGCGGCGACTGCCTCTGTTCAAGTTGGCTGCCCATCTCATGGACGTGATGGCTTATGTCAGCCGCAACCAGGCGGCCTATTGGTCGGGTCGGGGTCTTCGCGCTAAGCACACGGTGACAATCCCGAACGGTGTGGACGCGGCTCGGTTTTCGCCCGCGAGCGACCCGCTGGGCGCCAAGGCGGCCTTGGGATTTGCGGCCTCCGACGTCGTGATCGGCATGCTGGCTGCGTTTAGACCGGAAAAGAACCACGACCAAGCGGTCCATGCGCTGGCGGCGCTACGCGCGCGCGGAATGCCCGCGAAGTTGCTTTGTGTGGGAGACGGTCCCACTCGCCCTGACATCGAAGCGCTTGCGACCGAGCTTGGGGTCAAGGACCACATCACATTCGCGGGCGAGCAGCGCGACGTCTCGCCGTTCGTGGCGGCCTTTGACGTGGGCTTGCTTCCAAGCCTGCGCGTGGAAACTTTTTCCCTGGCGGCGCTGGAGTCCTTGGCGTCCGGCGTGCCGATGGTGATGTCGAACATCGGCGGCGCCTCGGAAATCGTCGAGGACGGCCGCAACGGTTTCCTTTTCGAAGCCGGCGATCTTTCCACGCTGGTTGATCGACTGTTCATCTTCAACGATCTTGCGGCGCGCAAGACGATCCAGGCGCTAGCGCGGCCCTCGATTGAACGATATTCGATTGAAGCCATGGTCAGGGCGTATGAACGGATGCTTATCGACGTGGCCAAAGACCCGGCGCGGCTCCAGAAAGAATAGGGAACGAGGCCGCGCCATGGCGATTCTGAACCAGATCCAACGTCTGTCCAACCGGCTTCACAAGGTCAAGCTCTCGCCTTTGTCGCGGCTGTTGGACGGCGTGTCGCGGTTCGTGTTCTCGGCGAGCGTCCCGGGCCGCGCCGAGATCGGGAAGGGCGTGTTCTTTCATCACGGTGGATTGGGCGTCGTGATCAATAATCGCTCGGTCATAGGCGACGATTGCGAGATCGGCGTTCACGTCGTGCTGGGCGGCAAGGCTCCGATCGTGGGGGCGCCTAGGCTGGGACGCGGCGTGATCGTGCATGCCGGCGCTAAGATCATTGGTCCAGTGACGATTGGTGACGGGGTGATCATCGCCGCGAACGCGGTTGTCGTCGAGGACGTGCCGCCGCGCTGCATGGTGGCTGGCGTGCCCGCGACTATCAAGCGTCGCGACATCGATGCGCGGCTCTACAGGCATGATGCCAGTCCGCACGGGGCGCCGAATGACTAAGCCAGCCAAAACCCCCCTGACCATTATGGTCGTCACGCCCCTCGGCAAAGGCGGAAAGGGCGGTATCGATCGCATCATGGATGGGGTCGGCGACGAACTGGAAGCGCGACCTCGCGCTGATATCGAAACGCGCACAATCGTGACGCGGGGTCAGGGCTCGCTCCTGGCGGTGCCGATCCTGACCCTGGCGGCGATAGCGCGCATTGCTCAGGTCAAGCTGAGCGGGCGACCTAGCGTGGCTCACATCAATCTTTCATCCCATGGCAGCGTGGTCCGCAAGCTGCTCGTGGCTCGCGCCGCTTATGCGCTCTGCGTGCCCTACCTAATCCATCTGCATGGATCGCGCTTTCGGCAATATTGGGACGGATTGGATTCCCGGCGCGCGGATCGTCTGCAGCGAATGTTCGAGCGGGCCGCCAAGGTCATCGTCTTGGGTGAGGTCTGGCGCCATTATGTGCTGCAGAAGGCGCCCCACGCCCGCGTCGTCATTCTCCCGAACGCCACCCCGGCGGCGCCCCAAACCCAGATCGGCGAAAACGAATGTACCCGCATCCTTTTCCTAGGACGGGTGGGCAAGCGCAAAGGGGTGCCGGAACTCCTCGACGCCCTGGCTATCCTGCGTCCAAATCCCGGTTGGTCGGCGATCATCGCTGGCGATGGCGACGTTGAAAGCTCGAAGGCCCGGGCGCTCACGCTGGACCTCCAAGGCCGCGTCCACTTCACGGGCTGGGTGGGTCCGGACCAGGTCAGCCGGCTCCTGGCGGAATCGGATGTTCTGGTCTTGCCGTCGCACGATGAAAATCTGCCGATGTCCGTAATCGAAGCCATGGCCCATGGGCTTGGCGTCGTCGCGACCCCGGTTGGAGCAGTCGAGGACATCATCAAGGACGGCGTGACCGGCCGCCTCGTCCCCGTCGGCGATGCGAAGCGGCTTGCCGAGGTTTTGGCCGAACTCATCGGCGCGCCCGAGACGATCAAGGTGCTTGGAGCGCAGGCCAGGTCGTTCCACGCTCAACATTTGGAAATGAAGCTCTACGTCGAACGGCTGAGCCTAATCTGGAAGTCAGCCGCCGGCCTCAAGGTCTGACAGGAGTTTAAGTGTCCCTCACCTGGTATGTGCGCCGCCTGTCGAGCATGAGTCCCGCCGAGCTTAGCCACCGCGTTCTCGAGCAGATCAAGCGTCGAGCATCGCGGCGCCGCACCTATGGTTGGGCTGCGTTCGCCGACGAGAGCCGGTCCGTGCCGCGGTTATCCGGGCTTGGCGAGGCGCTTCGCGAGGGCGCGTCGCTGGACCGGCGCGCCGAGATCGAGGCGGCCGCCAAGCGCGTCCTTGCTGGCGACTTCTTCGCCCTGGGTGCCTACTGGCCGCGGAGGTCGCCGGAGGCGCTGTTTCCCCCTGACGTCTGGGCGCTGGACCCGATCACCGGGCTCAGCTGGGACAACGATCAGTTTTGTTTCGATGTCCCCTACCGGCATGAACGGTCCCTCGGCGATGTCAAATACGTTTGGGAATTCAATCGCCTACAGTTCTTGCAGCCGCTCGGGGCGCATGTCGCGCTGACCCAAGATCCCAACGCGCTGCGGGCTCTGGAAGAGGCTATCGGCAGTTGGCATCGAGCCAATCCTCCCTTCCAGGGGTTGGGCTGGAACTCGGGTATCGAAATCGGCCTGCGCGCGGTGACGCTGGTCATAGTGTCGTCGCTCTGCGGCGATCAGCTGTCCCCGGACGCCCTCCGGCGCGTCCGCGAGATCCTGACCGCCTCCCTCTATTGGCTCCGACGCTATCCCTCGCGCTTCAGTTCGGCGAACAACCACCTGATCGCCGAGAGCGTTGGCGAGTATCTGATCTGCCTTTCGATGCCTTGGATACCGGATGCGGCGCGTCACGGTGCGCATGCGGCACGTGTTCTCGAGACCGAAAGCCAGAAGCAGATACTCGCCGATGGCGCGCCGGCCGAGCAGTCGCCGACCTATGGCGCCTTCAGCGTGGAAATGCTGTTGCTAGCGGCCTGGGCTGGCGCGGCCGCCAATGCGCCGCTCGCGGCCAGCGTCGAGCATCAACTCAGGAAGTTCGCTGATTTCGTCCTGTGGATGACCAATGCAGACGGGAAGACGCCAGCGATCGGCGACGATGACGAGGGACGGGTCATCACCCTCTGCGGCCACGAGGACACCTATGCCGACTCTGTGGCAGCGGCGATCTTGGGTACCTTCGAGCGCTCTGGCGTGGGGGGCTTGGTCTCGAGGGCCCGCGTGGAACTTCGCGACACCATCTTTTCATCGCCCGCAGGCGATGGCGAGGTGGAGGAGGGGCTGCGCACCTTTCCCGATGGCGGCTACACGATCGTTCGTGAAAAGAGGGCGGGACGAGCCACGCGTCTGGCCGTCGATCACGGCCCCTTGGGCTATCTCTCAATCGCAGCCCACGGACACGCCGACGCCAACGCCATCATCCTGACAGTCGATGGAATAGATGTCCTGGTTGATCCCGGAACCTATCTCTACCATTCGGGCGGCGCCTGGCGAGATTGGTTTCGAGGGACGCGCTCGCATAACACGATGACCATAGCCGGTGTCGATCAGAGCCTAATTTCCGGACCCTTCAACTGGTCGCACAAGGCTCTGGGGCGGCTCGACTCGGTGGAGAGGCGCGACCAGGGCTTGGATTGGCGGTTGCGGACCTCGCACGACGGCTACCTGTCGCGCTTCGGCGTAAGGCACGTGCGTGTTCTGGAGCCAAATGATCAAGGCTACATCATCCACGACCGGCTGGAGCGCCAGGGCGCGCACGCAAACCCTCACGTTGAGCTGGTCTTCCAATTGGCGGCCGACTTACAGATCACCGAGGTCATCGGGGGCTATCGCGTCGAGAAGGGCGGGGCGCCGCTGATTGAAATTCTTCTAGACCCGTCGGGCCAAACGAGCGTGGCGAGCGGCGGCGCGCTCGGCGAAGGCGGCTGGGTGTCCCCGAGCTTCGGCGTCAAAATACCAGCCCCAAGGATCTCATGGCGCGGCCTTGTGCCCGATGATGGCGTCAAGACGTCGTTCCGCATGCTCGGTGGCTATCTTGCCGAAATGACGTCGAGATAGCCGAAGCGCGGCGTTTTCACGACGCTTGCGCGGATGTGGTTGGAGTCAACATAGTAGGATCGGTTCATCGGATCGGTCAGCGGGCACTGGTCCGTGGAACAAAGCCACGGAGCCGGATCGACCACTCGGGCGTCCAACTGCTGCGCGAGGGCCATGAGACGGCGACGTGATTCGGCCGACACGGCGTCCACCTCCGCGCGCGGCAAGTTGCTCACCGAAGCGATCCCTTGGCCCCAAAACAGTCGTTTGCGGATCTCGCGAGGGATGTCGAGCCGCGAATAGGGTGTCGGCAGCAGAATGACGACTTCACCGCCCTGCGCCTTAACTAGCGATAGCCTGCGCGCCAACTTGTCGAAGGCCGCGTCGAGCGCGCGAGAATATGCGGCAGGGTCGGCCTCCACCTGACAACCGTTAGGCCCAAGAAAGCACAATTGGTTGGCGTTCGCCTCGTCGTCGCGGCTGGGAGCCTCTAGATAGACCGGCCAGAAGGCTGCCAGCACCACCCGTCGGTAGCGGCCGGACGTTGCGATGGTCAGAGCCTGGTCCACGAACTGATCGCACTGTGAACCGGCTTCGCGAGCCTTGCGCACACCTGGCAAGGGCGGGCAACCTCCTAGGGTCAGGAACGTGTAGGAGCGGCCTTGAGGGTTGGCCGCAAAGCGCGGGTACAGCATCTCAGCGTGGGAATCGCCAATGAAAACGATGTCCTTATTAGGCTCTCCTACCACGCAGGGCTTGACCTTCAAGCTGGTTCGATCCCACGAACACTTTTCGGGGAAGGCCCGGTCACTGCTCGCGGCGGCGTAATCCTTGATCAAGATTGGCGATACCGAGCGACGAGTGGGCAGGCCGTCGGACAGGGCGACGACGACGCCGAAGCCAATGGTGACCAGCCACACCGCCCCTAGGCCGAAGATGCGGGGATGCACGTACAGACGCGTCTGGGACCCATCGCGGCGGCCCTGGAACGGCTTTTCGATCAGCTCGTATGATAGGTAGGCGAGCACGAATATAATTGTCATGAGCGCCAGCTGTGAGGCGATCGTGACCGGCAAGTTCAGATACCGGCTCAGGACAAGGACCGGCCAGTGCCAGATATAGATGGAGTAGGACCAAGCGCCCAAGGACTTGATCACGGTCTGCTGGGCCCATCCGATGTCCTTTTGCCGGGCGATCAAGACCAAGCTGCTCCCAAGGACCGGAACTGCGGCCCAGTAGGATGGCCAGGGTGTCGCGGGGTTGAACCTGATGATGGAGAATGCAATCAGCGCCAGACCGATGAAATGGACGACCATGAGGTTCACCCTCCGGGCGGGCGCGGTAGACGTCTCGGTCGCCGTGCTGCTTAGTGCGTGGGTCGCGACCAAGCCGCCGATGATCATTTCCCAGGCGCGGAAAGGCAGCAAATAAAAGGCCGCAGCCTGATGGGTAGTCGTGAACCAGATCCCAAGGGCTAGAGAGGTAACGAATCCGGTCCAAAGCGCAATTTGCAAAGTGTAGCGACTGTTGGACAGGCGCGAAATAATCATTAGACTTAAAGGATATATGAGATAGAATTGCCACTCGAGGCTGGTTGACCACGTATGAAGCATCCACTTAGTGTTTGAATTGGAATCAAAATACCCTTGCTCGCGAAAGAATTTAAAATTTGAGACGAAAAAATCGGAGCTAAGTGTATCAAGCGCCAAGTCTCGATAGGACTGCGAATCCAACACAAAGAACCCGATGGCCAGCATGAAAAAGCCCATTGCGGCCAAAGCTGGAACAATCCTTCGCGCACGGGCTCCAACAAAGCCCCCTAGTTCGAAAGACTTGTTTTCCAGACCATTCAAGATGATCTTTGTCATCAGAAAGCCGGATATATTATAGAACACATCTACGCCGGCAAATCCTCCTTGAAAGCCGGCAATGTTAAAGTGAAAAAACAGCACGGCAATGACTGCAATGGCACGCAGCCCGTTGATATCGTGCCTATGTTCCATTAGATCCTCGTATACAAGTCGCCGGCAGGCTACCTCCGCCGCGCTACCAGCTCCATATCTTCAGGATAGGATGATGACCAACCTTAAATAAACGGTGTCGAAAAGATTATTTTCGGCCCCTTGGGGTGCCTGCTTCTGCCGTGGTTGGCTGTATTGTGACAAGGGAAACGCAGCAGCGCGCAGCTTGTTGGCACCCTTCGGCGATTTATTTGAAATAGGTTGCTGCCTGCAGCGGTTGCGCAGGCTATTTCGGCCTAACTGTCGGCAATGAAACCCGCATTCAGAGCAGCCAGGGCGCTGCCGCCGCCGCCGTCTTATACACCGGTCACGATGGGTTCAGCGGCTTCGCTTCATAGTCTCACTAGTGGTGAGATTCACTCGCTTGGAACCCGCCTAAATCCTTCTCGGGAAAGGGCTTGAGCGATTTCCCGAGGGACACAAGCGTCGCGTTCTATCCACTGCTTCTGGGCGGCGTGGTCCTTGGCCTCCAGGCCTGCGAGTTTGGGCCTTGCATCAACCGGACCGTCTTTGCCTCTAAAGCGCGAGGTAACGCTTCCCAAGATCTCCCTTCGATAACCGCAACAATTTCTTTGCAACTTTTGACGCAGAAGGGGACGGGTAAGCCCGGGGGAACAGCGCGTGCTCAAGGTTTTGACTTGCCTGACGAGGGAACATGACCTGCGACTAGTCGTCGTCGCTGGGCTGATCTGTTTCGCCGCCTGCTTCACGGCGTTCCGGCTCTATTCCCGCATGCGCGGAGCCAAGGGCGTGGTGCGGGCCGCGTGGCTCCTGCTGACCGGTCTGGTGTCGGGATCGGGCGTCTGGGCGACTCACTTCATCGCCATGGTCGCCTATACCCCTGGGCTGAAGACGGGCTACAGCCCCACGGGCACGCTGCTGTCCCTGATGATCTCGGTGATGTTCATGGCCTGCGGCTTCGCCGTGGCCTCGGCTCAGCGCACCAAGACCAACGACTTCGCTGGCGGCCTGGTGCTTGGCATGGGTGTCGCGGCCATGCACTACACCGGCATGTCGGCCTTCGTGACCCAGGGCGTCGTCCAGTGGGAGCAGGTCATGGTGGCCGTCTCCGTGCTGGTTGGCGTCTGTGGCGCGACCCTGTCCCTCCTGGCGGCAGGGCGAGCTCGCAGCCTGCTCAAGCAGGTCGGCGGCGGCGCCTTGCTGACGCTCGGCGTCTGCTCGCTCCACTTCGCCGGCATGGGCGCGATCACCATCGTCCCGGATTCGGCCATCATCGTTCCTGACCAACTGCTGTCGGGCGGTATACTGACGCTGGCTGTGATCTCGATCACCACCATGATCATCCTCGGCGGTCTGGGCGCCGTCGCCATCGAGTCCCAGACCAGCCGGTCGGCTCTGGACCGCATCCGCCGCATGGCCAACGCGGCCTATGAAGGCATCGTCGTGGTTCAGGACGGCAAGATCAACGACGCCAACGCCGCCTTTTGCGAGCTGATCGGCGCCGATCTGGACGCCATCATGGGCGCGCCGCTCGCGGCCATGCTGACCTTCGACGGCGAAGCGCCCACCCGCGAGGGCGTGCGCCGGGAAGGCGCACTGCAACCGATCGACGGCGAACGTCCGATCCCGGTCGAGGTGTTCTCGCGCCTGATGGACGACGGCGCGCGGACCGAGACGTCGGGCCTGACCGTGCTGGCGGTTCGCGACCTGCGCGAACGCCGCTCGGCCGAGGAAAAGATTCGCTACCTGGCCGAGCACGACGGCCTGACCGGCCTGCCCAACCGCAATTCGCTCCAGACCCGTCTGGCCGCCGCGCTCGAGCGCGTCGAGGCCTCGGGCGAGAGCCTGTCGCTGATCTGCATCGACCTGGATCACTTCAAGGAAGCCAACGACCTGCACGGCCACCATGCCGGTGACGCCCTGCTGGTCGAGACCGCGCGCCGTCTGCAGGACGCTTTGACCGCGCCGTCGTTCGCCGCGCGCCTCGGCGGCGACGAGTTCATCATCGTCCAGGTCGCGGCCGGCGACCAGCCTGTCGCCGCCGCCGAACTGGCCGGCCGTCTGCTCGAGGCCCTGGCGCTTCCCGCCAGCTACGAGGGCCAGGATCTGGTCATGGGCGCCAGCCTGGGCGTCAGCCTGTTTCCGGACGATGGCCGCACCGCCGAGGCCCTGCTGGCCAATGCCGACATGGCGCTCTACCGCGCCAAGGAAAGCGGTCGCGGCGCCTATCGCTTCTTCAAGCGCGAGATGGACGACTCGATCCGAGAGCGTCGCACCATGGCCCGCGAACTGCGCCAGGCGATCATCGACGAAGAGCTGGTGGTCTACTATCAACCGCTAGCCCGCGCCTCGAACGGCGAGGTGTGCGGCTTCGAGGCTCTGGTGCGCTGGAAGCATCCGGTGCGCGGCATGATCCCGCCGCTGGACTTCATTCCGGTCGCCGAGGAGAACGGCCTGATCGGCCAGCTTGGCGAGTGGGTGCTGCGCCGCGCCTGCGCCGACGCCGTGACCTGGGAGCGGCCGCTGCGCATCGCCGTGAACCTGTCGCCGTTGCAATTGAACCAGCCCGACCTGCCCAAGCTGGTGCACGAGGTCTTGGTGCAAACCGGCCTGTCGCCCAGGCGTCTCGAGCTTGAGATCACCGAAAGCGCTCTGTTCAAGGACTATCAGCGGGCGCTCGACAACCTGCGCCGCTTGAAGGCGCTGGGCGTGCGGATCGCCATGGACGACTTCGGCACGGGGTTCTCGTCGCTATCGACCCTGCAGTCCTTTCCGTTCGACAAGATCAAGATCGACAAGAGCTTTGTCGAGAACATCCATCGCGACGACCGCGCCACGGTGATCGTTCGGGCCGTTCTGGGTCTGGGCCGAAGCCTGGACATCCCGTGCGTGGCCGAGGGCGTTGAGACCCAGGAGCAGATCGATTTCCTGCGCGGGGAAGACTGCGCCGAACTTCAGGGCTACGCTATTGGCCGCCCCGCCCCGGTCGACACCCTGTCGGCCTGGACCCTGGCCAGCGTGGCCCCCGTGTCGCCAGGGCCGGAGATCGCAACGCCGCCAGAGCCCACGACCAAGAAGCCACGTCGCCGGAAGGCGGCCTGACGCGCGGTCGTCCGGTCCCTACCGTCGTCGCGACATGCCACCGAGCAGGCCCCGCATGATCTCGCGCCCGGCCTGGCTGGCGATAGTGCGCAGCAGGGATTTGGCGAAGGTCTCGCCCATCGATTGACGACTGGAGGCGCGGGGACGCGGGGTGGCGCGGGCTTCCTGCGCCTCTTCGCGTTGCCGAACCTTGTCCTGGGCGGCGCGCCGCCGGTCCAGTTCAACCTGGTCGGCGGCGGCGTCCGCCTGTTGCTGGGCCTGGGCGGCCCGGCCCTGCAGGGTCTCATAGGCCGAGGCGCGGTCCAGGGTCGTGTCGTAAAGGCCGGCGACAGGACTCCTGGCGATCAGGGCCGCGCGTTCCTCGGGCGTCACCGGTCCGAGCCGCGACGCCGGCGGGCGGATGAGCGTCTTCTGCACCACGCAGGGCGCGCCCTTGGCGTCGAGCGTCGAGACCAGGGCCTCGCCCACGCCCAGGGCCTGGATGGTCTCGGCGGTGTCGAAGGCGGGATTGACCCGGAACGACTGGGCGGCGGCCCTCAGACCCTTCTGATCGGCGGGAGTGTAGGCGCGCAGGGCGTGCTGGACGCGCGCGCCCAGTTGGCCCAGCACCGCGTCGGGGATGTCGGACGGGTTCTGGGTGACGAAATAGATGCCAACGCCCTTGGAGCGGATCAGCCGCACGACCTGCTCGATCTTCTCCAGCAGCGGCTTTTCGGCGTCGTTGAACAGCAGATGAGCCTCGTCGAAGAAGAACACCAGCCTGGGCTTTTCCGGGTCGCCCACTTCGGGCAGTTCCTCGAACAGCTCCGACAGCAACCACAGCAGGAAGGTCGAATAGAGCTTGGGCGACTGGATCAGCGTGTCGGCGGCCAGCAGGTTGACATAGCCGCGCCCGGCCACGTCGGTGCGCATGATGTCGGCCAGTTTCAGGGCCGGCTCGCCGAAGAAGTTTTCGGCCCCCTGGCTCTGCAGGGTCAGCAGCTTGCGCTGGATGGCCCCGATCGTGGCGGGCGCGACATTGCCGTACTGGGTGCCGATCTCGGCGGCGTGGTCAGCGACATATTTCAGCGCAGCCTGCAGGTCCTTCAGGTCCAGCAGCAGCAGCCCGTCCTTGTCGGCGACGTGGAAAACGACGGTCAGCACGCCCTCCTGCACATCGTTCAGCTCCAGCAGCCGTGACAGCAGCACCGGCCCCATCTCCGAGATGGTCGTGCGGATCGGGTGGCCCTTCAGGCCAAACAGGTCCCAGAACACGACCGGCGGCGCTGATGGGATCAGCGCCATGTCCATGGACGCGGCGCGGGCCAGCATCTTGTCGTTGGGGACGCCGGCCATGGCGATGCCCGACAGGTCGCCCTTCACGTCGGCGGCGAACACCGGGACGCCGGCGTCGGAGAAGGCCTGGGCCATGATCTGCAGGGTCACGGTCTTGCCGGTGCCCGTCGCGCCGGCCACGACGCCATGGCGATTGGAGCGGTCCAACCTCTGGGTCACGGGGCCTTCACCGAGTCCGAGCAGGATTTCACCTTCGGCAATCACCAGGGTCATACGCAACGTCCTTCACATTGAGGGCTTAACCGTAGCCCCGGCCTTGCGCCGCGCCAATCGGCTCGCGCAATGTGGCGCCGGTCTTTTACAGACGCTTCGTTAGAGAGATTCCGCCGATGACCATTTCGCCTTCGATCACCGGCCGCAACGCCCTGGTGTTCCTGGCGGTCATCGCCGGGGCCGCCAGCCTCTATTGGATGCGGGGCATCCTCACCCCGCTGGCCCTGGCCGTGTTCTTGGCGATGATGATCGACAGCTTCGCCCGGGTGCTGACCGAACGCGTGCCGGCCTATCCCAGGAACCTGGCGCTCCCGACCGCGCTGATCCTGTCCATCCTGTTGTTCGGCCTGGCGGTCTGGGTGGTGACGGCCAATGGCGCGGGGTTCGTGCTGCAGATGCGCGAATACGCACCGCGCCTGAATGGGGTGATCGCCAAGCTGGCCTCACTGGTGGGGATCAAGGTGGCGCCGACCATCGGTGAGCTGGTCAACCAGATCAATCCCTCGAAATACGCCGGCGCCGCCGCTCAGAGCTTGCAGAATTTCGCGTCGAGCGCGATCCTCGTCCTGATCTATCTGGGTTTCATCATCGCTTCCCGGCGGGGTTTTGGCCGCAAGATCGTGGCGCTTTATCCCCATCACGCCGAGCGCGACGGCGCGATGCAGCTTTTCCAGCGCATCCGCAACGGCGTCGAGCAATATCTGTGGATCCAGACCGTCACCGGCCTGATGATCGCCGCGGCCTCCTGGGCGGTGATGATGCTGATCGGCCTGGACAATGCGCTGTTCTGGGCCTTCCTGATCTTCATCGCCGCCTATATTCCGATCCTGGGCGGCGCGGTGGGCTGCATCCTGCCGCCGATTTTCGCCCTCGTGCAGTTTCCCGACACCTTCCTCCCCGCCTTGCTGCTGTTCGGCGCGCTGGAACTGATCTTTTTCATCGTTGGCAATGTCATCTATCCGCGCATGCAGGGCGAGAGCCTGAACATGGACCCTACGGTGGTGCTGCTGTCGCTGGCGGTCTGGGGCGCGCTGTGGGGCGTGACCGGCATGTTCCTGTCGACCCCGCTCACCGTGGCGGCGATGTTGATCCTGGCCCAGTTCGAGGGCACGCGCTGGATCGCCATCCTGTTGTCGGAAGACGGCGACCCCAGCGGCGATTCTCTCGACTCTCCACGGGCCGGCTCGCCGAAAAAGCCGGGCCAAGCTTGAGGTTCACGACAGAACGCGACCAAGGGGCCTTAACATCCCAAATGGGCTTCCTATCTAGGCCTTGTCGGTGTCCCCCCACGCCGACCCCGCGCGACGCAGACCGCATTTCATGGCGCGTCGAACGCGGAACCGCCCGCCGCCCCCCCGGCGGGCCTGCGCCGCCGGTTTCCCCCCACCGGCGGCGCTTCCGTGTCCGGGCCACGGGTTTCTTACTGGCAAAATCTTGTTCCACTTTCCGAGGTTGCGGTTGAAACCGAGCCGGTAAAGGCTACGTTGTCGCCAAAAATTCGCGAGGAAATCCTATGGTCGGTGCAAAACTTGACCCCAAGGCGACGGCAGCTCAATCGGACGGCTTGGTGGCCGCCTTCGGGGTGGCGCTCGGTCAGGGCGCGTTGACCGAGCCAGTTCGCCAGTTCGCCGCCCAAGCGCAGGAAGACTGGTCGGCGGAGGAACTGCCCGGCTTCACCGCCGCCGACATCGCCGCCGCCTTGATCGACTTCTGGCGCTTTGGAGAGGCCGCTTCCGATCCCGTCGCGATCCGGATCCGTGCCGCTGACGGCGGCGAGCTGAAGACCGACCTGCTGGAAATCGTCCAGCCCGACCGGCCGTTCCTGGTCGATAGCATCATGGGCGCCATCGCCGAGCAGGGCTTCTCTGTCCGCGCCATGTTCCACCCGGTGGTGGAGACCGCCGCCGGCCGTTGCTCGATGATCCAGGTCTATATGGCCCCGGTGGGCGAGGATCGCGAGGCCGCCCTGATCGGCGCCGTCCGCGAGACCCTGGCCGACGTCCAGTTGGCGGTCGACGACTTCGACGCCATGAAGGCGCTGATGCGCCGGACGATCGACGCCTTGCGCGACACGCCCCAGGCCATCCCCGAGGCCGAACGCGCCGAGAGCCTGGCCTTCCTCGACTGGCTGGAGGGCGACCACTTTGTGTTCCTGGGCGCGCGGGTCTACGAATATCCGCGCACCAGCGCCGGCGGCTATGCGGCCGAAGAGCCACTGTATCAGCCCGAGGGCAGCCTGGGCGTGCTGCGCGACCAGACCCGCACGGTGCTGCGCCGCGAGAGCGAGCCGGCGATCCTCTCGCCCCAGGTCCGCGACCACCTGCTGCTGGGCGCGCCCCTGGTGGTGGCCAAGTCGAACCTGCGCTCCAAGGTCCATCGCCGCGGCTACATGGACTATGTCGGCGTCCGCCGTTATGGCCCCGACGGCAAGGCCTCGGGCGAGGTTCGCTTCGTGGGCCTGTTCACGGCCGAGGCCTACGAGACCCCCGCCCACGAGGTGCCGGTGATCCGCCGCAAGGTCGAGCACGTGCTCAGCGAAGCCGGCAAGGATCCCCACAGCCACAATGGCAAGCGGCTGCGCAACATCCTCGAGACCTGGCCGCGCGACGAGCTGTTCCAGACGCCCGAGGACGAGCTTCTGACCATGGCGCTGGGGGTGCTGCACCTCTACGATCGGCCGCGCGTGCGGCTGTTCGCTCGCCGCGACCCGTTCGACCGCTTCATCTCGGTGCTGATGTTCGTGCCGCGCGAGCGCTATGACAGCGGCGTACGCGAGCGGGCCGGCAAGATTCTGGCAGACGCCTTCGAGGGCCGTGTCAGCGCCTACTATCCCAGCTTCTCCGACGCGCCCCTGGCGCGCGTGCATTACGTGCTCGGCGTCACGCCCGGCAGGCATGGCGATCCCGACCTCGCCGCTCTGGAAACCGAGATCGCCGAGACAGCGCGTACCTGGGAAGACCGGTTCGAAGCCGCCGTGCGCGATGGCGGCGCCCCCGGCCGCGTCGCCCAGACCCTGGCCCGCTATCAGACCGCCTTCCCGCCTGGATATCGCGACCAATACGACTCCGTCGAGGCCCTGGCCGACATCGCCGTCGTCGACGACCTGGACGCCGCAGAGGCCGTCCGCGTGCGCGCCTTCCACCTGGCCGATGATGACAAGCTGACCTTCCGCTTCAAGCTCTATCGCCCTGGCGCCGCCGCGCCCCTGGCCGATGTGCTGCCGATCCTCGAGCACATGGGCCTGAAGGCGCTGATCGAGAACGGCTTCAAGCTGTCGCCGGCAGACGGAACACACGCCAAGGTCTGGGTGCACGAGTTCACCCTCCGGGACGAACAGGGCGAGCACCTGTCGTTCGGTGACGTCAAGGCGGCCTTCGAGGCGGCCTTCGTGGCCATCTGGACCGGGCGCGCCGAGAGCGACGGCTTCAACCGGCTGGTGTTGGAGCTCGGCGTGGGCTGGCGCGAGGCGGCCCTGGTTCGGGCCCTGGCCCGATATCGCCAGCAGACCGGGCTGGACCCCAGCCAGGGCGTGCAGGAGCAGGCCCTGTCGGACAATCCCGGCGTCACCCGCCTGATCCTCGACCTGTTCCGCATCAAGTTCGACCCGGCTGTCCACGCCGACCTCGCGGCCCGCAAGGAACAGGCCAAGGCCGTCGAGGCCAAGATCGGCGAGGCGCTGCAGGCCGTGGAAAGCCTGGACGCCGATCGCGTCCTGCGCCGCATCGCCGCCCTGGTCGGCGCGATCCAGCGGACCAACTTCTTTCAACTGGGCGAGGACGGCGAGGCCAAGCCCTATATCAGCTACAAGATCGCCTCGCGTGAGCTGGAGGACCTGCCGGCGCCCAAGCCCTATCGCGAGATCTATGTTTCGGCTCCGCACGTCGAAGGCGTGCATCTGCGCTTTGGCCCCGTGGCCCGGGGCGGCCTGCGGTGGAGCGATCGCCGCGACGACTTCCGGACCGAGGTGCTGGGCTTGGTGAAAGCTCAGCAGGTCAAGAACGCGGTGATCGTGCCGGTCGGCTCCAAGGGCGGCTTCTTCCCGAAGAACCTGCCGCGCGGCGGCGATCGCGACGCTATCCAGGCCGAGGCGATCCGCGCCTACAAGACCTTCCTGTCGGGCTTGCTGGACATCACCGACAACATCGATCCCGAAAACAAGGTGGTCCCGCCAGCCGGCGTCATCGCCTATGACGGTGAGGATCCCTATCTGGTTGTCGCCGCCGACAAGGGCACGGCCACCTTCTCCGACATCGCCAATGGCGTGGCCGAGGACTACGGCTTCTGGCTGGGCGACGCCTTCGCCTCGGGCGGCTCGGTCGGCTATGATCACAAGGTCATGGGCATCACCGCCAAGGGCGCGTGGGAGGCGGTCAAGCGCCACTTCCGCGAGTTGGGCAAGGACATCCAGACCCAGCCCTTCACCGTGGTCGGCGTCGGCGACATGAGCGGCGACGTGTTCGGCAACGGCATGCTGCTGTCCAAGCAGACCAAGCTCTTGGCCGCCTTCGATCACCGCCACATCTTCCTGGACCCCGATCCGGATCCCGCTACCTCCTGGGCCGAGCGCGAGCGGATGTTCAAGCTGCCGCGCTCGTCGTGGGAGGACTATGACAAGAGCCTGATCTCCAAGGGTGGCGGGGTCTTCGCCCGCTCGCTGAAGACCATCACCCTGACGCCTGAGGTCCAGGCGCTGTTCGAGCTCAAGGCGCAGGTGGTGTCGCCGGCCGAGCTGTTGACCGCGATCCTCAAGTCCAGGGCCGAGCTGCTCTATCTCGGCGGCATCGGCACCTATGTGAAGGCCAAGGGCGAGAGCCAGGCCGATGCGGGCGACAAGGCCAACGACGCCATCCGCGTCAACGGCGCGAACCTGCGGGTCAAGGTGGTGGGCGAGGGCGCCAATCTTGGTTTGACGCAAGCCGGTCGGATCGAGTTCGCGCAGATGGGCGCGGGAGGGGCGGGCGGTCACATCAACACCGACGCCATCGACAACTCGGCCGGGGTCGATAGCTCCGACCATGAGGTCAATATCAAGATCCTGACCGGGATTCTGGAGCGCGGCGGCAAGCTGACCCGCGAGGCCCGCAACCAGCTGTTGCCGACCATGACCGACGACGTCGCCAGCCACGTGCTGGCCGACAATTACGATCAGACCCTGGCCCTGTCGCTGATGGAGAGCGACGCGGTGTCGGAGATCGATTCCCACGCCAAGTTCATGACGGCGCTGGAAGCCAAGGGCCGACTGGATCGTCGGGTCGAGGGCCTGCCCGAGGCGGCGGTCCTGACCGAGCGCGCCAAGGCCGGCAAGGGTCTGACCCGGCCCGAACTGGCGGTGCTGCTGGCCTATGGCAAGATCGACCTGTTCGACGACATCGTGGCGTCTGAAGCGCCCGACGATCCGTGGTTCGAGGCGACGCTGGAGGGCTATTTCCCGCCGGCGCTTGGTCAGTACGCCGACGAGATGCAACGCCATCGGCTGAAGCGCGAGATCATCGCCACGGTGCTCGACAACCGGATGATCAACATCTGTGGCCCAACCTTCCCGAGCCGCCTGCGGGCCGCGGCCGGCTGCGACACCAAGGCCCTGGTCATCGCCTTCGCCGCCTCCCGCGAAATCCTCGGCGTCGACGCGCTGTGGAACCGGGTGTCGGCCTTGGACGGCAAGGCCTCGGCCAGCGGCCAGCTGGCGCTCTACAAGGCCTTGGCCTACGCCCTGCGCAGCCTGACCTTCTGGCTGGCCCGCCGGGCTTTCCGCGACAAGTCCAGCGTCAAGACACTGGTCGAGGCCTATGGGCCGTCGGTCAAGACGCTAGCTGTTCTGGGCGCGAGCATCTTCTCGCCGTTCGAGCAGAAAACCGTGGCCAAGCGCGCCAAGGCCTATGTCGCCGACGGCGCGCCCGAGGCCCTGGCTCAGAGCGTGGCCGCCCTGCAGCCCCTGACGACGGCCGCCGACCTTGTCGATCTGGCCAACGCCTCCAGCTGGTCGGTGCAGAATGTCGCCCGGCTCTATCACCAGGTCGGCGCCGCCTTTGGCTTCGACCGCCTGCGCGGCGCGGCCGGCTCGTTCATCGGCGGCGACCCCTTCGAGCGGCTGGCCGTGCGCCGGCTGATCGAGGACATGCTGGCCGAGCAGACCGCCATCACCCAGGCGGTGCTGAAGTTCTCGGCCAACGCCCAAGCCGGCGACGACGAGCCCTCGGCCAAGGCGGCGACCACCTCGTGGGCCGCCATGCGCGCCGACACCGTCCGCGCCGCCAGGCGCACGGTGGAGGACATCGAGCAAGCCGGCGGCGGCTGGACCTTCGCCAAGCTGACCATCGCCAACGCGGCGCTCCGGGGACTGGCGAGCGCTTCCTAGATCTGATCGGGGACACGCACATGTGCGTGTCCCCGGCCGCAGAAGCTTCGCGTATAAGCGACGCTTCAGTTGGGGGAAGGCTCATGGACAAAGGTGATCGGCGGCGGGCCGCCTGGGCGCTCTACGAGTGGGCGCAGCAACCCTATTGGGCGCTGATCGCGACTTTCATCTTCACCCCCTATTTCGCCGCCGGCTTCATCGGCGACGCCGCCAGGGGCCAGAGCCTGCTGGGCTATGCGGGCGCGGTCGCCGGCCTGATGATCGCGGTGTTCAGCCCGCTGGTCGGGGCATCGGTCGACGCCCGGCGCAATCCGCGTGCCTGGCTGATCGGCCTGGCCGTGCCCTTCGTCCTGGCCAGCGCCGCCCTTTGGCAGGCGGTTCCCGGCGATGCGAGCCGCATTCTGCCGGTCCTGGCCTGCCTGGTGGTGGCCAGTGTCTCCGCCGAGCTCAGCGGCTCGGTGATGAACGCCCTGCTGCCGTTGGTCGCCAAGCCGGGCGAGGTTGGGCGCCTGTCCGGCTCGGCCTGGGCCCTGGCCTATGTCGGGGCGCTCGTCACCCTGTTCATCGTGTTGCTGTGCTTCTCGTTGCCGGACGTCCCGATGCTGGGCCTGTCCAAGGCCCTGCACGAGCCCGACCGCATCGTCGGCCCGCTAGTGGCCGTGTGGTTCCTGATCTTCTCCTGGCCGCTGATGATCACCGCCCCGCGACCGCCCGCCACGACCACCGAGAAGAAGCCGCTGGTGGAGCTGTGGGCGACGTTGCGCTCTCTGCCCGGAAAGCCCTGGATGCTGCGTTTCCTGGTCGGCCGGATGCTGATCGGCGACGGCATTTCCAGCTTCATCGCCTTTGGCGGCGTCCTGGCCGCCGGGATGTTCGGCTGGACGACGACCCAGCTGGGTTTCTACGCCATCGCCCTGTCGATCACTGCGGGCATCGGCACCTTCATCGGCGGCCGGATCGATCAGAAGCTTGGCTCCAAGGCCACCGTGCTGATTGCCACCGGCGTGGTGCTGTTTGGTGCCTTCGGGGTCGGAATGGTCGGCCGCGACAGCCTGTTCTTCGTGCTGCACGTCGCCCCGCCGATCGCCGGTGGAGCCCTGTTCTCCAGCTTGCCCGAGCGGGTATTTCTGGGCTTCTCGCTATTCGTCGGCCTGACCTTCGGTCCGGCCCAGGCCAGCTTGCGGGCCTGGATGGCGCAGCTGGCGCCGGCCGGCGAGAGCGGACGGTGGTTTGGGCTCTATGCCCTGTCGGGCAAGGCCACGGCCTTCATGGCGCCTCTGGTCATCGCCGTGGGCACCCGCTGGATTGGCGACCAGCGCGTCGCCGTGGCGGTCTCGGCCCTGTTCATGATCACCGGCGCGGTGGTCCTGGCCTGCGTGCCGCGTCAGGGACCCGAGGCCTCGCCGATCTGAAAAACCCTGGGTTGTCGCAAGCCCGCGTCCGGTTCAGGATCGGGGCGTGGGTCGGGGACGTTTCGCATGGTCAAGGATCGTATTGTTCTGCTGGACTCCCTTCGGGGTCTGGCGATCCTGGGCATCCTGCTGTGCAACATCCCGCTGGCGGCGGTCCCTGAATCGGTCGCGACCAGCCTGACCCTGTGGCCGCACGGCATGGCGCCGGCCTCGGTGGCGGTCTGGTTCGTCACTCAGGTATTCTTCCAGCAGAAGTTCTATTCGCTGTTCGCCATGCTGTTTGGCGCCTCGATCATCCTGGTCGGCGGCGAGGGCGACGACAGGGATAGGCGGCGGATCCTGTTGCTGCGCCTGGTCAGTCTGCTGGCCATCGGCCTGATCCACGGCTTCCTGATCTGGCAGGGCGATGTGCTCAACACCTATGCGATCGTCGGCCTGGTGGCCCTTTGGGCCCGGTCCTGGTCGCCAAGGCGCCTGCTGCAAGCGGGGGTTGGCCTGCACGTCGGGCTTTCGGCCTGGGGCGGCTACAAGATGCTCGAGCATACGGCCAAGGGCGGCGGCGATCCGCCCGCCGCGGCGATGAGCCGGTTCCTGGCCGGCGTGCACGCCGATGCGTTGCAGTATGGCGGGACCTTCAGCCAGTCCCTCGTGCAGAACGCCAAGGACTATGGCGACTTCGTCTTTGGCTCGTTCACCCGCTGGCCGCCGATCTGGCCGCTGACGGTGCTGGCGCTGATGCTGATCGGCATGGGGCTCTACAAGCTTGGCGTCCTGAGCGGCAAGGCGTCGAGCGGCGCCTATCGCGGCTTGATCGCGGCGGGCTTGGGCGCGCTGGTGATCGTTGGCGTCGCCGAGGCCGTCTACACGGTCCTGCCCAGCCACGCCTGGCCGGTCCGCGCCATGGCCCGCTGGCTGCAGGGCGCCACCGCCCCGGTGGTCAGCCTGGGCTATGTGGGCCTTATGGTGATGGCGGCGCGCGTCAAGGCCTGGAAGACGATCCCGGCGATCCTGGCCCCGGTCGGTCAGATGGCCTTCACCAACTATCTGACCCAGTCGATCTTGATGACCGGCCTGCTCTATGGCGGGCGCGGTCCCAGCCTGTATGGCAAGGTCGATCGCCCGTTCCTGGCCGGCGCGGTGGTGGCGATCTGGGCGGCCCAGATCCTGTGGTCGCGCTGGTGGATGGCGCGCTTCACCCTGGGGCCGCTGGAGTGGCTGTGGCGGCTGGTCTATCGCGGACCGATGCCGCTGCGGCGCCCTGCTTCTTCACCGCTCATCCCGGCGAATGCCGGGATGTGGATTCACACTTGAAGTGCAACAGGGCGTAGACCTCGGCGGGTGTCTGGAAGCCCAGGCACTTTCGAGGCGTGTGGTTGTGGAGCCTGTTGAGCCACAGGATGTCGTCCAG
>NZ_JAFCUB010000032.1:0-47368 GCF_049896325.1 Caulobacter sp. DWP3-1-3b2
GCTTGCCCTTGCGCCCGCCCGGCACAAATGGCTCGATCCGAGCCCACTGATCGTCCCGAAGAACTTCGCCTTCCAACACCGCCTCCAAAAAGCAGCGTTGAATCAGAACCGCCTCTCGACGGGAATCCTAAATCGTCACCAGGCCCTAGAGCATTTTTCGAGCGAAGTGGTTCCGGTTCGCGTGAAGAAAAATGCGTCAAAACAGAAGATTAGAGCTCACGGCTTGACGCAGTCAGGTCGGGAAATGCTCTAGCCCCGCCGCAAGAGCACCGTCGGTCCGTCCTTGTAGATCGTCCGCGCCACCTCGACGAACTCCATGCGCCTTGCCAGCTTCAGCGACGGGGCGTTGTCCGGATCGATGATGCAGACCACGGGACCCTCGCCCCACACCGTCTCGCCCCAGGCCAGGCCCGCCGTCACGGCCTCCGACGCCAGGCCCTGCCCATGCGCCCAGAGCGCCAGCACCCAGCCCATCTCGGGAATTCCGTCGATCGACGGCTCCAGCGCCCGGTGAAAGTCGGCGAACCCCACCTCGCCGACATAGCGGCCGGTGGCCGTCTCGCGCACGCCCCAATAGCCGTAGCCCAGCAACGACCACAGGCCGCGGGCCCGCAGCAGGCGCGCCCAGCTCTCCTCCGGCGTCGAGGTGCGGCCGCCGACATGGCGGGTGACCATCGGGTCGCTCCACAGCGCGACGCTGTCCTCGAAGTCGGACCGCTCCGGCGGGGCCAGGGTCAGGCGTGCGGTGGTCAGCACGGGCAGGGACGACATGCGGTCGGGGCCTCCTGTTTGCGACGGTCAGGGCGCAGCCTATACCGGCGTACGGCCCGCCAGCCACATGCAACTCGAGCGCTTGCCCATGACCTCGCCCACCGACGCCATCGCCGCCCGCCGTAAGCTGACCAACAGGCTGATCGCCGGCAAGGACGCGCGTCGCCTGGCGCCGTTCTTCGCGCTGGACATCAAGGTGATCGTCGGCGACGGGTCATTGATCCTGGGTCGCGACGACGTGCTGGCCGCCTTCGCCAGCCAGTTCACCGACCCGGCCTTCGTCGCCTATGTCCGCACCACCGAACGGGTCGTGAGCGACGCCCAGGGCGACCGGGCCGCCGAGCACGGAACCTGGGTCGGCACGACGCGCGGCGTGGCGGATACAAGCGGGACCTATCTGGCGACCTGGCGCAAGATCACCGGCCAGTGGGTGATCGAGAACGAGCTGTTCGTGACCTTGAGCTGACACGGTCCGCCGCATGAAACATGCGCTTGGCCGCAAGATGACGGGAAATTAATGCCGCCGCCGTTGCCGCGCCGGGCAAGGCCCTCTAGGCCTTTGCCCAGCTAGATCCAGGGCAAGGGGACCCACGCCATGCAAAACCGTCGTCAGATGCTGCTGTCCACCGTCGCGGCGGGCTTCGCCGCCAGCGCGCCCAGCCTGGCCCTGGCCGACGCGCCCGCCGCCGCCGCCGCCACCGGCGAGGCGGCCAGGCTGAACGCCCTGTTCGACGCCTTCATGGCCAAGACCCTGCGCCAGTCGCCCGAGACCACCACGGGCCTGGGCATGGACGTCGGCGACCTGGCCTGGACCAAGTCGCTGCTGGCCGACCGCTCGTCCGCCGCCATCGCCGCCGGCGTCGCCCAGACCAGGCAGCAGCTGGCCGACCTGCGCGCCATAGACCGCAAGGCCCTGACCGGCATGGACGGGGTCAATTACGATACCGTCGAGTTCACCCTAGCCGTGCAGGATGAGGGCAACAGCAAGTTCAGCTATGCCGGCGGCGGCTCCGGCGCGCCCTATGTGCTCAGCCAGCTGACCGGCTCCTACCAGTCCTGTCCCGACTTCCTCGACACCCAGCACGCCATCGAGACCAAGGAAGACGCCGACGCCTATCTGTCGCGGTTGGAGGCCTTTGCCCGGCTGATGGACCAGGAGTCAGCCATCGCCGCCCGCGACTTCGCCGACGGCGTGATCCCGCCGGACTTCGTGATCGACAAGGCCCTGATCCAGATGAAGGCCTTCGCCGGCACGCCCGTCGCCGAGGCGCCGCTGGTGCTTTCGGTGGCCCGCCGGACCAAGGCCAAGACCATCCCCGGCGACTGGGCCGGCGAGGCGACCAGGATCTACGAGACCTCGGTGCTGCCCGCCCTCAAGCGCCAGATCGCCCTGCTGGAAAGCGTCCGCCCCAAGGCCACCCATGACGCCGGCGTCTGGCGGCTGAAGAACGGCGACGACTACTACGCCGTGTCGCTGAAGAACTACACGACCTCGAGCATCACGCCGGACGAGATTCACCAGCTGGGTCTGGACCTGGTCAAGTCGCTGTCGGCGCAGATCGACGTGCTGTTCAAGAGCCGGGGGATCACCAAGGGCACGGCGGGCGAGAAGATGCGCGCCCTGGCCACCGATCCCGCCCAGATCTACGCCAATACCGACGCGGCCAAGGAACAGCTGATCGCCGACCTCAACGCCAAGGCCAAGTGGATCGACAAGCAGCTGACGGCCTATTTCGGTGAACTGCCCAAGGCCCCGCTGGAGATCCGCCGCGTGCCCAAGGCCATCGAGGCCGGCGCGCCGGGCGGCTACTACAATTCGCCGTCGCTGGATGGCAAGCGTCCGGGCATCTACTGGATCAATCTGCGTGACACCGCCGAGCAGCCGAAATATCTGCTCACCACCCTGACCGTCCACGAGGGCGTCCCGGGTCACCACCTGCAGCTGTCGATCTCGAACGAGGCCAAGGGCCTGCCGCTGATCCGCAAGACCATCGGCAATTCCGGCTACACCGAGGGCTGGGCGCTCTATACAGAGCAGCTGGCCGTCGAGATGGGCATCTATAAGGACGACGCCTTCGGCCATATCGGCATGCTGCACGACGCCCTGTTCCGGGCCGTGCGCCTGGTGGTCGACAGTGGCATGCACCACAAGAGGTGGAGCCGCGAACAGGCGGTCAAGTACATGGCCGAGACCATGGGTGACGAGGAGAGCGGCACGATCACCGAGATCGAACGCTACGTGGTCTGGCCGGGCCAGGCCTGCAGCTACATGATCGGCAAGATCACCTGGCTGAGGGCCCGCGAACGGGCTCGCAAGGCGCTGGGCAAGCGGTTCGACATCCGCCAGTTCCACGACGCGGGCCTGCTGGCCGGCATGACGCCGCTGGTCGTGCTGGACCGCGTGGTGGACGACTACGTAGTCAAGACCAAGGCCGGCAAATAGGGGTTAGCCCCAGCCTTCCGAAATCCCGGCCCGCCGTGCTGCCGGGGTGACGGAGGCCACCTTCAACGCCGGCTGCGGCTTGTCGGCCGGCTTGCCGAACAGCCAGCCCTGGGCGAAATCGACCCCGGCCTTGCGGACGACCTCCTCGACCTCGACGGTCTCGACCATCTCGGCGACGGTGCGGATATTCAGGTCGCGGCACATCTGGACCAGGTGGCGGACCATGGCTCCGTCGCGGCCGCTGCCGGCCAGTTCGCGCACATAGCGGCCGTCGATCTTGACGATGTCCAGGCTCAGTTCCTGCAGATAGGCGAAGGACGAGGCTCCAGCCCCGAAATCGTCCAGGCACACCAGTGAGCCGAGGCCTCGGAGGGCCTGGATATGCTGGTTGGCGCGGGGCAGATCGTCGATGGCGCTGGATTCGGTGATCTCGAAGATCAGGCGACCCTTGGCCTTGTCATGCTTGGCCAGCAGGCGGCCGATGTGATCGACGAAGCCCTCGTTGACGATCGTCCGACCCGAGACATTGACCGCCAGCTTGATGGCGCCCGTCCGGTCGCCGGCCAGACGCTGGACGGCCATCTCGGCGATCGCGTGGTCCAGCTCCTCGATCAGGTCGAGCTCCTCGGCCATGCGGATCAACTGGAACGGGCTGCCGCCGTCCTCGAAGCGCACCAAGGCCTCGTGGTGATGGGCGATCCCCGTCGCCAGGTTGACCACCGGCTGGTAGGCCAAGGTGAACCGCCGCTGGCTGACCGCCACGCCCAGGGCGCCGGCCTTGGCCAGGGTGCGCTTGACCGAGCGGTTCATGGCTTCCGACAGGCTGATCGGGGGGGAGTCCTTCAGCCCCTCGCGAAGGAAATCGTCCAAGGCGTAGCGCAGGGCCTTCAGCCCGCGGGCCGGGGCGACGCCGGCGTCCAGCGGCACGACATGGGCGGTGGCCGTCAGCGTCGTGGACTTGGTCAGGCGTTGGGCCATGTCATCGGGATGGTCGGACTTGGTCCGCACCAGGGCGAAGCGTTCGGACGACAGCCGCGTGGCCATGCCGCCGGCGTGCGACTCGGCCCGCACCGCGCCGGCCAGCTTGACGTCCAGGGCGTGGGCCTCGCGAGGCGACAGCTGGTCGCGGACGACGTCCAGGCCCGAGAAGTCGACCATCGCGAGTTCAAGCTCGAGCCCGGTGACCCGGGCGGCCTCGAACAGGCCCCGGGCGATATCCTCGAAGCTTTCGCGGCTGCGCAGGCCGATCTCGTCGACCTGGCCCGAAGGGGCGGGGGCGGGGGTGACCGAAACCGAAATCCGGCCGCCATTGTCGGGCAGGGCGCGCATGGTCAGATTGACGTGACGCGGCGGCTCGCCGGCCATGCGCAGTGTGACGGGTCCGCGCCGGAAGCCATCGCTCATCACATTGAGCACGGCTTCGACCAGCGGGCGGTCGGCGGCGGTGAAGAGATCCCGGAACACCCGGCCCATCATCGAACGCTCGTCCAGGCCCATGATCCGCTGGGCCGCCCCGAGCGCCAGGATCACCTGGCCATTCTCGACTTCCATCAGCAGGTCGGCGCTGGCGAAGGCCAGGCCCAGTAGACGGCGCGGATCGATCGACAAAACGGTGCTCCCCCCGGGAAGAGGGCACCATGAGCGCCTGCCTGTTAAGGAGCGGTTGAGGCGCGGACGAAAGCTCGACCGCAGGGCGCGAGAAAATGTCGCAGGGCGGCGATTTGCGTCGCGAACTATGTGACCGCTTCTGACGCATATAGCCGATAGACCGTCCTCATCGCTTCCGCGCCACGAGAAAAGAACATCTTGTGAACACGGAACAAAGCATGTACTCGTTAATCATTCCACAGGCGAAGGGCGCGCCGAGCGCGAACCTCCGATCTGCCGGTCGGAATCATGGAATAAGGGCGGATCTCCAATGAGCAATCAGGCGGCTTTGAAACTCGTGGGCAAAGAAGACGGCGACAAGCAGCGCGCTCTTGAAGCGGCGCTGGCGCAGATCGACCGGGCGTTCGGCAAGGGCTCGGTGATGAAGCTGGGCGAAAAGGGTAAGATGGAGATCGAGTCGGTGTCCACCGGCTCGCTGGGCCTCGACATCGCTCTGGGCATCGGCGGCCTGCCCAAGGGGCGGGTGATCGAGATCTACGGTCCGGAAAGCTCGGGCAAGACCACTCTGGCCCTGCACGTGGTGGCCGAAGTCCAGAAGGCCGGCGGCACCGCCGCCTTCGTCGACGCCGAGCACGCGCTCGATCCGGGCTACGCCTTCAAGCTGGGGGTCAATCTCGACAACCTGCTGGTCTCGCAGCCCGACAACGGCGAGCAGGCCCTGGAGATCACCGACACCCTGGTGCGCTCGGGCGCCGTAGACGTGGTGGTCATCGACTCGGTCGCGGCCCTGACCCCCAAGGCGGAAATTGAAGGCGAGATGGGCGACAGCCTGCCGGGCCTGCAGGCCCGCCTGATGAGCCAGGCGCTGCGCAAGCTGACCGGCTCGATCAACAAGACCAACACCATCGTCATCTTCATCAACCAGATCCGTCACAAGATCGGGGTGATGTACGGCAGCCCGGAAACCACCACGGGCGGCAACGCCCTGAAGTTCTACGCCTCGGTCCGCCTGGACATCCGTCGTACCGGCTCGGTGAAGAACCGTGACGAGATCGTCGGCAACAACGTCCGGGTCAAGGTGGTCAAGAACAAGGTGGCGCCGCCGTTCCGCGAGGTCGAGTTTGACATCATGTATGGCGAAGGCATTTCCAAGCTGGGCGAGATCATCGACCTGGGCGTCAAGGCCGGGGTGATCGACAAGGCCGGCTCCTGGTTCTCCTATAACAGTCAGCGCATCGGTCAGGGCCGCGACAATGTCCGCGAGTTCCTCAAGGTTAACAAGGATCTGGCCAACGAGATCGAGGCCGCCGTCCGCAAGTCGTCGCAGAAGATCGAGGAAGAGCTTCTGGTCGGCGGCCCGGAGGAGGGCGACGAAGCTTAGGTCCAGGCCCAGCGCCTGACCTGACACAGGTTTCGCGGCCGCCGTTTCCATAGCGTGCGACCCCGCCTTATAGCCGCCGTGGAATACCGCCTCGGCAGGCCGCGATCCCCGGACGCCTGGACCCCATGCCAGGCGTCCGATTTCGTTTCTCCGACAATCCTCTCACGCAGGGGGAGGTGGCCCGCAGGGCCGGAGGGGGTTTACCGCGCTATCTGCCAATTCCCTTCAAGGGGAGGAGCCGCCCGCTTCGGGGGACGGAGGGGTCTGCTCAGTTGGCCGGTAGGTCTCGCTTCCTAAGAGGAGGTGGCCCGAAGAGCCCCGGCGGCTCCGCCGCCTCGACCACCCAAGTCCTCTCCCCCCCGTGGGGGAGGCGGTCGCGAAGCGACCGGTGTGGGAGTGTGGGGTCGACTGAGTCGGGTGGTGACCTGCGCCGCTCACACCCCCTCCGTCGGCTTTGCCGACACTTCCCCTACGGGGGAGGATCTCAAGCCCCGGCCTGCACCCCAACGACCAACGTGGTTTCCACTCCGCTTGAAACCGCGCTATGCAGCCCCGACCTCCGGTTCGACCGGATCCAGTACGAACACCCGAGACGCCGATGACCAGCCGACCCAACCTGAACGAGATCCGCAGCACCTTTCTGAACTATTTCGGCGCGGCCGATCATGCGATCACGCCCTCGGCGCCGCTGGTGCCGCAGAACGATCCGACGCTGCTGTTCGTCAATGCCGGCATGGTGCCGTTCAAGAACGCCTTCACCGGCGCCGAGGCCCCGCCCTATCCGCGCGCCACCTCGTCGCAGAAGTGCGTCCGGGCCGGCGGCAAGCACAATGATCTCGACAATGTCGGCTACACCGCCCGCCACCACACCTTCTTCGAGATGCTCGGCAATTTCTCGTTCGGCGACTATTTCAAGGAACAGGCGATCACCCACGCCTGGACCTTGCTGACCCGCGAGTTTGGCCTGCCCAAGGACAAGCTGCTGGTCACCGTCTACCACACCGACGACGAGGCCGCCGATCTCTGGAAGAAGATCGCGGGTCTGGATGACAGCCGCATCATCCGCATCGCCACCAACGACAATTTCTGGTCGATGGGCGATACCGGCCCCTGCGGCCCGTGCTCGGAAATCTTCTTCGACCACGGCGACCACATCCCCGGCGGCCCCCCCGGCAGCCCCGATGAGGACGGTGACCGGTTCATCGAAATCTGGAACCTGGTCTTCATGCAGTTCGAGCAGATGGCCGGCGGCGATCGCCTGTCGCTGCCCAAGCCCTCGATCGACACCGGCATGGGCCTGGAGCGCATCGCCGCCATCCTGCAGGGCGTGCACGACAATTACGACATCGACCTGTTCAGGGCCCTGATCGCCGCCAGCGTCGAGCTGACCGGGGTGAAGGCGCAAGGCGACCAGGCCCCGTCGCACCGGGTGATCGCTGACCATCTGCGCTCGTCCTCGTTCCTGCTGGCCGACGGCGTCACCCCCTCGAACGAAGGCCGCGGCTATGTGCTGCGCCGGATCATGCGCCGGGCCATGCGCCACGCCTATCTGCTGGGCGCGGGCGAGCCCTTGATGCACCGCCTGGCGCCGACCCTGGTGGCGCAGATGGGCCAGGCCTATCCCGAACTGCGCCGCGCTGAGGCCTCTATCGTCGACACCCTGCGCCAGGAAGAGGAGCGTTTCCGCGTCACCCTGGGCCGCGGCATGGGCCTGCTCGACGACGCCACCGCGGGCCTGACGGCCGGCGGCGTGCTGGACGGCGAGACCGCCTTCAAGCTCTACGACACCTACGGCTTCCCGCTCGACCTGACCCAGGACGCCGTGCGCGCCAAGGGCATCACCGTCGACACCGACGGCTTTGACGTGGCCATGGACCGCCAGCGCACGATGGCCCGCGCCAACTGGGCGGGCTCCGGCCAGACCGGGGCCGCCGCCGCCTGGTTCGGCGTCAAGGAACGCGCCGGCCCGACCCAGTTCACCGGCTATGACCACACCGAGACCACGGGCGTTGTGAAGGCGATCCTGATCGACGGCGCGGAAACCGACGCCGCCACGGCGGGCACGACCGTCGAGGTCCTGCTCGACCGCACCGGCTTCTACGCCGAGAGCGGCGGCCAGGCCGGCGACACCGGCGTGATCGAGGCGAACGGCGTCGAGAGCCGGGTGCTCGACACCCAGAAACAGGCCGGCGAGCTGTATGTGCACCGCGTCGAACTGGCCGGCCCGCTAAAGGTCGGCGATCAGGTCGTCGCTTCGGCGGACGCCGGCAAACGCGCCACCACCCGCGCCAACCACTCGGCCGCCCACCTGGTGCATGCCGCCCTGCACCATGTTCTGGGCCCGCACGTGGCTCAAAAGGGCCAAATGGTCGATGGCGACCGCATGCGCTTCGACTTCAGCCACGGCGGCCCGCTGACCGCCGACGAGATCGAGCGCATCGAGGCCGAGGTCAATGAGGTGATCCGCCAGAACGCGCCCGCCGAGACCAAGGAAATGGCGCCCCAGGAGGCCATCGAGGCCGGCGCCATCGCGCTGTTTGGCGAGAAATACGGCGACAGCGTCCGCGTCCTGACCCTGGGCAAGTCGCTGACCGAGGACGGCAAGGCCTATTCGGTCGAGCTGTGCGGCGGCACCCACGTGGCCCGCACCGGCGACATCGCCCTGTTCAAGATCGTCTCCGAGCAGGGGGTCGCGGCCGGCGTCCGGCGCATCGAGGCCCTGACCGGCGAGGCGGCCCGCCGCTTTCTGCTTGACCAGGCTGGCGTCGCCAAGGCCTTGGCCGACCAGTTCAAGGCTCCGGTCGCCGAGGTCGCCGCCCGGGTCGACGCCCTGATCGCCGACCGCAAGCGCCTGGAGCGCGAATTGGCCGACGCCAAGAAGCAGCTCGCCCTGGGCGGTGGTTCGGGCCCGGCTTCGGGTCCAGAGGACGTCGCGGGGACGGCCCTGATCGCTCGTGTCCTGGACGGCGTGGGCGGCAAGGAACTGCGCGGCGTGGCCGAGGAGTTCAAGAAACAGCTGACGTCCGGCGTCGTGGCCCTGGTGGGCACGAGTGATGGCAAGGCCGCCGTGACGGTCGCCGTCACCGCCGACCTGACGAGCCGGTTCAGCGCCGCCGAGCTTGCCAAGGCGGCCGTTCTGGCCATGGGCGGCCAAGGCGCGGGCGGCAAGGCCGACTTCGCCCAAGGCGGCGCGCCCGACGCGACCAAGGCCCAGGCGGGCCTGGACGCCATCAAGGCGGCGCTGGCAGGCTAGAGCATTTTTCGAGCGAAGAGGTTCCGGTTCGCGTGAAGAAAAATGCGTCAAAACAAGAGATTAGAGCTCACGGCCTGACGCAGTCAGGTCGGGAAATGCTCTAGGGCCTTTGGCGACGTTCCCATGAGGTCGCTTCGGCGCTGTCAGGACTGCCCAGGCCGCTGCCGCCGGCCTGCTCTTCGATGGAGGCGGCGACGACTTGGGGATCGGCGGGCTTGGCCATGTCTTCGGACTCGGTGTCCACCCGGTCGGCGATGTTGGGCGCGTCGCGCCTCAGTTCCTCAAGGAGCTGAATGATCTTGGCGCTTTTCTTGTCGGCCAGCAGCGCCAGCTGCAGGGTCAGTTGGGCGCGGCGGTCGGCAAGCTGGTCCTCGCGCCTCTGGGTCACCAGGATCAGGATCGCCACCAGCAGGGCGGCCAGGGTGGCGGCCAATTCCAGCCAGGCGAATGACGGTTGATCGACCCGGCCGCCCCCGCGCCACGCCGCCAAGCCCGCCCAGCCTGCGATCACCACGGTCAGAAAGACGGCGGCGGCGGGCCGGCCGAGCCGCTCTGTGGCGCTGTCGATCAACCGCTGAAGGCTGCTGGCCCGCCGGTAATGGTCGCGATGAAGGCAGGCGACGGCCTCGACCGTATCAACCTCATGGTCGGCGAGGCCATCGGCGGCGCGATGGGATGGTCCACCCGGACCCTCGGTGTCGGCCATCGTCTGTATCTCCCTGGGCAGCCCGGGAGACTGTCAGTCACCGCAACGGCGCCCGTTGCTCATCGTTCCCGCTCACCAGATCTCGCGAGGTGTTCACCAAAACCTAGGTCAAGCGAGCTGCCGCCCAAGCCTTGGCGGTAACGGACGTTTCGCGGATCTAGCGGACCAGAACCCGTTCCAGCAGGATCGCCGCGACCGACAGGGTGACGCAGGAGGCGGCCGTGGTCAGGGCCACGATCCGCGCCCCGCCGCGTTCGAACACACTGTAGGCCTTGGTCTGGATGAACACATTGA
The DNA here is from genome assembly GCF_049896325.1 of Caulobacter sp. DWP3-1-3b2. Lineage (NCBI taxonomy): Bacteria > Pseudomonadati > Pseudomonadota > Alphaproteobacteria > Caulobacterales > Caulobacteraceae > Caulobacter > Caulobacter sp. DWP3-1-3b2. The sequence goes on from NZ_JAFCUB010000032.1 coordinate 10,457, forward strand.
CCGCCGTCGGGGTGGCGGCCATCAGTGTCGCGCCAAGGCGGAAGATCAGCGGCGCGTCGACCAGGCCGGTGGCGAACCAGGTGGCGATGGGCAAGAGGATCAGCTTGGCCACGGCGGCGACGACGATTGGGCCCCAGCGCGGGATCGGGGCCGGTTCCTCGGTGGGGGGATCGGAAGGAACACCGGCGGCCGGCAGGCCGGTCAGGCCCAGCGCCACGCCCAAGGCGACCAAGGCCGCGGGGCTACCCGAGGCCGCCGCGGCGCCAACCGCGCGATCCAGCACGTCGGGCAGGCGCAGGGCAAGGAGGGCCATGGCGGTGCCGGTGATGGCGGCCAGCACGATCGGATTGCGCAAGGCCTGCATCAGCGAGCGCCAGGTCGAGCGTCCGCCGGCCCAGCCCAGCAGCCCCACGCCGATGGCCGCAACGACCACGAAATCGACCGCCACAACGCCCGCCGACACGCGGGCGGCCTCGGGGCCAAGCACGGCGGCGGCGATCGGCAGGCCCAGGAAGGCGCTGTTGCCCAGGCTCGCCGACAAGGCGCCCCCGGCCCGTTCCTCACGGGTCCAGCGGAGCGCGACGCCCAGAGCGACCATCAAGGCCACCACCAGCAAGGCGCAGGCGCCATAGGCCGACAGCCCCAGGGTCAGGGCGCGATCGGGGATACCGACCCGCGACAGCGAATGGATGAGCAGGGCGGGAAAGCCGATCCAGTAGACATAGCTCGACAGGCCGGTCGACATCCGGGCGTCGAACAGCCGCAGCCGCGCCAGGGTGACCCCGGCCGCGACCAGCAGGAAGAAGGGCAGCACCCGCTGCGGCACGTCGAACAGCAGGGGGATCAAGGCGCTACCAGGAAGCTACGGGACGATGACACGCGGCGGTCTCCGCCCAGGTGGGCCGCAGGTCGATACCATTGGCGGCGGCCGGCGGTCTAGCGCCCGATCAGCGCTCGTCTTGCGGCAGGCGCACATGCACCAGCTTCCACTCGAACAGCTTGCCGCGCTGGAAAGTGAAGACCGTGGTCTTGTCCGCCGCATCGGGCCGTTTGACGGCGATCCGCACGCGGTTGGGATCCCAGTAGGCGATGGCGGCGTGCGGTCCGGTGACGGCCGCCTTGGCCTTGTCCATGGCGGTGACGGGCTTGGCGGCGGCGGTCGGCGCCATGCCCGGCGGATAGCCGCGGGTCAGGGCCGACAGCCCCGCGACGGTCAGATAGCGATCCACCTTCGGCTCGCGCGGCGCGATCGGCTCGATGGCCCGCTTGAAGACCCCCAGCGGGTCGCGCCAGATCGACGGCGGTTCGGCCGGCGCCACGGCGGCGGGCTCGGCGTCGTTCAACTCGCTGGTGAGGCTGCGACGCACCGCGGGAAAATCGACCAGTTCGCTGATCGCCTGCACGTCCTCGTACTGGGCGGCGGCCTTGAGGGCGCGAAAGGCAAACCAGGGTGCGGTGGCGAAGGCGGCGGCGAAGACGAAGATCGCCAGGACCACCAGGTCCCACAGCCGTTTCTGAAAGGTCATCGCCGCCCCCGCGCGAAGAAGTTTAACGCCAGCATAGACACCCTAATCCCCAGCGCGCCGCAAGGCTTCTCGCGCCACGCGAGCATGGGATTTCAGACAGTACGCCCGCAAACACCGACCTGCCTTGCCAGACCGCTCCAATCCATGGAAATCCTCAATGCGCCGCGACCCGCCTTGTCCCTCAATTGAAAGCGATCCTGTGTCCGAAGCTGACTTCCCCATTGTCATCTTCCACAACCGCAGCCTGCAGGACCTCGCGCAACGTCGTGGCCATCGTCGAGGCGGCGGGCTATGCGCCGACGGTCGTCGAGTATCTGAGCGTCGGCTGGACGGGCGACCAATTGCGCGACCTGTCGGCTCGGGCGGGGGCGTGTCTCCGCGACCTGTTGCGCGAGAAGGGCGCCCCGGCCGGCGAGCTGGGCTTGGCGGACGGGACGGCGACCGAAGATCAGATCCTGGAGGCGACGGTCGCTACCCCCATCCTGGTCGATCGACCGATCGACACCTTCAGCAAGGAAGATGGCGAAATCGTCGCGCCATGTTCCTCGCGTCGCTGATCTTCCGAGCGGCGCGGCCATGATCACGCTGCGGCTCATCACTAACGACGAGGGTGCGCAGGCCGCGGCGCTCCATCGCCGGGCCGGGGCCTTGATCCCCGGCTACGACACGTCGCTTCACTCCGAAGCCGAATTCGCCGCCTTCTATCGTGACAGGGTGATGGTCGAGGGTCCTGTCTGGGGCGCGTTCGAGGACGCCATCCTTCGTGGACATCTCGCGTTGCTGCCTGGATGGATTGACCATCTCTATGTGGACACGGATTTCCACGGGCAGGGGATCGGCGGCGCCTTGGTGCGACTTGCCCAGAACCAGCAAGATGAACTGCGGCTCTACACATTCCAGTCAAACCTCAGAGCCCGGACTCTCTACCAGCGGCATGGCTTCCTGGTCGAAGAGCTGACCGACGGCGCACGCAACGAAGAGAAGATGCCTGACGTGACCTACCACTGGCGACGCCGCTAGATTGTTTAAGCCCACCGCGAACGAAAAACGCCCCCCGGTTTCCCGAGGGGCGCTGCTTCTGTTCCGTCGATGACGGTTCGCGACCTAGACCGCCATCGCGATCTTCAGGTTCTCGTCGATCTTGTCGAGGAAGCCTTCGGTGGTCAGCCACGACTGCTGGTCCCCGACCAGCAGGGCCAGGTCCTTGGTCATGAAGCCGCTCTCAACAGTGTCGACGCAGACCTTTTCCAGGGTGTGGGCGAAGGCCGTCAGTTCGGCGTTGTCATCCAGCTTGGCGCGGTGGGCCAGGCCACGGGTCCAGGCGAAGATCGACGCGATCGAGTTGGTCGAGGTGCTTTGGCCCTTCTGGTGCTGGCGATAGTGGCGGGTGACCGTGCCGTGGGCGGCCTCGGCTTCCACCGTCTTGCCGTCCGGGGTCATCAGCACCGAGGTCATCAGGCCCAGCGAGCCAAAGCCTTGGGCCACGATGTCGGATTGAACGTCGCCGTCATAGTTCTTGCAGGCCCAGACATAGCCGCCCGACCATTTGATGGCCGAGGCCACCATGTCGTCGATCAGGCGGTGCTCGTAGTGGATGCCCTTGGCCTTGAAGGCCTCGGCATATTCGGCGTCGAAGATCTCCTGGAAGATATCCTTGAAGCGGCCGTCATAGGCTTTCAGGATCGTGTTCTTCGTCGACAGATAGACCGGATAGCCGCGACCCAGGCCATAGGCGAGCGAGGCGTGGGCGAAGTCGCGGATCGACTCATCCAGATTGTACATGCCCATGGCCACGCCGGCCGACGGGGACTTGTAGATTTCGTGTTCGATCACCACGCCGTCCTCGCCGACGAACTTCATCGTCAGCGTGCCCTTGCCGGGGAACAGGAAGTCGGTGGCCTTGTACTGGTCGCCGAACGCATGGCGGCCGACGATGATCGGCTGGGTCCAGCCCGGCACCAGGCGCGGCACGTTCCGGCAGATGATCGGCTCGCGGAAGATCACGCCGCCCAGGATGTTGCGGATGGTGCCGTTCGGCGACTTCCACATCTTCTTGAGATTGAACTCGGTGACCCGCTGTTCGTCTGGGGTGATGGTGGCGCACTTGACGGCGACGCCGTGCTTCTTGGTGGCCTCGGCCGCGTCGATGGTCACCTGGTCGTTGGTGGCGTCGCGGTTCTCGACGCTGAGGTCGAAATAGTCGAGCTCCAGGTCCAGATACGGAAAGATCAGCTTGTCCTTGATCAGCTTCCAGATGATCCGGGTCATTTCATCGCCGTCCATATCGACGACGGGATTGGCGACTTTAATCTTGGCCATTGCAGGGGCTTTCCTCTGGCGGTGGCGCGCCTGTGACTCTTTGGCGCACAGGGCCCAGGAGCGGCGCGGACGGGAGGCCTATAGACTGTTGCAAGCCGCTGGGAAAGGCGAGGTCGCGACGACGTCGTCCTAGGCGGTTAAGGCGCTGATCGGGTAGGGTAAAATCTTGTTGAGGCTTGCGGGGTAACAACGGGCGTGGAGAGCCGTCGAGCCAATACCGAAGTTACGTCGCCACTTGCCCGGCGCCTGTTGGCGATCGTCGCGATCCTGTCGATCGCGGTGACTGGCGTGGCCACGGCCGTGACCTTCGTTTTTGTCCAGCGCGCCGCCGCCGACGTCCAGATCCGCCACCTGGCCGAATATGTCGCCGAGCGGGTGAAGACCGAGGACCGTCTGTTCTCGGACCTGGTCAAGGTGCACGAAGCGGCCTCGGACTCGCTGGCCCGCCGGCTTCAGGCGTTGGATTCCGCCACCGTCGACCGGGAATTCGACGCTCAGTTCCCAAAACAGGGCGACGGCACGCGACGCTCGGTCGATACGCTCTATGACGGCGGCGTGGTCGATGGTGACTACACCTACGGCATCGGCGGTTTTCTGCGCGACGCTGATAAACTGACCCGGCCTCAGAAGGCCCTGATGCTGGCCGCCACCCAAGTGGTCTCGCACACCGGCGAGGCCGAGCTGAACCGCTACGACAACTTCTACTTCTTCACGCCCGATACCCGGCTGGTGATGTTCGGTCCCAAGCGCGCCGACCGGCTGATCTACTACCGCCGCAAGGCCCCGCCGACCCTGGATATCCGCGGCGAGGAGATGAACCTCCTGACCCTGCCGCAGCAGAACCGCCAGCGGGTCATGAAGTGCACCAAGCTGATCTCCGACCCCAGTGGCCGAGGGCTGAACTCGGCCTGCGTGACGCCCTTCGACTATCACGGCCAGCAGCTTGGCGCCTGGGGCACCAGCCTGTCGCTGGACTCCTACCTGCTGCGCGCGGTGGGCGACGCCCTGCCGGGTGGGCGCAACATGATCGTCTCGTCCGACGGCGAGCTGATCGCCTTGCCGGGCCTGGCCAAGAACGGCGTGGTCGACGCCCAGACGCTGGTGCGGGCCCAGAGCGAGGAGGGCGTCGCCGACGTCGTTCGCCAGATCCGGGCGCGCGGCGACGATGTCGGCGCGATCCGCAACAAGCACCGGGTGATCGCCTATGGCCGGCTGAAGGAGCCCGACTGGTACTTCCTGATGATCTTCCCGTCCGGCGACCTCGTGTGGTCGGCGGTCAAGACCGCGTCGTGGGTGCTGCTGTTCGGCGTGCTGGGCGCGGTGGTGCAGGTGGCGCTGCTTTACCGCGTGATGCGCATCACCGTCGAACGGCCGCTGGTCGTGCTGGCCGACGCTCACCGCACGGGCAATGTCTATGAAGCCGAGCCGATCGAGACCCGCACCGACGAGATCGGCGCCCTGGCGCGAACTCTACGCAGCCAGCGCGACGGCAATATCGAGCTGCTCCGTTCGCTGGAGGAACGCGTCGCCGAACGCACGATCGAGCTGGAGCGCGCCAACCAGGCCAAGTCGGTGTTCCTGGCCAACATGTCCCACGAGCTGCGCACGCCGCTGAACGGCGTCATCGCCATCGGCGATCGGCTGGCCGAGGAGATGGATCCGGAGCGTCGCCGCCAACTGGCCGCCCTGGTCACCTCCTCGGGCCGGCTGCTCGAGCAGGTGCTCAGCGACATTCTCGACGTCTCCAAGATCGAGGCCGGTCAGTTTCAGCTGTCCTCGGCGGCGTTCGACCTGAACCAACTGGTCAATGGTGTCGCCGAACTGCACCGCGCCTCGGCCGAGGCCAAGGGACTGGATTTCAACTGGTCGCTGGAGCCCGGCTCTGAAGGCGCCTATCTGGGCGACGCCGGACGGATCAGCCAGATCCTCAACAACCTGCTGGCCAACGCCGTGAAATTTACCGCCGTGGGCGGCATCGGCCTGGTGGTCGAGCGCACCGAGGAGGGGCTCAGCTTCACGGTCAGCGATACGGGCGTCGGCTTTGACGACACCGTGCGTCGCCGCCTGTTCAAGCGCTTTGTCCAGGCGGACCAGTCGATCACTCGCCAGTTCGGCGGCACGGGCCTGGGCCTGTCGATCTGCGCGGCCCTGGCCGAGATGATGGGCGGCCGCATTGACGCCCGGGCCGTGGTGGGACGTGGGGCGATCTTCCAGGTCGATCTGCCGCTGGCCCAGGTCCAGGCCATCGAGATCGACGACGATGGCGACGGCGAGGAAGTTTCCCTGGAGGGCCTGCGCGTGCTGGTCGCCGAGGACCATCCGACCAATCAGAAGGTCGTCGAGATCGTGTTGCAGCCGTTCGACGTTATCCTGACCATGGTCGAGGACGGTCAGGCGGCGGTGGAGGCCTTCGAGGTCGGCGCCTTCGACGCGATCCTGATGGACATGCAGATGCCGATCATGGACGGCCTGACCGCTACCCGACTGATCCGCGAGCGTGAAGCCTCCACCGGCGCGCCGCCGGTGCTGATCATCATGCTGACCGCCAATGCGATGGAAGAGCACGTCGCCGCAGCCAAGGCCGCTGGCGCCGACCTCCACCTGGCCAAGCCCATGCGGCCGGCCATGTTGCTGGAAGCCCTGGCCCGGGTGCGGATAAAGCCGCGCGCCGAGCCGATCAGCGCGGTGAGCTAGAGCCCGACTTCACCTCTCCCGCCGCCTTGATCACGATCCGCCCGACATCGGCGATCAACCGCTCCTGCTCGACCTCGCCTAGCGACGAGCCCGACAGAAATACCGCCACGGCGACCTTGCGGCCGTCCTTCAACCGATAGGTGCCGATGTCGTTGACCACCGGCGTGAAGCCTAGATCAGTGCGCGCCGTGCCGCCCATGTGGGCCAGCCCCGCCTCGTTCGGCAGGGCGGCGCGCAGGCGGCCGGGCGCCGCGGGGCTGTGGATCATTAGGCCGATCAAGCGCTGGGTCGAGGCCGGGGACAGAAGTTCGTTCTGGTTCAGCGCTTCCAAAAAGCGCACGGCGGCCAGCGGCGTGGCGGTGTCCTTCGGATCGGTCAGAGAAGCCAGGGTCGCGCGACGGCGGGCCTGGGCGGGCACGGCTCCCAGCGCCGCGCGATAGGCGGCCTCGCCCTTCCAGTCGGGGCGGAACGAGGCCAAGCCAAGGCTGTCGGGCTCCAGTTGGCGGGTATAGCGATCAATATCGAGGCGCTCGATCTTGCGACTCTGCAACCAGGCGGTCACCGCGCCCGGTCCGCCGATCTCGCGCATCAAGAGGTCGGCGGCGGTGTTGTCGCTGTCACCCACCGCACGCTCCAGCAGGTCGCCGATCGTGTAGTCCTTGCGGCCTGGCCAAGCGTCGGCGATGGGGCTGTAGGGTGGCGAGAGGTCCTCGTCCTCGATCGTCACGGTCTGGTCCAGCTTCAACCGTCCGGCGTCCACCTCGGCCAGCACGGCGGCGCCCAAAGGGGCCTTGGAAACCCCTTGCAGAGGAAAGCGCCGCTCGCCGTTGAACGACATCACCTGGCCGGTGCGCAGATCCTCGACCGCCACGCCCAGGGTCCCGGACCCAGCGCGGTCGGCGACCGTCTGGAACTGGGCGGTCAAGGTGTTGGGGTCGAACAAGGGGACCTCCTGGCCCAGCATCGGCGGCTCTCCGCAGCGGACCAGCAACAGCGTCAGGGCGAGGAGGGCGGGACGGATGAGCATGCGCGGCGGTCTCTTGCGGTCTTGTGGGAGCGAGCTGGACCGCAGCTAAACGCGCGACTTGCCATTGTGGGGCTTGCACCCTGGGGGCGTCCGGCGGCAAAGGGAGGCGATGACGACGACCTTTCCCCCGCCCTGCGTGATCCTCAACCATCCGCAGATGGCCGAAAACATCGGCGCGGTCGCCCGGGTCATGGCCAATTTCGGGCTCGAGGACCTGCGCCTCGTCAAGCCGCGCGACGGCTGGCCGCAGGAACGCGCCTGGCCCAGCGCCTCGGGCGCCACCTGGCCGCTCGACAACGCCAAGGTGTTCGACACCCTGGCCGAGGCCATCGCCGACCTGAAGCTGGTGTTCGCCACCACCGCCCGTCCCCGCGAGACCCGCCTGCCCGTGGTCACCCCGCGCGAGGCCGCCGCCCAGCTGTCGGACGAGGTGGGCCAGGGCCATGCCGTCGGCCTGCTGTTCGGCGGCGAGCGGGCCGGACTGGAGACTGACGACATCGCGATGTGCCAGGCGATCATCAGCATTCCGATCGCCGAGCGCTTCCGGTCGCTGAACCTGGCCCAGGCGGTTTCGATCACCGCCTATGAGTGGAAGCTGACGGTCGACGACCGGCCGTGGGTGAAGTTCGAGCAGAACGTCGAGCCGCCGGCCGACCAGTCCAGCCTGCTGGGCCTCTACGCCCAACTGGAGGAGCAGCTGGAGGAGGCGGGCTTCTACCACCCGCCCGAGAAGAAGCCGTCGATGGTCCGCAACCTGCGCGCCCCGCTGGCAAGGGCCCGGTTGACCGAGCAGGAGGTCCGCACCTTCCGCGGCGTGGTCACAGCGCTATCGCGCGGCCGCGGCCGGGTGCTGGCCAAGCTGGCGGCGCAGAAGGCGGCGAAGGCCGATAAATAAATCTTCTCCCCTCCGGGAGAGGGTTTCAGAACTTCACCCCTCCCACTGAAACACCCGCTCCACGCCCACTCCGAAAACCTGGGCGATGCGGAAGGCGGCTTCCAGGGAGGGGGAGTATTTGCCCTGCTCGATGGCGGCGATGGTCTGGCGGGTCATGCCGATGCGCTGCGCGAGATCGGCCTGGGTCATCTCGCCGTGCTCGAAGCGCAGGCGGCGGATGTCGTTCTTGATCGGGGGCGGGGCGGGCATGGCTCAGCCCGCCCGCCGGTAGCCGAGGATGATCCCGCCGTGCCGGGTGAGTTCCGAGACCGCGAGAGCCAGGATCACCGCATGGGCCATCAGGGTCTTGTCGGCGAAATAGACCGTGATCGCCGCGCCCATCGCCGCCACCTGCAACACGTAGAAAGCCCGCGTCGAAGCCTCCAGATCAATCAGCCGCTCGCGCTCGTCCTGGGCGGTGCGGGGCTCGCGCGACAGGGCCGCCAGCGCGATCTGCAAGCCGACCTGCAAGACCACCAGCACCAATATGCAGGCTGTCAACGGCCCGGCGAAGCCGAGGGACCGGCCCTCGATCGCCATCTTGCCGACATAGGCGACATAGGCGCGATAGACGATCAGGGTCGTCCAGAACAAAACCCACGCACTCTTTTCTCGCAGAGCCATGGCCTGCTCCTGTGATGTAAAATATCTTGTACATAACGTCTGCTAAGGGCGTCAGCATGTCAAATATACTTTACACAAAGCGGCACGGTTCGTCGGAGAAGATCGCGCTGGGACTGGCCCGCGCCGTCAAGCCTTGGCAAGGTGCCGCCGACTCACGTTCCGGAGAGCTTTCGATGAAAACCCGCGCCGCCGTCGCTTTTGCCGCCAAGCAGCCGCTGGAGATCGTCGAGGTCGACCTGGAAGGGCCAAAGGCCGGCGAAGTGCTGATCGAGATCAAGGCCACCGGCGTCTGCCACACCGACGCCTACACCCTGGACGGGCTGGACTCCGAGGGTCTTTTTCCCTCGATCCTGGGCCACGAAGGCGCGGGCGTCGTGGTCGAGGTCGGGGCCGGTGTCACCAGCCTGGCCGTCGGCGACCACGTGATCCCGCTCTACACGCCCGAATGTCGGCAGTGCAAAAGCTGCCTTTCCGGCAAGACCAACCTGTGCACGGCGATCCGCGCCACCCAGGGCAAGGGCCTGATGCCCGATGGCACGAGCCGCTTCTCCTACAAGGGCCAGACCATCCACCATTATATGGGCTGCTCGACCTTCTCGAACTTCACCGTGCTGCCCGAGATCGCCGTGGCCCGGATCCGCAAGGACGCGCCGTTCAAGAGCGCCTGCTATTGTGGTTGCGGCGTGACCACGGGTGTGGGGGCCGTGGTCAACACCGCCAAGGTCGAGCCGGGCGCCAATGCCGTGGTCTTCGGCCTAGGCGGCATAGGCCTCAACGTGCTGCAGGGCCTGAAACTTGTGGGCGCCGACAAGATCATCGGCGTCGACATCAACCCGGACCGCGAGGACTGGGGCCGCAGGTTCGGCATGACCCACTTCGTCAACCCCAAGGACGTGCCGGGCGGCGACGTGGTGGCCCATCTGGTGGCTTTGACGGACGGCGGCGCGGATTACAGCTTCGACTGCACCGGCAACACCACGGTGATGCGCCAGGCTCTGGAATGCTGTCACCGCGGCTGGGGGACGAGCATCATCGTCGGCGTGGCCGAGGCGGGCAAGGAAATTTCCACCCGACCCTTCCAACTGGTCACCGGCCGCGTCTGGCGCGGCACGGCCTTCGGCGGCGCGCGCGGCCGCACCGACACGCCGAAGATCGTCGACTGGTACATGGACGGCAAGATCCAGATCGACCCGATGATCACCCACGTCCTGCCGCTCGATCGCATCAACGAGGCGTTTGATTTGATGCACGCGGGGACAAGCATCCGGACGGTGGTGACGTTCTAGATCTCTAGAATCCGCTCATCCCGGCGAATGCCGGGACCCAGGTGAAACCCACCAACCGCTCAGGCTGAATCTGGGTTCCGGCATTCGCCGGGATGAGCGGATTGGGGATCTTTGGTCAGGTACCGAAATGTCCAACCTCGAGACCCTCGCCACCCACCGCACCCAGGGCGGGACCCTGCGCTACTGCCAGCACGACAGCGCCAGCACCGGCACGCCAATGAAGTTCACCGTCTGGACGCCTGGACCAGACAAGAATTGCGGGAAGAGACCATTCCCCTATCTCGTCTGGCTGTCGGGCCTGACCTGCACCGAGGACAACTTCACCACCAAGTCTGGCGTCTACGCCTACGCGGCCCAGCAAGGGATCGCCATCGTAGCGCCCGACACCAGCCCGCGAGGGGAAGGGGTGGCCGACGATCCGGCCTATGACCTGGGGCAGGGGGCGAGCTTCTATGTCGACGCCACCCAGGCGCCGTGGGCGTCGCACTTCTCGATGTATTCCTACGTCACCAAGGACCTGTTGGAGGCCGTCGACGGCGCCTTCCCGCTAGATCCGGCCCGGCGGGGGATCTTCGGCCACTCGATGGGCGGCCACGGGGCGCTGACGATCGCCCTGCGCAACCCCGACCGCTTCAAGTCGGTCAGCGCCTTCTCGCCGATCGTCTCGCCGCTGAACTGCCCGTGGGGCGACAAGGCCCTGACCGCCTATCTGGGCGAGGACCGCGCCGCCTGGCGGGCCCATGATGCTGTCGCCCTGATCGAGGACGGCGCGGGCGCGGCCTTCGACGAGATCCTGATCGACCAAGGCCTGGCCGACAACTTCCTCGAAAACCAGCTGAAGCCCGAACTGCTAGAAGCCGCGGCCGCCAAAGCGGGCCGCAAGGTCACCGTCCGCCGCCAAGAAGGCTACGACCACAGCTACTTCTTCATTGCCACCTTCATCGGTGAGCACGTGGCATGGCACGCGGCCAGGCTTTAGGCAGCTTTGAGGGGCGCCGTCGTCGTGATACGGTCGAAATCATGACCCCCGAACCCTCAATCTTCGATCAAGTCGATGACGAGTCGGAAACAGCTGCTGACGCCGAAGGTCTAGCGGACCTAGAGGCTGGACGGGTGGTGCCTCATGCTGAGGTGGCAGCCTGGCTAGACACTTGGGGCACAGCTGACGAAAAGCCAGCACCGGCGTCGTGGTTCAAGTAATCTGGACGCGCCGAGCGCTTTCGGATCTGGCGGCGCTCCGGGCCTATATAGGCCAGTTCAGTCCACTCGCCGCCCAACGTATGGCCATTCGGCTCAAGCGGGCTGGCGACAGTCTTGGCGAGCATCCCGAGCGAACCCGATCGATCGGGCCAAGCCTGAGAGAATTCACGGCCATTCCACCCTATATTCTGCGCTATCAGGTGACGCTTGAGGCAGTGGTCATCATCCGGATAAGGCACGGCGCCCAGCAGGTTGATTAGGTCCTACACCCGTTGACTCCCCGCATCCCCTCCGCCATAAACCGCGCCTTCTCGCCAGCGGCTTGCCGTTTGGCGAGAAGACCACATGACGGATTGATGCGACGCCGCCGTTGAGATCGTGCCCCTGCCAGCAGGGGCGCCGGCCCGGATCGAATAGAAGAGCTACACATGTCCAAGCGCCATAGCGCCAAGTACAAGATCGATCGCCGCATGGGCGAGAACCTCTGGGGCCGGCCCAAGTCGCCGGTGAACCAGCGGTCCTACGGCCCCGGCCAGCACGGCCAGCGCCGCAAGCAGAAGGTTTCGGACTTCGGCCTGCAGCTGCGCGCCAAGCAAAAGCTGAAGGGCTACTACGGTAACCTGACCGAAAAGCAGTTCAGCCGCACCTATGAAGAAGCCGCGCGCCGCAAGGGCAACACGGCTGAAAACCTGGTCGGCCTGCTGGAGTCGCGCCTCGACGCCATCGTCTATCGCGCCAAGTTCGTGCCGACCCCGTTCGCCGCCCGCCAGTTCGTCAACCACGGCCACATCCTGGTCAACGACAAGCGCGTCAACATCGCCTCCTACCGCGTCAAGCCGGGCGACGTCGTCAGCGTCCGCGAAAAGTCGCGCAACATGGCCTTGGTCATCGAAGCTTTGGCCTCGGGCGAGCGCGATTTCTGCGAATATGTCACCGTCGAAGCCAAGGCGATGAGCGCGACCTATGTCCGGATCCCGGAACTGTCGGAAGTGCCCTATCCGGTGAAGATGGAACCCAACCTCGTCGTCGAATTCTACGCCTCGTAAGACACGTAGCCTTCGCAACGATCGGAAAGGCCCCGGGAAACCGGGGCCTTTTTCGTATCGGGTCGCGCCCTTGAAACCGGCGCCGCGCCTTCCCAGTTACAGCATGCGGGCCGGGCCCCTCTGGCGAGTGATGCAAGCACTCGTGATGTCGGACCGCATCGGGTGTTCTCGATGTCTGGGTCCGGTTGTCCCCCTCCCGCGTTCCGGATCAGAATCGAGAGCACCCGTTCCATCCACGGAACCAGGACCGCCCATGCCACTTCTGATGTGCCCCAATTGCGACGCCTCCATGCAGGCCGTGCAGCGCGCCACCGTCGAGTTCGACATGTGCCCCCAATGCCGGGGCGTTTGGCTGGACCGCGGCGAGCTGGAAAAGCTGATGGCCATGGAGCGGGGTGAGCCGCGTGTCGCCCAACCCCGCCTGCCCGATTACGACAGGCCCCGCGAGCCGCGCGACGACCGGCGCGATGACGACCGGCGCTATGACCAGGGCGGCCAGAGCAAGAAGAAGCGCTTCGACCTGTTCGACATCTTCGACTGATCCCGCGACAATCTGTCACCCCGCCTCGCCGAGGCGCGCGTCCTTAACCAGGCGACAAGGCGCACGGCGTTATCTGCTTGAAACGCCAAGGGGAAAGCCATGACCGTCACGCTTGAGAAGACCCAAACCACCAGCATGGTCGACGTGCTCGAAGCCCTGTCAGCGGAGATGTCGATCGCGGCGGTGTCGTGCGGCCACCTCGACGGCGCGCTGGGCCAGATCCTCGAGGAAGTGCCGATGGAGTCGCGGATGAAGGTGATGCAGGAGCTGCACATGGTCGACATGCTGGCTCAGCACATCACCGCCATCACCGACTTCACCGCTGGCCTGGCCCAATCCATGGCCGCCACGGGCGCGCCTGACGTCCACGGCTCGCTCTCGCGGATTACCTTGGGCGACGTGGCCAATCGCTTGCGCGAGAATTTGGCCAAAGGCCAAGCCTAAGGGGCCGCCACCGGCAGCACCGGATTATACTCCCACGTCCACGGCATCCCCACGTCGCCAAGCGCCGCCTTCACCAGGGGCGGGAAGAGCCGCGCCCCGACGCCGCTGTTGGTCAGCATGACGATGCAGCGCTGGCCGCGTTCGACACAGATCAGCTGATTGTCGGTGATGTCGTTGTGGCCGCCCTTGTAGAAGGCGTGGCCTTGAGGGCCGTCGAACACCACCACGCCGATCCCGGCCGCCAGACCGATCTTCGCATTGTCGGGATTGTCGACGATCCGGAACGGTGGGAACTGGTGGGCGCCGACGATCGGGAAACTGGCCTTGGTTCGCTCGGCCCGCGCTTTCGCCGACAAGCCTATGCCCGAGACCATGGCGGCGGCCAGCTGCGCGAGATCGTGGATCGAGGTGTCCAGCGAGCCGGCGGCCTTCACGCTGCCCCGCATGTCATGGTCCTCGAACGACCCATCGGCCTTGTAGCCGTCGGCCAGGTTGCCGGCGAAGTCGTCGCGCCAGATCATGCTGCTGCGGGTCATGCCCAGGGGGGCGAAGATGCGTCGCTGCATCTCGTCGCCGACCTTCAGCCCGAGGCCCTCGTCGATGACGAATTGCATCAGGTTGATCCCCTCGCCGGAATAGGCGTAGCGCGTGCCAGGCTCCAGGTTGAACCGCAGCTTGTTGTCGGGGTCATAGACCCGCTGGTCGGCCAAGCCCGAGCTGTGGGTCAGCAGCATCCTCGGGGTGATCTTTTCCCAGCGCGGATCGCCGGCCAAGTCGGCGTAGCGCGGATAGTCGGGCAGCGGCTTTGGCAGATAGGTCTTTATCGACGTGTCGAGATCGATCTTGCCGTCATCCACCAGCATCAGCACGTACTGCGCGAAGGCGGCTTTGCTGATCGAGGCGCCGTACATGATCGTTTCAGGCGTCAGGGGCAGCTTCTTCTCGACATTGCGAAAGCCCTGAGCCGAGACGTGCACGACCTTGCCGTGCTCGATCACCGCGAAGGCCAGGCCCGGAATCTTGCCCTGCCTCATCAGTTGGGCGGCCGTTGCATCCAGCGCCTCGTAGTGGGCGGCGAAGGCGGGCGAGGCAGCGGCCAGCGACAAGGCCACGGCGGCGATCGAAGCGATTTTACGGAGCACTCGGGTCCTCGTCGGTTGCGCGCGGCCAAGCCGTGGGCAAACGAGGGCGGAGTTTCTCTCTAATGCCAAGGCGTGCATGACCCTCGATCGACGCGGACTGCTGGCGACCGGGCTCCTGTTGGCCCTGGGCGGCTGCGCGGCGTCACGAGGAATCACCCTGGTGGCGGGCCCCACGGGCGAAACAGCCGAGCTGGAAGCCCTGGAGGCGATCACCGCCACTCGCGACGGCTTGGTTCTGCGCGTGACTTCCAGCGGCTGCACGCGCAAGGAGGATTTCACCTTTTACCTCGATCACGCAGCCTTGCCGCCGACGGTAGCCTTTGCCCGCAAGCGCGTGGATGGCTGCCACGAGGCGGCGGAGGCGGTCGAGCTTCGGTTTAGCTATGAGGAGCTTGGTGTCGTCAGGCGGGGGCGGTTGGCGGTGCTCAATCCCGTGACGCAACAATAGAGCATTTCCCGACCTGACTGCGTCAGGCCGTGAGCTCTAATATTCTGTTTTGACGCATTTTTCTTCACGCGAACCGGAACCACTTCGCTCGAAAAATGCTCTAGCTCAGCCCTTCAGGTCGCCCACCCAGGTGTAGCCTGTGGCGGTCTTGTGGGGCAGCAGTTCGCGGCGGTAGTCGATCTCATGCCGGCGCGCCACCCAGCTCCATCCCGCCCGCTCTTCGGGCAAGGCCCAGGCGTCCCAATGGGCGATCGCCAGGTCCGGACCCAGGCCAGATAGACCACGTTGTTGACATGGCCATTGTTAACTGTGCTGCGGGAAGGAACAGTTCCGGGCGCTAGGCCAATTTCTCGCTTCGACCCGTTGCGGACATTTCGACTATCCGTTTGAGCGGGTTTTCAGACACAGCCGCCATTGCGAGCGCTTCGCCACACGCGTAGGTCGCTCTTGCATTCCGCCGCCCACTCTGTGCTCCTCCCTAGGGAGAGCGCATTGCGCCGAGCGGGGACGGATCATGGGTAACCCAATAACCGATCGTCAGCTCGCTTGGTCCAGGCGGTGGGCCGAGATCGCGACCGGCTGTTTTTGCTATTTCATTGTGGTGCTTGTCCTTCTGCATGGTCTGCGGCCGGACTACACACCCGTAGACCACATGATCAGCGACTATGCGGTCGGACGTCTTGGCTGGGTGATGACGACGGCCTTCGTGGCGCTGGCCGTGGGCTGCCTGACGCTAGGAATAGGAATGGCCATGGCCGGTCCGAGATCCTTGCCGGGCCGTGCAGCGGTGCTGCTGCTGTGGGTCGCGACGGTGGGCCTATTGACGACGGCGACGTTTCCCACCGATCTTGAAACGGCGGCCACGACAATAACGGGCAACATCCACACCGCCAGCTTCCTGGTCAACGTGGTCAGCGTGATCCTGTGCTCGCTGCTTTTCGCCGTCAGCTTTCACCAGAGCGAGGAGTGGCGCGGCTATCGCTGGATCGGCCTGGCTCTGGCGATCGCCTTGCTCACGGCGTTCATCGCCCAGTTCCTGACCCTGCATCGAGGCGCGCCCTATGGACTGACGAACCGTCTCTTCGTCGCCGTGCTCATGACCTGGTTCGTGGCGACCGCCATACGACTCCGCCGCGTCGCCATTCTGCGACAGGTGGCGTGACATTCAATGCGTCGTTGGGCGGTCCAACCGCCTACAAAGGGTGGTTCCTGCCCTTGATGGCGACCAGAATCGGCCTTGGTTTGGCCACCTCTGGCGCGGGGGCCAGTTTCTTTTTTCCACCCTTCAGAAGTTCGAAAGTCCGCTTCCGGGCTTGCGGCAGACGACAACGTCGCCTCAGCAAGCTATCGCCGACTGTGCAGTCAGCGTTGTCTATTCAATACAGAGCGTTAGCCCGATCTGGCCAACTTGTGAATGTGTTGACAATTGTTGACGTGGCCATTGGCGTCGATCTCCGACGCCTTCGGTTCGAAGGTTAGCTGAAAGGCGTCGCCCGGCGGGACGAAGACCCGGCTCAAGCGCGCCCCCCGAAAGTGTGGGCGGTTTCGGGACAAGGGCGCGCGTTCGCTAAGAGAGGTGAGCCCGCCGAAGGCGGTCTCAAGCGGCGATCAGGCCTTGCTCTTCCATCAGGGTCTTCAATTCGCCCGACTGGAACATCTCGCGGACGATGTCGCTGCCGCCGACGAACTCGCCCTTGATGTAGAGCTGGGGAATGGTCGGCCAGTCGGTGAAGGCCTTGACGCCCGCCCGCAACTCGTCGTCCTGCAGCACGTCGACGCCGATGAACTCGACGCCCAGATGGTCGAGGATCTGCACGGTGATCGACGAGAAGCCGCAGCGCGGCTGATCCGGCACGCCCTTCATGAACAGCACGACGGGGTTTTCGGCCACGGTCTTGGCGATGAACGCCAGGGCGGGCGAGGCGGCGGCTTCGGCGGTGACGTCGGTCATGGGGGAAGATCCTTGGCGTAGTCTCTCAGCTAGGCGCCAGGGCGGTCCGGGTCAAGGGCGAGGGCGTTGCAACGATCGGGGACAGGCCCATGGGCCTGGCTCCGATCGTCAGGCCCGACGCTTGTTGCGTTCGGCTTCCTGGGCCGAAAAGCGGGCCATTTCGATCTGGGCCGAGCAGCCGGTCGGCAGGTCTCGCTCGGCGATGGCGGCCAGATCGGCCAGTTCGGCCGGCGTACTGGCTGTGATCTGCACCGTGGCCAGCGAGGGCTCGGTGAGGGCGTAGGCCAGGCAGATCTGCTGCGGAGTCCAGCCGTGAGTGTCGTGCAGGAAGGCGTAGCCGCCCACATCGGCCAGCGGATCGGTGCGGCGACGCCACAGCGACGGCTTTGGCAGGAAGGCCTTGCGATCGTCGCGCAGGGCGTAGGGCCAGAAGTCTAGTCCGATCACCGCGATCTCACGGCCCATGGCCGCGCGCACGCGATTGCGCTCCACCCAGCCCGAAGCCAGGTTGAACGGCGTGGCCATGGCCTCGAACAGCCCCGAGGCCACATAGGCGTCGAACTTGTCGCCCCCGCCGGCCACCGCCAGGGTGCGGACAAGCCGCGCGCTACGGACGGCCTTCAGGTGTTCCAGGGTCTCGGTCGGGAAATCATTGGCGTCCGGATCGTCGATCGTGGCGACGTCCAGATAGCCCAGGCCCGTGCGGTCCAGCGCCTGTTCGATCATGTCGTGGATCGCCTCGGCCTTCAACGCCCGGTCGCTCTGGGCGCGCAGCCGCCAGCCGATGAACAGCAGCCGCCGCTCGACCGTGGAGAAGGCTTCGGTCGCGCCTTCCATCAGGGCCGGCGACACGCCGTCGAACTCGAAGCTGTTGACGCCATTTTCCAGCGCCGCGAAGATCAGCTTGCGCCAGTCGTCGGCCTTCAGGCGCGGCTGGTCCTGGAGGCTCAGCGAGATCGCCGAGACCGCCACGCCCGCATTGCCGAAGGGTCGGTAGCGCACCGGGCTATTCCGGAGGCGCGGCGGTTTCGAGCGCCAGGGCGTGCAGCGCGCCGCCCAGCACATCGGCCAGGGCGCGGTTGACCATCTGGTGCTGCTTGACCCGGTTCAGGCCCCTGAAGGCCGGCGAGACGATGCGCGCCTTGTAGTGATCGCCGTCGCCCGCCAGGTCGGTCAGCACGATCTCCGCGTCGGGAAACGCGTCGTTGAGGCGGGCTTCGAGGTCGGCGGGGGACATGGGCACGGCGGAAGACTCCGAATCTCTGCGACTTGGTTATGCCGCGTAAACCTTAAGAACGGGCGTACGATGGAAATGCGCGCTGGGCCGGAGCTGTCATTTCTCGACTGGCGATCCCGGACGACGCGCGGCATGAAGACTTGGTCACCGGGATGTCTCACATGCGTCACCACCTGATTTCCGTCGCCCTCCTAGCCGCGCTCTCGACCGCCAGTTACGCCACCGCTGCGCCCAATCCCGGCGTCCACGCCCTCGACGACGTCCGCATCCTCTCCGCCGACGACATGGAAGGCCGGGGCGTCGACACGCCGGGCGGGGCCAGGGCGCGGGCCTATATCGTCAAGCGGTTCGGCCAGATCGGGCTGAAGCCGCAGGGCGCGACGTTCGAGCAGCCGTTCACCTTCACCAGCCGGCTGGGAAAGATTCTGCACGGCGTCAACCTGGTGGCTCGCATCCAAGGCACGTCGAGCTCGGACAAGGTTCTGGTGGTCTCGGCCCATTACGACCACCTGGGGATCAAGAACGGCAAGATCTATAACGGCGCCGACGACAACGCCTCGGGCGTGGCGGGCCTGCTGGCGGTGGCCGAGGCGTTCAAGGCGCGGCCGCCGCGTCACACGGTGCTGATCGTCGCTTTCGATGGCGAGGAAAGCGGCCTCCGGGGCGCCAAGGCCTTCGTCGAGAAGCCGCCCGTGCCGCGGGACACGCTTGGTCTGGAGGTCAATTTCGACATGATCAGCAAGAACGCCGAGGGCGAACTCTATGTCAGTGGGGCTGGCCCGCAGCCCTGGCTGAAGGCGGTGCTGGAGCGCGTCGCCAAGTCCGCGCCGCTGACCCTGAAGCTTGGCCACGACACCGACGCCAACGGCAAGCACGACAACTGGACCGACCAGTCCGACCAGGGACCTTTCGCCGCCACCAAGGTCCCCTGGGTCTATTTCGGCGTCGAGGACCACGCCGAATACCACCAGCCCACCGACGATTTCGAGACCGTGCCGCGGGACTTCTTTCAGCACGCGGTGACGACGGTGGTGATGGCGACGCGCGCACTGGACGATGATCTGGACGCGATCAGCAAGGCGGCCGGGCGGTAGGTCGGTCGGCGCGCGACGCCCCCTCCGTCAGCTTCGCCGCCTCCTCCGCCGTTTCACGGGGGAGGAGAAGGATCATTCAGCTTCCTCCTCACCCGTGAAACGGGGGAGGCGGCGCGATGCGGATACGCATCGTGACGGAGGAGGCGTCCTGGCGCGGCTTTCAAAAGAATTACATCCTTCGGCAGCCGCCGCCCGTAGCTCCGTCGCCTCGATCAGGGGCGAGGACCACCCGGAGCCCACCCCCATGAAGACGACCCTGCTGCTCGCCGCCGTCGGCGCGCTGACACTTTCGGCGGCCCCGACCTTCGCCCATGTCGCCGCCCAGATGAAGCCGACGCCGATGGCGCACGAGAAGACCGTCATGGTCGGCGGCGCCGCCATGTACCCGTCCAAAACCATCGTGCAGAACGCGCTGAACTCCAAGGATCACACCACCTTGGTCGCCGCCGTCAAGGCCGCCGGCCTGGTCGACACCCTGTCGGGCCCCGGTCCGTTCACGGTGTTCGCCCCCACCAACGCCGCCTTCGCCAAGCTGCCGGCCGGCACGGTCGAAACCCTGATCAAGCCCGAGAACAAGGCGACGCTGACCAAGATCCTGACCTATCACGTCGTCGCCGGTCGCATGACCGCCGCCAACCTGAAGGCCAATGCCAAGGCGCACGGCGGCAAGGCGATGCTGACCACCGTTCAGGGCGAAAAGCTCACGGTCAGCAAGGCCGGCAGGGGCTGGAAGGTCACCGACGCCAAGGGCGGCTCGGCGATGATCACGGTTCCCGACGTGATGCAGTCGAACGGCGTGATCCACGTGGTGGACACGGTCTTGATGCCGTAATGGGCGGCGTGTAGGGGGCGTCACTTGCCCCCTACGGATCGCTTCGCGATCGTCTTCCCCCAAAGGGGGAAGAGCTCGAACCATACGGTGCTCCGCCCCCTACGGGGGCGGACAGACCGCGAAAGCGGTCAGGTGGGGGGCAAGTGCGTGAGCCGCTAGAGCATTTTTCGAGCGAAGTGGTTCCGGTTCGCGTGAAGAAAACTGCGTCAAAACAGAAGATTAGAGCTCACGGCCTGACGCAGTCAGGTCGGGAAATGCTCTAGCCCGCCGTCTCGTCCACCTCTTCCGAGTCGTCTTCTTCCAGTCCGAACACCTCGTCGATGACCTCGACGATCTCCTCGAGGTCATCCAGCGTGACCTTCAGCTTCAGGGTCGTCTCGTCGTCGCCGGTGACGGTCAGGAAGATGCCGTCCTCGGTTTCCTCGAGAATGAACTCGTCCAGGTCGGCGATCGTGGTCATGGGGCCGTTCCTCGTTTTCGGGCAAGCGGCCAAGGCGGGGCTTTCGTTCCCGCCCAACCCTTACGCCTCCACCGAAAGATAGTCTCGCCCCACGCAGCATCGTGACGCCGAGCACGTCAGCCTGTTCGCCGACCCTGTAGCGTGGGGGCCGACAGCCCTATCAGACGCGACCGGTCCGCCATGACTGTGTGCTGCGCGATCTTGGTTGAGACTTCGCGCCGGTGCTCACCAGCGCCGCTGGCGTTCGGCAACCGTCACTTCGCCGCCGAGGGTCTGACCAGCCAGATCGTCGAGCTAGCTAGGGCGCGGCGTCGATCTGTGTTTAGCTGGTCGAACGCCGTCATGGCGCGACAGGCCGGGACGCCGAACGCGGCGCTGAGGCCACGGCTTCGGGGGGAAGCGATGATCCTGACCTGGCTCTGGAAACTCGTGCAGTGGTTTCGGCGCGGTGACGATCCGCCAGCGCTGGAGGCGGCCCGGCCGCCCCTGCGATCGGCCGACGACCTTGGCTTCATCAATCAGTCCACCGACCAAAACAACGCCGATCCCGTGATCTTCGCCGGTCCGAATGATCCGCTCTCGCGACCCCTATCTTCCACTCACCCCGGCCAAGGCCGGGACCCAAGCTGAGCCTGGCGGTTTCGCTCTAAGCCAACGGTGGACTCGGCTCGGGTCCGGGCTTTCACCGGGATGAACGGATTTGTGGGTTAGTCGACGCAGATCGTGCCTGTCGACTTGCCGGCCACGATCTTGGCGTAGCAACCGAACTGGACATTGGTTCTTTGGCACTGCCCGACGGTCGCGGCCTGGGACTCAGCGTTGCCGTCGGCGATGCACGAGCCTTGGCAATCGGCCTTGTCGGAACACATCTTGCCGGCGTCGGCATAGGGCAAGACGCAGGTCTGGCGCTGCATCCGGCCGACGGGCTGCAGCGTTCCGCCGCGCGTCGAGCACGAGGCGTCGGCGCTTTGGGTGGCCCCCGTTTGCGAAGAAAGGGCCGGACCGGAGGCGGCGGGGGCGCAGGCGGCCAGCAGCGACAGGGCCAGGCTGGCCGTGGCGAGGATCGAGAACTCACGCATGGGGTGTTT
The DNA here is from genome assembly GCF_049896325.1 of Caulobacter sp. DWP3-1-3b2. Lineage (NCBI taxonomy): Bacteria > Pseudomonadati > Pseudomonadota > Alphaproteobacteria > Caulobacterales > Caulobacteraceae > Caulobacter > Caulobacter sp. DWP3-1-3b2. The sequence continues at coordinate 32,350 of NZ_JAFCUB010000032.1, forward strand.
TCCTTAGGCGGGGGCGTTCATGAAGCCCGGCATCCAGGCCTCGTGGGCCGCGCGCAGGGTCTCAATGGGAATGCTGAAAAGGTCGCTCGAAGCGAAGGCGTCGCCGCCGGCCACGCCGGCCAGGTTGGCGTGGACGCCCGCTTCCTTGGCCGCCAGCAGCAGGCCGTCCGGATCGGGCGTGGCGACCAGATAGCGGGCCTGGTCCTCGCCGAACAGGTAGGGATGGGCGTGGGCGTGGCTGGCGGCGTTGAGCGTGATCCCGACCTTGCTGGCCAGGGCCACGTCGGCGGCGGCGATCAACAGGCCGCCGTCCGACAGGTCGTGCAGACCCGCCACCAGACCGGTGGGGATCAGGCCTCGCACGAAGTCGCCGTTCTTGCGCTCCAGAGCCAGGTCGACGGGCGGCGGGGCGCCATCCTCGCGGCCGAGGATCTCGCGCAGATAGATCGAGGCGCCCAGTTCACCGTGGGTCTCGCCAATGAGCACCAGCGTGTCGCCCTCGGCCACGTTGCCGAAGCCCATGCGCAGATCGTAGTCATCGAGCAGGCCGACGCCGCCGACCGTTGGGGTCGGCGGAATGGCGACGCCGTTGGTCTCGTTGTAGAGGCTGACATTGCCGCTCACGACCGGGAAGTCGAGCGCCCGGCAGGCCTCGGCCATGCCGTCGGTGGCGCGGACGATCTGGCCCATGGTTTCGGGCTTTTCGGGGCTGCCGAAGTTGAGGTTGTCGGTGATGGCGATCGGCGTCGCGCCGGCGGCCGTCAGGTTGCGCCAGGCCTCGGCCACGGCCTGCTTGCCGCCCTCATAGGGGTCGTTCTGGACATAGCGCGGGGTGACGTCGCTGGTCACGGCGATGGCCTTGCCCTTGCCGTGAATGCGCACGATGCCAGCGTCGCAGCCGGTGGCGCTGTCTTCCAGGGTGTCGGCCATCACGTGGCGGTCATACTGTTCCCACAGCCAGCGCTTGGAGGCCATGTCGGGGCTGCCGACCACCTTCAGCACAGCGGCGGTCCAGTCGGCGGGGGCGGGGACCTGGCCGGGGTCGAGGCGCGGATGCAGGGCCGGTTGCACCCAGGGTCGGTCATAGAGCGGGGCGTCGTCGAACAGCGGGGCCAGGGGCACGTCGCAGACCGTCTCGCCGTGGTGCTTCAGCACCATGCGGCCGGTGTCGGTGGTGACACCGATGACGGCGGCGTCCAGGCCCCATTTCTCGAAGATGGCGTGGCCTTCGTGCTCGCGGCCGGGCTTGAGCACCGCCAGCATGCGCTCCTGGCTTTCCGACAGCATCATCTCATAGGCGCTCATGCCGGTCTCGCGTTGCGGGACCATGTCCATGTTCAGCTCGATGCCGACGCCGCCCTTGCCGGCCATCTCGACCGAGGAGGAGGTCAGGCCCGCCGCGCCCATGTCCTGGATGGCGGCGACGGCGCCCGTGGCCATCAGCTCCAGAGTGGCCTCGATCAGCAGCTTCTCGGCGAAGGGGTCGCCGACCTGGACGGTGGGGCGCTTCTCCTCGGAGTCCTCCGAGAACTCGGCCGACGACATGGTCGCGCCGTGGATACCGTCGCGGCCGGTCTTGGAGCCGAAATAGACCACTGAGAGGCCCGCGCCCGGCGCCGCCGAATAGAAGATCTTGTCGGCGTCGGCCAGGCCCACGCACATCGCGTTGACCAGGATGTTGCCGTTATAGCCCGCGTGGAAATTGGTCTCGCCGGCGATCGTGGGCACGCCGACGCAATTGCCGTAGCCGGCGATGCCGGCGACAACACCTTCGACCAAGCGCTTGGTCTTCGGGTGACTGGGATCACCGAACCGCAGGGCGTTGAGCAGGGCGATCGGCCGCGCGCCCATCGTGAAGACGTCGCGCATGATGCCGCCCACCCCCGTCGCCGCGCCCTGATAGGGCTCGATGTAGGAGGGGTGGTTGTGGCTCTCCATCTTGAAGATGATGGCGTCGCCGTCGCCAATGTCGATGACGCCGGCGTTTTCGCCGGGCCCGCAGATCACCCGCGGGCCGGTGATCGGGAACTTCTTCAGCTGGTTCTTCGACGACTTGTAGGAGCAGTGCTCGGACCACATCACCGAGAACACCCCCAGCTCGACCAAGTTGGGCTCGCGACCCAGGCGGTCGAGGACGACGGCGTACTCCTCCGCGTTGAGGCCAAATTCGCGGGCCGTGTCGGCCATGGACTTCTGGAAGGCGGGCGAGGTGCTCATGGGCGGGCCTTCTAGCGTGGACCGGCGGATTCCGCTATATTCTAGAAACATCAAGGGCGGTTCTAGAATGGGCATTAGCATCAAGAGGGTGGAGACCGAAGACCTTGCTCGCCAGGTCGCCGTTATCACAGGGGAAAGTTTGACCGAAGCGATCCATCAGGCGTTGGTGGAGAAGGTGGCGCGGCTTTCAACGCCCTATGCCCTGTCGGCCGCCGAGGAGGCCGCCAAGCTGGCATTCTTCGCCGAACTCGACGCGCGCCCCATTCTCGACCCTCGCGACTGGCGTGAGATCGAGGCTGAGCTTTACGACGAGAACGGTCAACCGATCGGATGATCGTCGACACCTCAGCCCTGTTGGCCATCGCCCTGCGCGAACCGGAGCGCGACACCTTCTATGTGTTGCTTCTCCGCGCCAAGCGTCGCCGGATGTCGGCGGCGTCCTATGTCGAGGCGGCCGAGGTCTATATGCGGCGAACCAGCGTTTCGACGGGCATCGCGCTGTTGAATCGCGACCTGGCTCAGCTGCGGATCGAGATCGTCGCCGTGACGGCGGAGCAGGCCTATGCCGCAGCCGAGGCGCGGCGAACTTACGGCAAGGGCCGGCACGACGCCGACCTGAACTACGGCGACAGTTTTACCTACGCCCTCGCCAAGTCCCTGGACGAGCCCCTGTTGTTCAAGGGAAATGACTTCATCCATACCGACGTGAAGCGAGCCGCTCCATGATCTCTCGCCGCCATTTGCTCGCGCTCACCGCGGCCCTGCCGCTGACGGCCGCCGGCGCTGCCCCCGTCCGGGTGCAAATGGTCACCGATCGGGGGCCGATCGTCATCGAACTGTATCCGGCCAAGGCGCCGATCACCGTGGCCAATTTCCTGGGCTATGCCGACCAGCATCTGCTGGACGGCGGCGCCTTCTACCGGACGGTCTCGCCGAAGAACGACAACAACCCCGCCACCATCAGGGTCATCCAGGGCGGGCTGAACCGCGACGACAGCCCGCTGCCGGCCATCGCCCACGAGACCACCAAGGTCACGGGGATTCTGCACACCGACGGGGTGATCTCGATGGCGCGAGGCGCGCCGGGCACGGCGGGCTCGGAATTCTTCATCTGCCTGGGCGACAATCCGGCCCTGGATTTCGGCGGCGCCCGCAACAAGGACGGCCAGGGGTTCGCGGCCTTCGGCAAGGTGGTCGAGGGCATGGATGTGGTTCGCAAGATCCATGACGCGCCGACCGTGACCAAGGCCGACGATCCCTACATGAAGGGCCAGATCCTCGATCAACCAGTGAAGATCAAGAGCTTGAGCCGGCGTTGAGCCTGTCCCCCTGTGGGGGAGGATCTGAGCCCTACTTCCCCACCACCGGCAGTTCCACGAAGCTGGCCTTGCCCGGCGCGTGGAACACCGTCTCCGTCGCCTTCTGGTAATCGGCCGGCTTGGCCAGGAAGATGTTGGGCACGAAGGTCTGCGGGTTGCGGTCGTAGAGCGGGAACCAGCTGGACTGCACCTGGACCATGATCCGATGGCCGGGCAGGAACACGTGGTTGGCGTTGGGCAGGGCGAAGCGGTAGCCCAGCGGCGCATTGGCCTTGATCGGCTTGGCCTGGGCGAAGCCCTCTCGATAGCGGCCCCGAAGGATGTCCATCGCCACAGGCAGTTGATAGCCGCCCATCGTTGGATCGCCGGGGACCTCGTCGGGATAGACGTCGATCAGCTTGACCACCCAATCGCCGTCGGTCCCGCTGGTCGCCGCGGTGAGGTTGACGATCGGCTCGCCACTGATCTTCAGCGGCGCGGTCAGCACATTGGTTGTGTAGGTCAGCACGTCAGTGCGGCCCGAGGCCTCGCGCTGGTCATCGACCAGCCATTGCGTCCAGGTCAGGGGCGGGACATAGCCGGTCGGCTGGCTGGGGCGAGCACGATAGGGCACTGGCTTGGCCGGGTCGGAAACATAGGCGTCGCTGGTCGCCTCGCCAGCGGCCTCTCGGGCCTGGGGCGCGACGAAGTCGGCCTTGAAGCCCGCGTGGAGATAGAGCGGGGTGGGGGTGATCGCGCAACCCTTGGCGCAGCCCGAGGGCCAGGCTTCCAGCTTGCGCCAGCGGTTGGTCCCGGTCTCGTAGGCGGTGACGGGCGCGACGTCCATGGCCGGGGCGTCGTCCTTTAGATAGTGGGCCAGGAACGGGCCCAGCACCTCCTGACGGAACTGCAGGGCGGTGTCGGCGCCAAACTTGATCGCGCCCAGACTGGCGGCGTCGTGGATCTGCTGGCCATGGTTCCAAGGCCCCAGCACCAGGAACACCTTGTCATTGGCGGTGTCCTTGGGCTCGATCGCCTTGTAGACAGCGGCCGCGCCGTAGATGTCCTCCTGGTCCCAGAGGCCAGCGACCACCATCACCGGCACCTTCAGCGGCTCCTTGCCCAGCAGCTTGTCGACCGCCTGGTCGCTCCAGAAGGCGTCATAGTCCGGGTGGGCCAGAATCTTGCGCCAGAAGCCAGTCTGTTCCAGCCCCATCTGCGACCCCAGCGCCCCGGCCGAGCCGGCCCGCATGAAGAGGTCGTAGTCGTCATGCACGCCCGAGGCCCACTTCTCCTCGTTCTTCCGGCCGCCGACCTGCTCGTAGATATAGGGCATGTTCTGTTGGCGGAAGGCGCCGTTGTGAAACCAGTCGTCGCCCATCCAGCCATCGACCATCGGGTTCATCGGCACGGCGACCTTCAGGGCCGGGTGCGGATTGAACAATGCTTCCAGGGTGGTGAAGCCGTCGTAGGAGATGCCCAGGATTCCAACCTTGCCATTGGTCTCGGGGATGTTCTTGACCAGCCAGTCGATGGTGTCCCAGGTGTCGGTGGCGTGGTCGACCTGCGTCGGGTTTTGCGGCCCCTTCAGTGGCCGGTTCATCACATAGTCGCCTTCCGAGCCGTGCTTGCCACGAACGTCCTGGACGACGCGGATATAGCCGCCCTCGATCACCACATCGACCGGGTGGTCGTAGCCGTCGATAGCGTCGGCCAGGTGGGTGGTGGCGTTGATCGAGGTCATCGCCGTGGCGTCATAGGGGGTGCGGGTCAGCAGGATCGGCGCGCGCTTGACGCCCTTGGGCACGAGGATGACGGTGTGCAGCTTCACCCCGTCGCGCATCGGGATCATCACGTCGCGCCGCTCGTAGTCGAGACGATCCGTGGCGAGCTTGAAGACGTCGGGGGTCTCGCTGGGCAGGCTGCCTGGAGCCACGGTCTGCGCGAAGCTGGCTCCGGCCAGCAGCAGGCTCGCGGTCGCGAGTAACAGAATCGTTTTCATGTGAATCCCCCAGCAGCCAACCTTGCGGAGAGGATCGCACGCTCTCTTCCCCCGTGAAACCAGGAAGGAGGCGCGATGCGACTACGCATCGTGACGGAGGGGGCGTTCCAGCGCCGAGCTTTTTGGGACCGGATAAGCCGCAAGGCCCCCTCCGCCACGCCGCCTATCGGCGCCGCGCCACCTCCCCCGCTATGTGGGGCAGGAGAAGATTCAGATCAGGCGCTGGCGAACACGCTGCGGAAGAGCAGGGCGCCGTCGGCCGAGCCGAGGTCGGGGTCGAACGACCGGTCGGGATGGGGCATCAGGCCCAGCACATTGCCGCCGGCGTTGACGATGCCAGCGATGGCGCGGGCCGAGCCGTTGGGATTGTCCTTGTAGCGGAACACCACCTGGCCCTCGCCCTCGAGGCGGTCCAGGGTATCCTCGTCGGCGAAGAAGTTGCCCTCGCCGTTGCCGACCGTCATCACCGCCTCGCGCTGCTCACCATATTCGGCGGTGAAGCGGGTCTGGCCGTTAACGATATCGAGCTCGACCGGCTTGCAGATATATTTCAGCTTCTCGTTGCGCAGAAAGGCGCCGGGCAGCAGGCCCGCCTCGCACAGCACTTGGAAGCCGTTGCAGATCCCGACCACGGCGACGCCGTTGCTGGCGGCCTTGACCACTTCCTTCATGACCGGGCTCTGGGCCGCCATGGCTCCGCAGCGCAGATAGTCACCGTATGAGAAGCCGCCGGGCAGGACGATCAGGTCCAGGTCGTCCGGCAGGGCCGTCTCCTGGTGCCAGACCATCTCGACGCGGGCGCCGGCGGAGCGCTCGATGGCGACCTTGCAGTCACGATCGCAATTGGAACCGGGGAAGACAACGACGGCGGCTTTCATGGCGCGGGCCTGTAGCATCGTTCGCGGGGGTTGTCAGCGCCCGTTCGGTGGCCGACGCCCCCTCCGTCGGGCTACGCCCGCCATCTCCCCCGTTTCACGAGGGAGGAGAAGGTCAGCTTTCCTAACCCGCGCAGCGGGGGAGGTGGTGCGATGCGAATACGCATCGTGACGGAGGGGGCGTCCGGGCGGCTGCGAACGCCTGCTACGCGCACTCGTCCAGCACCGGCTCCACCGGCGCCGCGTCGGGCGAGGGGAACGGGATCTTGAACGTGAAGGCGTCGGCCGTCGGGCCGTGCTGTTCCAGCAGCGCCAGGCGCGACTTGGCCTCATCGATGGTCGGATGGTGACCGGCCGGCGCCCACCACAGCACCATGAAGACGTCCATGTGCTCGAACCATTCCGCGCGGCGGCGCATGATCTGCAAATGGTCGCCGCGATAGACAAAGGCGCCTAGCGACTGGATGTCGATCCAGACCGACATGTTGATGGCGATCATCGGGTCTTCGTAGGGCTGCAGATCGACGGCGCTGTTGCCCTCGCCCTTCAATCGCCAGACAAAGCCGGGCGAGGCCTCGGCCAAGGCGTTCACCCGGTCGAGGCTGTCGACAAAGTCCTTGATCATCGGGTCGTCGATCGGCGCCCGAAGGCGGGCGATATTGACCTCCGCCAGTTGCCAGTCCGCGCTCACGCTGTCGCTCCCATCAGCCTGTGACAAGAGGATGGGGATGATGGTCTAGCTTCGCTAGGGTATCAGTGTTCGTCGACTGAAAATGCCGTCTCGCTGGTCACCATGCGCGCCTCGGCCGCGCCCATCGGCACCGTCGCGGGCCAGCGGGCGCCCAGCAGCCGGTCCTTGGCTAGACGTGCGACGCTGACGCTGTCGGACTGGTTGCCGCCCAAGACGAAGAAACTGGTGGCGTCCTCGCCGACATAGAATGCGACATGGCCCAGGAAGCCGCCCGGCGAGACTCGCCAGAACACCAGCACAGCCCCGGGCTGTGGCGTGCAGGGCGCGCCGAACTTCAGCCAGTTGCGCGCGCCCAGCACATTGGTCGACAAGGGTTCGGCGTCTTGCCGTTAAGCGCGACCTAGCCGAAGTTGATCGCGTAGCTCTCGATCACGGTATTGGCCAGCAGCTTGTCGCACATGGCCTTGACCTCGGCCTCGGCCTTGGCCGGGTCGGTCTCGCTGACGTCGAACTCGATGGTGCGGCCGACCCGTACGCCCGACACATCGGCCCAGCCCAGGCCGTGCAGCGCGGCTTCGACGGCCTTGCCCTGGACGTCGAGGACGCCGGGCTTGAGGAACACTTGGACCTTGGCTTTCATGTCTTTCCTGACCTTTTCACTCTCTCCCGGAGGGGAGAGGGAGGGACCCATGCGCAGCATGGGAGGGTGAGGGGTGAAGGCGTCAGACGGCGTGCCGGCACGACGGGAAGGGCGTAACCCCTCATCCTCCCACGACTTCGTCGCAAGCCCCTCCTTCTCCCTCTGGGAGAAGGTGTTCTTAGGCTAAGCCACGCCGCCTTGGATGACGGTGGGCATTTCCTTCATGATGCCGAGCCGGCGGGCCACCTCGGTATAGCTTTCGATGACATTGCCAAGGTCGCGGCGGAAGCGGTCCTTGTCCATCTTCTCATTGGTGGTCGAGTCCCACAGGCGGCAGCTGTCGGGGCTGATCTCGTCGGCCAGGATCACGCGGCTGAAGTCGCCTTCATAGATACGGCCAAACTCGATCTTGAAGTCCACCAGGGTGATGCCCACGGCGCTGAACAGGCCGCTCATATAGTCGTTCACCCGCAGGGCCATGGCCATCATGTCGTCGATCTCCTGGGTGGCGGCCCAGTTGAACGCGGTGATGTGCTCCTCGGAGACCATCGGGTCGCCCAGCTTGTCGTCCTTGTAGTAGAACTCGATGATCGAGCGCGGCAGAGGCGTGCCTTCGGCCAGGCCCAGGCGCGTGGCGATCGAGCCAGCAGCGATGTTGCGCACCACCACCTCGAGCGGGATGATCTCGACTTCCTTGATCAGTTGCTCGCGCAGGCTGAGGCGGCGGATGAAGTGGTTCTGGACGCCGATCGCGTTCAGGCGAGTCATCATGTACTCGCTGATGCGGTTGTTGATCACGCCCTTGCCTTCGAGCACGGCCTTCTTCTGGGCGTTGAACGCCGTGGCGTCGTCCTTGAAGTACTGGATCAGGGTGCCGGGCTCGGGACCCTCGTACAGGATCTTGGCCTTGCCTTCGTAGATCTTCTTGCGGCGGGTGGTCATGGCTCTCGTCGAGGCCCTTCTGAATGCGAAGCGCGCCCGGCCCGAAGAAACGAAAAGCGCGCGCGGCGGATAGCGGCGCGCGGCGTTCGACTCAAGGCCGCTCACGAAAAATGTCCTTTCGAAACTAGCCGAACGCGGTCCCTGGCGCAAACGGCCCTAGTCGTGGCCTCGGGATTGTGACCGGATTGCAGGCGCTGCGGCGTTGCTTGTGATTGCCCACTGGCCCGGCAAGGGATATGCAGCGCGCTTAGAGACTATTGGGGCTTTCATGACCACCTTCGACGAACGCGAACAGGGTTTCGAACGCAAGTTCGCGCACGACCAGGATCAGGAATTCAAGGCGACCGCCCGTCGCAACCGCCTCTTGGGCGAATGGGCGGCCGAATTGATGGGCCTGGCCACGGTCGAGGAATATGCCCGCGCCGTCGTGAAGTCCGATTTCGAGCAGCCCGGCGACGAGGATGTGCTGCGCAAGGTGGCCGGCGATCTCAAGGGTTCGGGCGTCAATGTCGGCGAGGGCGAGGTGCGTCGCAAGATGGACGAACTGCTGGCCGTGGCCCGCGGTCAGATCATCGCCGGCGCGTAGGGCCTGCCGCCTTCCAGATGCGAAAAGGGCCGCCCCACCGGGGCGGCCCTTTTGTTTATAGGCGTTACCAAACCCGCGAGCGATCCTCGGGCTTGAGGTAGTAGGTCTCGCCCGGCTTGACGCCGAACGCGTCGTACCAGGCGTCGACATTGCGCGTCGGGCCGATCACCCGGAACGAAGACGGCGAGTGCGGGTCGGACGCCATCTGCTGCTTCAGCGAATCGGGACGGGTCTTGTCCTGCCAGGCCTGGGCGAAGGCCAGGAACAGGCGCTGGTCACCGGTCAGTCCGCCGATCACCGGGGCCGGCTTGCCGCCCAGCGACGTATGGTAGGCGTCCAGCGCCACCTGCAGGCCGGCCAGGTCGGCGATGTTCTCGCCCATGGTCAGCTTGCCGTTGATCTTGCTGCCAGGCACAGGCTCATAAGCGTCGTACTGCTTGCCCAGCACATCGGCCTGGGCGTCGAAGCGCTTGGCGTCCTCGGCGGTCCACCAGTCGCGCAGCTTGCCGGTGGCGTCGATCTTGCGGCCCTGGTCGTCGAAGCCGTGGCTGATCTCGTGGCCGATCACTGCGCCGATCGCGCCATAGTTCACCGCCGGGTCGGCGGCCGGATCGAAATAGGGCGCCTGCAGGATGCCGGCCGGGAACACGATCTTGTTCTCCAGCCCGCCGTTGTAGGCGTTGACGGTCTGCGGGGTCATGCCCCACTTGCCGTGGTCGACCGGCTTGCCCAGGTCATCGCGCGCATACGCCCACTCGAAGGCCCGGCTGGCGACGACATTGCCGTACAGGTCATCGACATTGAGCTTCAGGCCCGAATAGTCGCGCCACCTGTCGGGATAGCCGACCATCACGCTCATCTTCGACAGCTTGGTCAAGGCCTCGGCCTTGGTGGCCGGACTCATCCAGGTCGCCGCCTGGATGCGGGCGGCCATGGCGGTCTTCAGATTGGCGATCAGGTCGACCATCTGGGCCTTGGACGAGGGCGGGAAGTACTTGGCGACATAGGTCTGGCCGACCACCTCGCCCAGGCTGCCGTCCACAAGCTGAACGCCGCGCTTCCAGCGGGGCCGCAGGGCCGACTGGCCGGACAGGGCCTTGACGTACTCGAACCGGCTGTCGACGAAGCGCTTGGACAGGTAGGGCGAGGTTTCCATGATGACGTGGAAGGTCTGCCAGGCCTTCAGGGTCTCAAGCGGGGTGTCGGTATAGACCTTGGCGATGTCGCGCACGGCGGTCTTCTCGCCCAGGATCACCTTGGTCTGGCCCGGCAGGCCCGAGGCGTCCAGATAGGCGGCCCACGGGAAGGGGGCGTAGGTGGCCAGCTCGCCGACGGTGGTGGGGTTATAGACCTTGTCGATGTCGCGGCGGTCGGCGACCTGCCAGCTGACCTTGGCGATGGCGGTCTCGAAGGCCACGACATCTGCGGCGGCCTTGGCCGGGGCGGGGTGGCCGGCCATGGTCAGGGCGCGGGTGACAAAGGCCGTATAGGCGGCCAGCTGCGGCTTGAAGGTGTCGGTCAGATAATAGTCGCGGTCCGGCAGGCCCAGGCCCGACTGGCCGATATAGAGGACGTTGATCTCGGGGTTCTTGGCGTCCGGCGCGATGTCCAGCGAGAAGATGTCGCCGCCGAAGCCGCCATGGGCGCGGCCCAGGGTCTGGACGAACTGAGCCTTGGTGGCGATCGCTGTCACCTTGGCCAGGTCGACCTTCAGCGCCTTGTCATCCGCCGCCTCGACCTTGGCCTCGTTGGTGAAGCTCCTGAACAGCGCGCCGATCTGGGTCGAGGGCTCGGCGGTGTCGATCAGGGTGCGCAGCTGGTCCTGCGAGCGGTTGTAGACATCGTAGCCGACCCCGGCCGAGCCCTGGTCGGCGGGGATCTCGGTGCGGGCCTCCCAGGCGCCGTTGGCGTATTTGTCGAAATCGGTCCCCGGCGACACCTTCGGGTCGCCGCCGGTCAGATCGACGCCCCAGGCGCCGTACATCGGCTTGGCCGGATCGGCCGCGAACGCGGCGGTGGACGAAATGGCGAGCACCGAGACGGCGGCCAGCAGGATCATGCGCATGTGCGGAAAAACCTCTTTCCCTATAGGCGGCGGATGCTGCCCTAGTCGGAGACGGCGCGCTGATTAAAATGCGGTAATGTTCGGCGATATCGTCATATTGCCTTTTCAACTGCCTTAGCTAAGTTAGTTAGCTAGGAGAGGCGCCCATGACCGTTGTCACTATTCACTATGCAAAGACAAACCTCTCTCGCCTGTTGGCCGAGGTCGAGGCCGGCGGCGAGGTTGTCATCGCCCGCGGCAAGGCGCCGGTGGCCACGCTGACGCCAGCCAAGCCGCCATGCCCCAAGCGGGTATTCGGCTCGATGAAGGGCCAAGTCGCGCTCGACGACAGCTTTTTCGAGCCGCTGCCCGACGATGAGTTGGCGCTCTGGAACGGCGACGACGCTTGAACCTCCTGCTCGACACCCATGCCTTGATCTGGTTCGTCGCGGGATCGGAAAACCTGTCGCCGCCGATCCGGGCGGCCATTGAGGACGAGCGCAACGCCGTCCATGTCTCGGCGGTCTCGGCCATGGAGATCACCACCAAATTCCGCCTCGGCAAGCTGCCCTCGGCGGCGCCGCTCGCCACCGACTTCACGCGCGTGGTCGCCGAGCGCGGCTTCATGCCCCTGCCGATCACCCTCGGTCACGCCGAGCGGGCTGGCGCCATGAACATTCCGCACAAGGATCCGTTCGACCGCTTGCTGATCGCCCAGGCGATCGCGGAGGCCATGACACTGGTGTCCAACGAGTCGGTGTTCGATGGTTTCGGCGTCAGTCGTCTATGGTAGCGTGGCTCAGGCCAGCCAGGCCTTCATCGCGCTCCACAACGCCAGCTTCTCCTCGAACGACCGCGCCGCGTGGGCCGGGCTGGAGGAGGGCAGGGCCAGGGTGGGCAGGCGGGCGCCCAGCAGCTTGCCGCCGAGCTTGGCCGCCGCGCCGCCATTGAACGCCACGCCGCGCAGGGCGGGCAGGGCGCCCACGAGCGCCAAGAGGTCGTTGGCCTCGGCGTCGACGATGGCGGCGTCGAGGCTGCCGGGGCGCTTCGCCTCGGCGATGACGTCCCACAGCCCGACGCCGCGCGACAGCAGGGTGGTCAGGCGGCTTTCATAGGAGAGGGCGACCAGCGGTGTCTTGAGCACCCCCTCCAGCAACCGCCAGAAGGCGTTGCGCGGATGGCCGTAATATTGCGCGACCGCCAGCGAGGCGTCGCCCGGCAGGCTGCCCAGGATCAGGACGCGCGTGCGCGCGTCGACGACCTCCGGGAAGCCCGCCTTGCGCCCCTCCCGGAGGGACAAGGACCTAAGCCTGCTCGCCGAACACCCGCTTGAAGATCACGTCGACATTCTTGGTGTGGTAGCCGTAGTCGAACAATTCCTCGAGCTCGGCGTCCGACAAGGCCTTGGACACCACCTCGTCGGCCTTCAGGAACTCGATGAACCGGCCCTCGCCGCGCCACACCTTCATCGAATTGCCTTGCACGGCGGCATAGGCGTCCTCGCGCGACACGCCCTTCTGGGTCAGGGCCAGCATCACGCGCTGCGAGAACACCAGGCCCCCCAGCTTGTCGAGGTTCCGCGCCATGTTGTCGGGATAGATGTTGAAGCGCTCGATCACCCCGGCCAGGCGGCGCAGGGCGAAGTCGAGGTGGATGGTGGCGTCGGGCCCAATGCCCCGCTCGACCGACGAGTGGCTGATGTCGCGCTCGTGCCAGAGGGCGACGTTCTCCAGGGCCGGGGTCACGGCCGAGCGGACCAGCCGGGCCAGGCCGGTCAGGTTCTCGGTCAGGATCGGGTTGCGCTTGTGCGGCATCGCGGACGAGCCCTTTTGCCCGATCTCGAACGGCTCCTCGGCCTCCAGCACCTCGGTGCGCTGCAGGTGGCGGATCTCGGTGGCCAGCCGCTCGACCGACGAGGCGACCACGCCCAGGGCGCAGAAATAGGCCGCATGACGGTCGCGCGGGATCACCTGGGTCGAGACCGGCTCGACCACCAGGCCCAGCTTGTCGGCCACGTACTGCTCGACCCGCGGATCGACATTGGCGAAGGTGCCCACGGCGCCGGAGATCGCGCAGGTGGCGATCTCGAACTTCGCCATCGCAAGTCTTTCCTTAGCCCGCTGGAACTCGGCATAATAGCCGGCCAGCTTCAGGCCAAAGGTGATCGGCTCGGCATGGATGCCATGGCTGCGGCCCACGCACACCGTCATCCTGTGTTCCAGCGCCCGGCGCTTCAGCGCGACCAGCAGCAGATCGACATCCTCGATCAGCAGGTCGGTGGCCTTGGACAGCTGGACGGCGAAACAGGTGTCCAGCACGTCGGAGCTGGTCATGCCCTGGTGCAGGAACCGCGCCTCTGGGCCGACGATCTCCGACACATGGGTCAGGAAGGCGATGACGTCATGCTTGGTGACGCGCTCGATCTCGTCGATCCGGTCGCTATCCCAGACCGCATCGCGGCCCTTCTCCCAGATCGTCTCGGCGGCGCGCTTGGGGATGACCCCCAGTTCGGCCATGGCGTCGGCGGCGTGAGCCTCGATCTCGAACCAGATCTTGTACTTGGTCTGGCTGGACCAGATGGCGACGGCTTCGGGGCGGGAATAACGGCTGATCATAGGGCCGGGGTTTCGGCGCGGCGGGGATGAGAGTCAAGGGTGGGGTGGGGGGAGAGGCCCCCGCGCCGTCTGTGGTCTGTTGTTCGCGCGGGGCATGATGTCGGCATCTGTTTAGGTTTCTTGGACGCCCGCCAGGCGCGGCGACGGGGCTGACCCCGAGAGCGGGTGTTTGAGAAAGCTCGAAGTCTGACCCGCGGGATGGCGGTAGCAGCCTGTGGGGATTTGAGGGGCGCGCTGGTCCCATGGGGTCGCGGGCGATGCGCTGTTGGCCGTTGTCGCTGCTGCAGGCGGCCGGTTTGGTCCGTTAGGATGCCCCTGATGATGTGCGGGTCGGGGTGTTCTTGGGCGCTCAGGGCCGCTTTTTGGCGTTGGTGCGCAAGGCCGCTCACGCGGCCCTTGGCCGTTGCTGTAGCGCTGCGATTTTGGGTGGCGTTGTCTGTGAGCCTCATGACGAGTCGATCCTGAACACGGGTCTTGGCGGCGCGCTGCGTGGCGGGCCTGCGCGCTCGAAGATCTCGACGAGGATCATGCGGCCGCCGCAGCAAGGGCAGGCGATCGGCGGCTTGGCGTCGGTGTGGGGCTCGGGGTTGGAGGCGACCGGAGATGGTGGCGGCGTCTGGAGCAAGGCGCGGGCCTTGGCCAGGTTGGCGGCGCGGCCGGTGTTGGCGAAAAGGCCGTAGTGGCGGATGCGATGGAATCCGCTGGGCGGGACGTGGATCAGGAAGCGGCGGATGAACTCGCCGGGCGCCAGGGTCATCTCCTTGCGCCGGGCCTGACCGTTCTGGCGGTAGTCCTTCCAGCAAAGGTGACACCCCTGTCGTCCAGGGCGGCCAGGCGGCTGCTGGAGATGGCGACGCGGTGGGTGTAGCGGGCCAGATAGGCCAGGACGGACTCGGGTCCGGCGAAGGGCCGCTTGGCGTGGACCACCCACTCGGCGCGGCGCGGCGGGGCCAGGCGGGCGGCGAAGGCTGCGCGGTCGGCCAGGCGGGTGAGGTCGCCGAAGAAGGCCAGGCGTCCCTCGGCGTGGGCGGCGGCGAGCTTCTCCAGGAACAGTCGCCGAAACAGCCGGGAGAGCACGCGCACGGGCAGGAAGAACCGTGGACGGCAGG
>NZ_JAFCUB010000033.1:0-47124 GCF_049896325.1 Caulobacter sp. DWP3-1-3b2
TCACGACGCCGGGCAAGCTCACACCGCTCCTCAAGCGTGAGGTGATCATAGGCTTGTCCCATCGCAACACCTCGGTCAGAGAGTGTTGCACTTCGTTTGTGAACTCAGGGGACCCAGATGGAGGGGCTTTGTGGCGGACGCCAACAGCGCTAAGCCCCTCCAATCAGCCGGACCGCCAAAGGATCTGGGTCCCGGCATTCGCCGGGATGAGCGGATTTATAGGGACAACGCCGTCTTCGCCGCCGCGATCGCTCGATTGAGCGCATCTGGCGCATAGGCCACACCCGCCGAATGTCCCCACACCGGACCCGGCCAGGCCGGATCACCTACCCGCCGGCCTAGCACATGGACGTGCAACTGCGGGGTGACATTGCCTAGCGCCCCAACATTGAGCTTGTCGATCGCCAGGTCCATCATCTCCGCCACCGCGCGAACGGCGCCGCCAGCCTGGATGGTTTCCTCGATCAGCACCGCGCGGTCGGCGGCCGACAAATCCTCCAGCTCCCGCATTCCCTCGACACGCGGGATCAGCACCACCCACGGATAACGGGCGTCAAGCTGCAGGCGCGCATGGCTTAGCGGCAGATCGCCCAAAGCGGCCGAGGTGGCCACGAAGGCCGGATCGAGGACGAACTCAGCCACGTTTCGGAACCGCCGCCCAGTAGTCGAAGTCGAGGATCACGCCCGGCGCATAGACGCCGGCCGCGTCCTTGTCGGGAAAGTCGGCGCAGGGGCGATCGACCGTCGCTACCAGCCGCAGGCGTAACGCGCCGACCGAGCGGCTGAGGTCGGCCTTGTCGAGCACCTGGCTCCAGGCGAACACCGTGCCGCCGGCGAAATAGGGGCTGACATGGCGGCCGCCATTGATCGCCAGGATCAGGCCGGCGTTTTGCAGGCCGTTGAACGACAAAGCCTTGGCGGTCGAGATCACCACCCCGCCATAGACCAGCCGCCGGCCCGACGGGTCCTTGGACCGCTCGAACTGGTTGAAATGGACCTTGGCGGTGTTCTGCCAAAGGCGCGTGGCCATCTGCGCCTCGGCCTCCTCGACCACCATCCCATCGACATGGTCGATCTTCTCGCCGATCGCATAGTCCTCGAAGGCATGATGCGCGCCGGCCAGGGCGAAGTCGTACTTGCCGAAATCCAGGCCGGGCGGCGGCGTCAGGTGCTCGGCGGCCACGGCGCTCGCCAGCACCGGCGTGACCTGCCCCTCGACCACCGCCGCCGGATCGCGCTTGCGCACCATCACCCAGCGCACATAGCTGAGCACCGCCACCCCGCGCTGGTTGGCGCCGGTGGTGCGGACATAGACGACGCCCGTCTTGCCGTTGGAGTTCTCCTTGAGCCCGATGACCTCGGACCGGGCCGTCAGGGTGTCGCCGGGATGGACCGGCGCTAGGAACCGGCCCTCGGCATAGCCTAGGTTGGCGACGGCGTTCAGGCTGATGTCGGGCACGGTCTTGCCGAACACGATGTGGAAGGCGATCAGGGGATCGACCGGCGCGGCGGAGAGCCCGCAATCGGTGGCGAAAACGTCCGACGAGAACAGCGCGAAACGCGGTCCGTACAGCGCCGTATACAGCGCCACATCCCCCGCCGTGACGGTGCGCGGGGTGGCGTGGACAATCACCTGGCCCAGGCGGAAGTCCTCGAAATAGTTCCCCGGATCGGTCTTGCTCATCCCCGCGTCTCCCCAACGGCGTCACGAGCCGTTGTTCACACAGTCTTGCCGCACTGCGGCGAAACGGGAAAGGGGGCTTGAGGCCGGGCCGTTGCGGGCGTAGACCGCGCCCGACATTTCTCGTCCACAGCCTTGATGGAGACCCCATGGCTCGCGCGAAGATCGCCCTCATCGGCGCCGGCATGATCGGCGGCACCCTGGCCCATATCGCGGCGCGCGAAGAGCTGGGCGACGTGATTCTGTTCGACATCGCCGAGGGCACGCCCCAGGGCAAGTCGCTCGACATCGCAGAAGCCTCGGCCGTGTTCGGCAAGGACGTCGTCCTGAAGGGCGCCAATTCGTACGAAGAGATCGCCGGGGCCGACGTCTGCATCGTCACCGCCGGCGTCCCGCGCAAGCCGGGCATGAGCCGCGATGATTTGCTGGGCATCAATCTGAAAGTCATGAAGGCCGTCGGCGAGGGCATCAAGGCCCACGCCCCCGACGCCTTCGTGATCTGCATCACCAACCCGCTGGACGCCATGGTCTGGGCCCTGCAGCAGTTTTCGGGCCTGCCCAAGGAGAAGGTCATCGGCATGGCCGGCGTGCTGGACTCCGCGCGCTTCGCCTATTTCCTGGCCGAGAAGACCGGCGTGTCGGTCGAAGACATCCACGCATGGACCCTGGGCGGCCACGGCGACGACATGGTGCCGATGGTTCGCCACTCGACGGTCGGCGGTCTACCGCTGCCGGAACTGGTCAAGCAAGGCTGGATGACCCAGGAAGAGCTCGACGGCATCGTCAAGCGCACCCGTGGCGGCGGCGGCGAGATCGTCGCCCTGCTGAAGACCGGCTCGGCCTTCTACGCCCCGGCCGAAAGCGCGATCGCCATGGCCACCAGCTACATCAAGGACAAGAAGCGCGTCCTGCCCTGCGCCACCTTCCTGACCGGCCAATACGGCCTGGAAGGCCTCTATGTCGGCGTGCCGGTGGTGATCGGCGCCGGCGGCGCGGAACGGGTCATCGAGTTCGAAACCAATGACGAGGAAAAGGCCATGTTCGCCGCCTCGGTCGCTTCGGTGAAGGGCCTGATGGAAGCCTGCAAGGCGATCGACAGCTCGCTGGTCTAAGCTTTTAGGGCTTTCGGATACGAGAAAGGGCGGCTCCTCGCGGGCCGCCCTTTTGCGTTGTGGCAAGGTTGGGGACATGCCCATGGGCATGTCCCCAACCGTGATTACTGCGCCGCCTCGCCGCCCTCTTGGGAAATGTCTTCCAGCGTCTTGCCGACCTGCTTGGCGCCGTAGTCCTTGGCCACGTCGCCCAGCGACAGGATGCCGGTCAGCTTGCCCGCGTCGTCGAGCACGACCAGGCGGCGGATCTGGTGGCTGGCCATCTTGGCGGTGGCGTCGGCCAGGATGTCGTCTTCCTTGACGCTGTAGACCTCGCCGTCGCTCATCGCCTCGGAGATCGGCGAGTCGAAGCTGCGGCCCTCGGCGACCACGCGCAAGACGATGTCGCGGTCGGTGACCAGGCCGATCACCTTGCCGTCTTCATCGACGATCGGCACGGCGCCGGTTTCGACATGGGCCATCACTTGGGCGACCTTGCGCACGGTGTCGGTGGGGGCGGCGGTGGAGACCTGGCCGGTCATCGCGTCGCTGACTTTCATGGGGAAGTGCTCCTGGAGGGAGTGAATGGGACCCTGACAGAACCCCGAGGCGAGCAGCCCGTTCCGTCGCGGCGCTTCCCGACGAACCCCGACGCAGGCTAAGTCCGCTCCACATCCAGGAGCTCCTCATGTCGATCACCATTCACCAGGCCAGCGTTCCGGTCTTCGTCCAGGGCCTCAAGGGCTTGAAAGGCGTGCTGACCAAGGCCGCCGCCCATGTTGACGCGAAGAAACTCGACCCCGACGCCCTGCTGAAGGCCCGGCTGTTCCCCGACATGTTCCCGCTGCTGCGCCAGGTTCAGATCGCCACCGACTTCGCCAAGGGCTGCGCCGCGCGCCTGGCCGGCGAGGAGGTTCCGGCCTGGGACGACGTCGAGACCGATTTCGCCGGCCTGATCGCCCGCGTCGACCGCGCCATCGCCTATGTCGAAGGCCTGGACTCCGCCCTGTTCGAAAACGCCGAGGACCGCGACATCATGCTGACGCGCCGCGGCGAGACCAGCGTGGTCAAGGGCCTGGCCTATCTGCAGACCCAGGCCCAGCCGAACTTCTTCTTCCACCTGACCACCGCCTACGCGATCCTGCGCAAGAACGGCGTCGAGGTGGGCAAGAAGGATTACCTCGGCTCCGCATGATGTGTCGGCGGCGACCCCTCAAGGCCGCCGCCGGAACGCCCACACCAAGGTCGCCAGGGCCGTGATCACCCCGCCGACCGCCGAAAACACCACCGCCAACTGGCCCAATAACTGCTGATCCATGACTCCACCCACTGACCCCCCTACCAACGGCGGGCTACGGGCCAGAGTGACTCCACGGGACGACGACTCCGGACGTATGTTCCGCTTTTGTTCTTTGCTAGTCTAGCGTGCAGAAGCCGCTAAGCTAGAGCGGCAGGAGACGCGCTGTGGTTAGAATTCGAAGAACCGGACTAAAAGCGCTTGTCACGATGTCCCTTCTCCTCATTTCGGGGTGCGGTGAGGCTCCATGGCGCGGTTGGATATACCCCGACAAAACCGACCTTACGCAGTCGATCGAGATCGGCCCCTACAAGAGCTTGAACGAGTGCCGCTCAGGTGTAAGGCGCGCCACTCTGAATATGGTCGATCCCACCGGCTGGGACTATGAGTGCGGCTTGAAATGCAGGCCCGACAAACAGCTGGGCGTAAACGTCTGCAAGGAGACCGCACGCTAGATGATTGGCGGTTGAATCGTCATTTGAATCCGTTTCCCCGGCGAAGGCCGGGGCCCAGATTCAGCCTGAGCGTTTTGGGATGACGCGCCTCCTGACCCAGCACAAGCAACGCCCTCCCAGGGTTGGATCTGGGCCCCGGCCTTCGCCGGGGAAACGACACTTGGGGCGACGGGTCAGTTCAAGACCATCATGTTCTAGTCGCACCCCCCCGCTCCCCCCTGGCCGCGACTCCAAACCACACTGATCGGCCGGCGAGGTAAACGCCCCTTAACCCTCTTGGCCCAGACTCGCCCGGTTCCAAGAGTACAAGGTGACTGGCCATGGCGCGAGCGGCGCGGCGATCGAGTGTTGAACTGGTCTGGGACGCTATCCGCTATGGCTGGGGCCAGCCCTGGTCGGCGCGCTTCCGGGGCGGGGTGGTCTGCGTGGTCGGGGCGGGTCTGCTGCTGTCGGTCGCCACCTACAACGCCACCGATCCCAGCCTGAACGCCGTCACCGGACAGCCGGCCACCAACGCCCTGGGCGGAGCCGGCGCGGCCCTGGCCGACATCGTCATGCAGTCTCTGGGCCTCAGCGGCTGGGTCGCGGCCCTGCTGATGCTGGTGTTCGGCATGACCCGCGTCTCGCAGCCCGACCCTTCCGCCCATCGCGGCGATCTGCGGCTGCGCGCCCTGGTCGGCGGCCTGGGCCTGCTGGCCCTGGCCGGTCTTTTGGCCGCGCCACCCTATCCCGCCGCCTGGCAGTTGGCCCGCGGCCTGGGCGGGTTCTGGGGCGACGGCCTGCTGAACGCTGTGGCCGGCCTGCTGGCCTTCGCCCGCCTGCCCGGCGCAAGGATCATCGCCGCCCTGCTGCTGGCCCTCGGCGCCGCCGTGGCCCTGGGCTACGCCATCGGTTTCCGCCGCTTTGACCCCGACGCCATCGCCGAGACCCTGAGCGGCCTGATGCCGCGCGAACGGGCGCCCCTGGCCCTGGCCCCTGAACCGCAACCCGAGGCCGCCGCCCGTCCCCGCGCCCCGCGCCGGGCCGCGCCGGTGATCGAAGCCGACCCTGAGACCGCGCCCGTCGCGGCGCGCCGCGCCGCCAAGCCGGCCAAGGCCGCGCCAGCCCCGGCCGACGAAGACGCCTTCGCGCCCAGCTTCGAGCCCCGTCCCATGGCCATCGCCCAGCCCAAGGTTCCGGGCAGGGTCAATAGCCGCGAACAGCGCGAACAGCAGAAGGCCTTCGACTTCGAAGCCGAAGGCGGGTTCCAGCTGCCCGAGCTGGCCATGCTGGCCAAGCCCAAGCCGCGCTCGGCCGAGTTCGACGAAGAGGCCTTGCGCCAGAACGCCCGCCTGCTGGAAAGCGTGCTGGCGGAGTTTGGCGTGCGCGGCCAGATCGACCAGATCCGCCCTGGCCCGGTGGTCACCATGTACGAGTTGGTGCCGGCCGCCGGCACCAAGACCGCCCGCGTCGTGGCCCTGGCCGACGACATCGCGCGCTCGATGAGCGTCATCTCCTGCCGCGTCGCCGTGGCCCAGGGCCGCAACGCCATCGGCATCGAGATGCCCAATTCCCGCAAGGAAACGGTTTATCTGCGCGACCTGCTGTCCAGCGCCGACTATGACAAGGCCAGCCACGCCCTGCCCATGGCCCTGGGCGAGACGATCGGCGGCGAGCCCTATATCGCCGACCTGGCCAAGATGCCCCACCTGCTGATCGCCGGCACCACCGGCTCGGGCAAGTCGGTCGGCGTCAACGCCATGATCCTGTCGATCCTCTACAAGCTGTCGCCCGAGCAGGTGCGGTTCATCATGATCGACCCCAAGATGCTGGAGCTCAGCGTCTATGACGGCATCCCCCACCTGCTGGCGCCCGTCGTCACCGACCCCAAGAAGGCCATCGTCGCCCTGAAGTGGACGGTGCGCGAGATGGAGGATCGCTATCGCCGGATGTCGAAGATCGGCGTTCGCAACGTCGCGGGCTATAATGAAAAGGCCAACGAGGCGGCCGCCAAGGGCGAACATTTTGAACGCACGGTTCAAACGGGGTTCGATGATGGCGGCCGGCCGATCTACGAGACCGAGAAAATCCGTCCCGAGGCCATGCCCTATCTGGTGGTGGTGATCGACGAGGTCGCCGACCTGATGATGGTGGCCGGCAAGGACATCGAGGGCCTGGTCCAGCGCCTGGCTCAGATGGCCCGCGCCGCCGGCATCCACCTGATCATGGCCACCCAACGCCCGTCGGTCGACGTCATCACCGGCACCATCAAGGCCAATTTCCCGACCCGGATCAGCTTCCAGGTGACCAGCAAGATCGACGCCCGCACCATCCTGGGCGAGCAGGGCGCCGAGCAGCTGCTGGGCCAGGGCGACATGCTCTACATGGCCGGCGGCGGCCGGATCACCCGCCTGCACGGGCCCTTCGTCAGCGACGGCGAGGTCGAGGCCGTGGCCAAGTTCCTGCGCGACCAGGGCATTCCCAACTATCTGGAAGAGGTCACCGCCGGCGGCGACGAGGAACAGGAAGAGGCTGTCGAGGGCGCCTTCGCGGGCGAGGGCGGGGCCAACGACCTCTATGACCACGCCGTGGCGGTGGTCACCCGCGACCGCAAGGCCTCGACCAGCTATATCCAGCGCCGCCTGCAGATCGGCTACAACCGCGCCGCCTCCCTGATGGAGCGGATGGAAAAGGAAGGCGTGGTCGGCGCCGCCAACCATGCTGGCAAGCGCGACATCCTCGCCCCGCCGCCGCCGCCGATGTAGCCGACGATCGTAATGCTGACGGGGACATCCGCATTCGCATGTCCCCGACCGCGCGCCCTGAAACCTTGGCCGTTTAGCGGCGTTTCCCCTCGCCCGAACCGCCCGAACCTGAACAGCGCTTCATCCCAGCGCCTGAAAAGGGTCGCGCGATGGCCTTTCGCTGGTCGCAAGGGCAGGGCAAAGGTTGGAGACTAGGAGATCGCATGACCACCACCACCCCGACCCGTCGCTTCGTTCTCGCCGCCACTGGCCTCGGCCTGGCCGCCGCCATGGGCGCCGCCGCCTTGGCCGCCCCGGCCCCAGCCGCCCCGCTGTCGGCTCAGGACAAGGCGCTGGTCGATCAGGCCTCGGCCTATATCCAGACCCTGGGCTCGGCCAAGGGCCGCTTCGTCCAGACCGACGCGCGCGGAACCCAGACCCAGGGGACCTTCTACCTGCAGCGCCCCGGCAAGGCGCGATTCGCCTATGACGGTCCGACAGGTCTGCTGGTGGTCAGCAACGGCTCCAGCGTCAACATCTTCGACAGTCGCCTGAAGACCTTCGAAAGCTATCCGCTGAGCCGCACGCCCTTGGCCCTGTTGCTGGCTCGCGAGGTGCGCCTGGGTCGTGGCGTCACCATCACCGAGGTGCGCAAGCTCAATGATGGCTTCACGATCGTCGCCCAGGACGCCAGGCACCAGACCCTGGGCCGCATCAGCCTGGACTTCAGCAACACTCCCGCCCTGATGGGCTGGACGGTCACCGACGCCAAGGGCGGTGAGACGCGCGTGCGGCTGGTGGATTTCGAAAAGACCTCAGGCCTGGACCCGAAACTTTTCGTGCTTTCCGATCCTCGCCGCCGGGTGGGTAAGCCTTAGTTGTATTTTGAGCGGTTTAGCGCCTCGAAATGCGACAATTTGACAACATGCAAGTTGTTAACGCGATTGTTCTTGACTTAGGCCGTGGCCGTGGCAGATTTAACACGCATGGCGAAGAGCGCCCGACCCGCCCTTCGCAACCGTGCCGGATCTATCCCCTCCCGGCGGCGGCATGAGAGACCCAACTTTCGCCCGGACGCTTGATGCGTCCGGGCGTTTTTCGTTGCCGGCCCCCGAACTGAACCTCTAGAGGGAGCGGCATGCGCCTTCGTATCGCCACCTGGAACGTCAATTCCGTCCGCCTCCGCGCCGAGCAGGCCGCTCGTTTCGTCGATGAGCAGGGGCCCGACGTGCTGTGCCTGCAGGAGATCAAGTGCCAGGAGGGTGAGTTCCCGCGCGAAGCCTTTGCCGCCATGGGCCTGCCCCACCTGAAGATCATGGGCCAGAAGGGCTGGCACGGCGTGGCCATCGCCTCGCGCCTGCCGATCGAGGACGCCCCGGCCCTCAACGCCTGCCGCGAAGGCCATGCCCGTTGTGTCTCGGGCAAGGTAGCCGGCGTCGAGATCCATAACTTCTATGTCCCGGCCGGGGGCGATACGCCCGACCGGACCGTGAACCCCAAGTTCGACCACAAGCTGGACTTCTACCAGACCCTGACCGCCGAGATGCAGAAGCGCGACCCCAAGGCCCCGTTGATCCTGACCGGCGACCTGAACGTGGCGCCCGGCGAGAACGACGTCTGGAGCCATCGCCAGATGTCGAAGATCGTCAGCCACACGCCGGTCGAGCTGGAAGCCTTCGCGGGTCTCGTGGACTCGATCGGTTTCCTGGACCTGCCGCGCCTGGCCACGCCCGAGCCGGAAAAGCTGTTCAGCTGGTGGAGCTACCGCGCCGCCGACTTCCGCAAATCCAATCGTGGCCTGCGGCTTGACCACATCTTGGCCAGCCCCGGACTGCGCGATGCGGCTTTCATCGACGGCAAGGTGTCGTCGCGGGTCCACGACACGGTCCGCGAATGGGAGCGCCCCAGCGACCACGCGCCAGTGACGGCGGATCTGCTGGTCTGAACCGTACGACGAGGGCGGAAAACGAAAGTGAACCCCCGCCCTAGTCCAGGTAGCCAAGGGTCAGCGAGATCCCATCGTCCTTGCCCAGATAGAAGATCAAGGCTCGTTGCTTGGGCGCTGTGATCACGAGCGCGGGACGACCCGGAGCAATATCGAAAGGCCGCCCGCAGGTCGACTGCGCCTGGTAATTCGGACACCGCACGTCGTCGCCAAGACGCGTCTCTAACCGCATTCCCGTCGTTGACCCGTCGAGATGCACAGACATCGCCGTCAGGCGCCGGGCGCTTCCCATGTCGACGCTGAGCACGAGCGACTCTTGGGCCGGGTCGGCGATCAGCTGCGCCTTGTCAACATGCCCGTCGCCGTCGAAATCGGCGCTGACCTCGCTTGTGACATGGGAAGGGGCCCCGAGGTCGGGCAGCGGCGCCGCCCGCACGGGAAACCCGGCAAGCGCCAAGCTTAGCATGAGGAGCGCGCCTGTGGCCCTCCGCTCAGAATGGCATGAAGTCATAGCCCATCCCCGCAAGCGTCGCCTGAGCTGGCACCCAGAAATTCGCGTAATCGGCCAAGCCAAGCGCAAAGGTATTGGCGTCGGCCTCGGACGTCTGGGAGCCGCCCCAATTGTTCTCCGAGGCGACTGCATGGCCGATCTCGTGGAACAGCTCGAAGTTCATCCCTGCGGCGCCCAGGGCCTGCATCGCCGCGCTGGTCGGATGGTCAACATCCACATAGACCACATACTGAACTCCGCCCTCGGTGCTGGTGTAGCGAGTTGTTTTGGCCCCGACTTCGTGGCCCTGATACACGATGGTGTCAGTTTGAAAGACAAAGGTCGTGTGATTCAGAACATTTAGCAGGTTAGTCTCCGCAACGTTCTTTGAACCAGCCCCGTCGATCGTGGTTTTACTGCCGTACTGAGTGTTGAAGAATAAGCCCTTCAGCGCCTGAAGGCCTTGGTCGACCCAGGCCTTCTGCTGGGGATCCGCCAGATTTACGGACGAACGGGTCTGGACGCGGGCGGCGGCGTAGGTGATGGCCGCAGGCTCCAGCGTGGTCGGCGGCGGTCCCCCCGGGGATCCAGGCGGCGGCACATTGGCGGGCGGCGAAGGGGTGTAGCCGGGCGTCTGAATGGGCGGATTATACGGGGCTGTCCCGACGACGACGATTTCCTCCACTTCGTTCGGCATGTTCACTCCCATAATTTTCTTATGGGCTTACGTTAGCGGTACCATTTCAGAAAGTAAATCTAAGATTGTATGGCGAGCCCATGCAACAGGCCGGTCCTACTCTCCGCGCCGGCTAGGTTGGGGGGGGTTGGCGATGCTTCGCGGCCCAAGTCGACGCGAACGGAGCGCGATTGGAGACCCGCTCTCCGCTGGTGGGCTTACCCTTCGGCCGCGACGCCCACCCCAAACTGGATCCAGACGGCCTTGTCTTTGAAGTTTTTCTGGACGAAGGCGGCGTGGACCAGGCGTTCTTCCTCGGTCGAGCGCGGGGCCAGGGGCCGGGCTCGCGAGCCGTAGGAGCCGGCCCGGGCGGCCGAGACAGCGTTGATCGCCACCACCGCCGTCAGTTCCAGGGCCCGTTCCTTACCGCCTTGCAGTTCGAGATAGACCTCGGCCAGCAGGTGGGCGTCGATCAGGGCGCCGTGCTTGTCGCGGCTGTCGAGGCTGATCTTGAAGCGTTTGCACAGCGCGTCGAGCGAGTTGTACATGCCCGGAAAGCGCTTCTTGGCCATGGCCAATGTGTCGACCCAGCGGCTCTCCGGCAGCGGCCCGCGGTTGCACTTCTCCAGCTCGAAATTGACGAAGCTGCGGTCGAAGGCGGCGTTGTGGGCGATCACCGGGCTGTCGCCGACGAACTCCAGGAAACGGTCGGCGATGTCGTGGAACTTGGGCTTGCCGGTCAGGAACTCGATCGAAAGACCGTGCACCTTCTGGGCCTCGGCCGGCATGTCGCGCAGCGGGTCGCAATATTCGTGGAACGACCGCCCGGTGGGCATGAAATCGACCACCTCGATGCAGCCTATTTCCACCAGCCGGTCACCGGTCTTCGGATCAAAGCCGGTGGTTTCGGTATCGAGGATGATTTCCCGCGCCATCGGACTCTAATGAGCGTGTTCGGCGCCGCCTTCAAGCGAAGCCACGGCGCGAAGACGAGCCAGGATGTCGCGGACCTGGCCGCGGGCGTGGTCCAGGCCTCGCCCCGTATCGATCACGAAGTCGGCCCGCGCACGCTTTTCGGCGTCGGGCGTCTGGCGCGCCAGTATAGCCTCGAACTTGGCGGGCTCCATGCCGGTCCGGGCCAGAACCCGCTCCCGCTGCATGCCGACCGGGGCCGAGACCACCACGACCTTGTCGACCTTCTTGTCGCCACCGGTCTCGTAGAGCAGGGGAATGTCGAGCACCACGATGTCGGCGCCCTCGCTTTTCGCCTCCTCGAAGAAGCCGACGCGGTCGGCGCCGACCAGGGGATGCACGATCGATTCCAGGATCTGCAGGGCTTCAGGATTGGCGACCACCGCCTGGCTCAAGCGGGTTCGATCTATGGCGCCGTCGATCACCACGCCTGGAAAGGCCGCCTCGACCGGAGCCACCGCCGCCCCGCCGCTGGCATAGAGCGCATGCACGGCGGCGTCGGAATCGTAGACCGGCACACCCTCATCGGCGAACATCTTAGACGTCGTCGACTTGCCCATGCCGATCGATCCGGTCAGGCCCAGGATGATCATCGGGCGGCCTCGCCCAGCCGCGCCAAAGCCAGGGCGCGGACGTCCACCGAGATCGGCGGTTTCACCCCGAAAAACGCCTCGAAGCTGGGGATGGCCTGGCGCAACAGCATCTCCAGGCCATCCACGGTGCGCCGACCGGCCGCCTCGGCGCGTCTCAGGAATTCCGTGTGCAGGGGCTTGTAGACCATGTCCACGACCACGGCGTTTTTAGGTGTCAGCTCCAACCGGGCCGCGGGTCCGGGTCCGCCGCCCAGGCCCAGCGACGTAGCGTTGATCACCAGGCCGGCTTGGCCGAGCAGAGCGTCGAGTTCACCGTCCGACACCGCCTCGACCACGCCGCCGATGGAACGGACGATGGCTTCGGCCCGAGCCACGGTGCGGTTGACGATGCTGATCCTCGGCGCGCCCGCCAGGGCCAGGGCGGCGGCCGCGCCGCGCGCCGCGCCGCCCGCACCAATGATGACCACCGGCGATAGGGCCAGATCAAACCCCGGGGCCTGGGCCGCGATCGCCTGGATCAGGCCTGGACCGTCGGTATTGTCGGCGCGGATGGTTCCGTCGGCCTCGAAGATCAGCAGGTTGGCCGCGCCGGCCACTCGGGCCAGGTCGCTGCAATTGTTGGCGCAGGCCAGGGCCTGTTCCTTGAAGGGGATCGTGACATTGAGGCCGCGGATCGCGCCGCCCCTCAGGCCCTCGACGAAAGCCTCGAAATTCTCCTCGCCCGGCGCGAAGGGCACGTACGCGGCGTCCAGGCCGGCGGCGGCGATCCAGGCGTTGTGGATCGCCGGGCTCATCGAGTGGCGGATCGGCTGGCCGCAGACGCCAGCGACGATCGCGGCTCCCGTCGTGGTCGCGCTCATGTCGGGAGGGCTCCGTGCAGCCTGAGGAAGTCGAACAGGCCGGTGACCGGCAGGCCCAGTATGGCGAAATAATCGCCGTCGATCCGCTCAAACAACTGCACGCCTTCGCCCTCCAGCAGATAGCAGCCGACCGACCACAGGATGTCGGGGCTGTTGCGTTGCAGATAGCCGTCGAGCCAGGCGTCGCTGAAGTTTCGCACCGACAGCCTGGAGGTCTCGACGATCCGCCAGATCGGTTGGCCGTCGCGCGCCACGACCACGGCCGAGTGCAGCTTGTGGACCTTGCCCCGCATCTGGATCAATCGCGCGCGGGCCGCTTCGACCGTATCGACCTTGTCGATCAGCGCGCCGTCCAGTTCCAGCGTCTGGTCCGAACCGATGACCAGGCCGGGCCGCTTGGTCGAGACCTTGAACGCCTTCAATTCGGCCAAGGCGTCAGCCACTTCGCGGGGGCTGGCGCCCTCGGCCAGCAGTCCGGCCTTGGCGGCCTCCTCATCGACGCCCGAACCAACGGCTTCGAAGGTCACGCCGGCGTTGCGCAGGATCGCCATCCGCGCCGCGCTCTTCGACGCCAGGGTAATGGGTGGTGAGCTCATCCCAGAACCTCGACCTGGCCACGGCCGCCCGACAGCAGGTTGATGATCGCCGCCGCCGTCTCCTCGACCGAGCGGCGGGTGACGTCGATGATCGGCCAGCCCTGTTTCTCGAACAGTCGGCGCGCGGCGATGATTTCGGCGCGCACCGCGTCGGTCTCCACATAGTCGCTCTCGCGGTTCTCCTTCAGCGACAGCAGGCGGTTGCGACGGATCTGGATCAGACGCTCGGGCGTGGTCATCAGGCCGACGATCAGGGTGTTTTTCAGGGTGAACAGCTCTTCGGGCGGCGGACGACCCGGCACCAACGGCACATTGGCGGCCCGCACGCCGCGGTGGGCGAGGTAGATGCAGGTCGGGGTCTTGGAGGTGCGCGAGACGCCCACCAGGATGACGTCGGCCTGGGTCAGGTCCTGGCCGCCTTGGCCGTCATCATGGGCGATGGCGTAGTCCAGCGCCTCGATCCGGTCGAAATAGTCATTGTTGAGGGCGTGCTGGGCCCCGACCCGGGTGGAGATCCGGGCGCCCAGATAGCGCGACATGGCGCTGACCACGGGATCGAGGGCGGCGATGCAAGGCATTTCCAAACGCCGGCAACCCTCTTCAAGGGCCGCGCGCAGGGTCGGGTCGATGATGGTGTGCATCACCACCCCCGGCGCCCCGCCGATTTCCTTCAGGGCCCGGTCCAATTGGCGCGTGGAACGGACAAGCGCGTAGATGTGTTCGATCGGCAGGATGTCGGTGAAGCGCGCGCAGACCGCGCGGGCCATGGCGTTCAGGGTCTCGCCCGTCGAGTCCGACACCAGGTGGATATGGAAGTAGGTGGCGAACCGCGGCGCGGCCCGCTCGCTCTCACCGGGGCCGGTTTCCTGTGGATCATCCGTTAACGGTTGCTTAACCACGTGCCTTGCCTCTGGGGATGAACGTGGGTGAATCCCGCGCCGCTACGGCCCTCGCCGCACCCCCTGTGTTAAACGGTCACGTTGACGCCGGACAATCCCCAGTCTCAGTTTGCACCCACAAGGGTGGTGTCGCGATTCTCCCAAGCGCGGGATGAATCCGCGCTCAGGGTTAGGACGCTGTTCACCATCTTAACGTTTCGTTAGGGATTTCGAAGCGCTAGCGGATTATCCCCACAGTTCACAGGCTCACGCCCACATGTGGGTCATGTTGGGACGGATCTGCGACGGGCGGGGGCATGGTGCATCGCAACGGGGTTTTCCCCGTTAGGCACTTACCCATCACCTTCTGCAAACTTCCTTAAAAACTTATTAAAAGAATGAAGAAGGGAAGAGAGACCTCCGGGGAGATACGGGCTTGAGCCCGAGCGCCTGAGGGGATTTAACACCCTCATGACCACGTCTCAAAAGCCCAAGCTCCTTTCCGTCCTGGATGGCCAGAAGGCTGAGCGACCGCCGGTGTGGTTCATGCGCCAGGCAGGGCGTTATCTGCCGGAGTACCGGGCAGTGCGCGCCACCGAGCCGACCTTCATCAATTTCTGTCTCAATCCGGAAAAGGCCGCCGAGGTCACGCTGCAGCCGATGCGGCGGTTTCCCTATGACGCGGCCATCGTCTTCGCTGACATCCTGCTGATCCCCCAGGCCTTGGGCCAGAAGGTGTGGTTCGAGGCGGGTGAGGGTCCCAAGCTGGGCGAGCTGCCATCGATCGAGTCGATGGCCGAGCTGACCGGACAGGCGGGCCAGGCGCTGGGCGCGGTGGGCGAGACCCTGAGCCGCGTGCGAGCCGCCCTCGAGCCGGAGCGCGCCCTTATCGGTTTCGCCGGCGCGCCTTGGACGGTGGCGACCTACATGATCGAAGGCGGTTCCAGCGACCGCTCTGGCGCGCGAACCTTTGCCTACCAGAATACCGACATCCTCGACCGACTGATTCAGGTGCTGGTCGATGCGACGATCGATTACCTGGCCATGCAGGCGGCGTCCGGCGCCCAGGTGCTGAAGCTGTTCGAGAGCTGGGCCGAGGGCTTGTCCGAGCCGCTGTTCGAACGGCTGGTGATCAAGCCGCACACCGCCATCGTCGAGGGCCTGCGGGCTCGGGGCGTGACCACGCCGGTGATGGGCTTCCCGCGCGGGGCAGGCGCCTTGGTCGAGCGCTATGCTCGCGTCACGCCGGTGCAGGGCGTGGCGCTGGACACCCAGGCCTCGGCCGAGCTGGGCCAGACTATCCAGAAGACCAAGACCATCCAAGGCGCGCTGGATCCGCTGCTGTTGCGGGCCGGTGGCGACGCCCTGCTGGCGCGGGTCGATCAACTGCTCGAGCAGTGGGGTGATGGCCCCTACATCTTCAACCTGGGGCATGGCATCCTGCCCGACACGCCGATCGCCCATGTCGAAGCAGTACTAGCCCGGGTCACTGGCAAGTGAGCCCCCTAAGCGGGAACAGACGCAAGATCGCTGTCGTCCTGTTCAACCTGGGCGGCCCGGACGGCCAGGACTCGGTGCGGCCGTTCCTGTTCAACCTGTTCCGTGACAAGGCGATCATCGGCCTGCCCGCGATCGCGCGCTATCCGCTGGCGGCGCTGATCTCCACCACACGCACCAAGCTGGCCCAGGCCAATTACGCGATCATGGGCGGGGGTTCGCCCCTGCTGCCGGAAACCGAAAAACAGGCGAGCGCGCTGGAAGCCGACCTGGCCGCCCGTTTCCCAGACGCCGAGACCCGATGTTTCATCGCCATGCGCTACTGGAAGCCGCTGACCGACCAGACCGCAAAGGCGGTGAAGGCCTTCGCCCCGGATGAGGTCGTGTTGCTGCCGCTTTACCCCCAGTTCTCGACCACGACGACGGGCTCTTCATTGCAGGCCTGGAAGAAGGCCTATGCGGGACCGGGCCGAATCTCGACCGTCTGTTGCTATCCGACAGACGAGGCTTTCATCCAGGCCCATGCCGAGCTGATCCAGGCCGCCTATGACAAGGCTGGCCGGCCCGGGCCAGCCCGTCTGCTGTTCTCGGCCCATGGCCTGCCGGAAAAGGTCATCCTGGCCGGCGATCCCTACCAGCAGCAGATCGAAGCCACCGCCGCAGCAGTCACGGCGCGGCTCGGCGCGGGTTGGGACTGGCGGGTGACCTATCAGAGCCGGGTCGGCCCGATGAAGTGGATCGGTCCCTCGACCGAGGAGGAGATCAAGGCCGCCAGCGAGCAGGGCCTGGCCCTGGTGATCACGCCGATCGCCTTTGTCTCCGAACATATCGAGACCCTGGTCGAGCTCGACCACGAATATCGCGACGTGGCCATCAAGGCCGGCTGCCCCGCCTATGTCCGGGCGCCCGCCTTGGGCGTCACGCCGAAGTTCATTGGCGGTCTGGGCCAGATCGTCCAGAACGCGCTTGCCGCCGCCGAGCCCATCGTCACCGCCTGCGCCTGGCGTTGTGGCGGCGATCGAACCCAATGCCCCAACAAGCAGGGAGCCCAGGCGTGATCGATTTGCTGGCGCCGTACTTCAACCTGATCCGCGGCCTGCACATCATCTTCGTTATGGCCTGGATCGCCGGTATGCTGATCCTGCCGCGTCTGTTCATCTATCACATGAGGGCCACGCCAGGCTCGGACATGGACGGGGTGTTCAAGCTGGCCGAGCTGCGGACCATGAAGATCATCATCAACCCGGCGATGATCCTGGCCCTGCTGATGGGCCTGTTGCTGGGCATGATCGACAGCGAGCGCCTGGGCCACGACTTCGTCCTGCAGCCCTGGGCCCTGACCAAGATCGCCGCCCTGATCTTCCTGTTCGCCTGGCACGGCTTCATGTCGAAATCCCGCAAGCGCTTCGCGGATGGGACCAACACCCGTTCGGAGAAGTTCTGGCGGATGACCAATGAACTGCCGTTCCTGGCGGCGATCGTCATCGTGCTGTCGGTGACGACGAAGTTCCTGAGCCACTGACGCCCGCGGCTCCGCTTGACCCGGCGGTCCTGCTGTGGTTCCCATCCAAAAGGCGCGGCGCCCAGGTTCCGCGATCCTGACCTCTACGGGCTGGCGCTCGTCCTGATGCGCCCCTGGAGCCTGGCTCCGAAGTCCGTTCCCCAGATCCGATACGCGCCGTCGTCATGGCGCGACCCCTCGCCGCCCCTCGCGACGAGACCATCAGAACCAAGGCACGGCTCGCGGTTTCGCGGGCCGCGCGACGTTGAGTGTCACCATGACCGACCAGACCGAAAACCAGAACGACAGCGCCAACGAGGCTGAAGAGCCGATCGTCGATACGACGACCCTGGCCGCCTCGGTCGATCCGCAGGGCGATGACGCCGGCGGCGACGAAGAATCCGAAGTGGGCGCCACTGTTGCGGCGATGGGCCTGAAGACCATGTCCCTGCAGGAACTGAAGGAGAAATCCCCAGCCGACCTGCTGGCCTTCGCCGAGACCTTCGAGGTCGAGAACGCCAACTCCATGCGCAAGCAGGACATGATGTTCGCGATCCTCAAGACCCTCGCCGAGGAAGGCGTGGAAATCTCGGGCTCGGGCACCATGGAAGTTCTGCAGGACGGGTTTGGCTTCTTGCGTTCACCGGAAGCTAATTATCTTCCTGGTCCAGACGATATCTATGTGTCGCCCTCGCAGATCCGCAAGTTCGGCCTGCGGACCGGCGACACCATCGACGGCGCCATCCGCGCGCCGCGCGAAGGCGAGCGCTACTTCGCCCTGACCGGCGTGACGCTGATCAATTTCGAGAGCCCCGACAACGTCAAGCACAAGATCCACTTCGACAACCTGACGCCGCTCTATCCCGAAGAGCGACTCAACATGGAACTGCCCGATCCGACCATCAAGGATCGTTCGGGCCGGATCATCGACATCGTGGCGCCGCTGGGCAAGGGGCAACGCTGCCTGATCGTGGCCCCGCCGCGCGTCGGCAAGACGGTGATGTTGCAGAACATCGCCAAGTCGATCGAAACCAACCATCCGGAAATCTACCTGATTGTCCTGCTGATCGACGAGCGCCCGGAAGAAGTCACCGACATGCAGCGGACGGTGAAGGGCGAGGTCATCGCCTCGACTTTCGACGAGCCGGCGACCCGCCACGTTCAGGTGGCCGAGATGGTCATCGAGAAGGCCAAGCGCTTGGTCGAGCACAAGCGTGACGTCGTCATCCTGCTGGACTCGGTCACCCGTCTGGGCCGGGCCTACAACACCACCGTCCCGTCGTCGGGCAAGGTGCTGACCGGCGGCGTCGACGCCAACGCCCTGCAGCGTCCCAAGCGCTTCTTCGGCGCGGCGCGGAATGTGGAGGAGGGCGGCTCGCTGTCTATCATCGCCACCGCCCTGATCGACACCGGTAGCCGTATGGACGAAGTGATCTTCGAAGAGTTCAAGGGCACCGGTAACTCGGAAATCATCCTGGACCGCAAGGTCGCTGACAAGCGCATCTTCCCGGCCATCGATGTGCTGAAGTCCGGCACCCGCAAGGAAGAGCTGATCACCCCGCGCGACCAGCTGCAGAAGACCTATGTGCTACGCCGTATCCTCAACCCGATGGGCGCTTCGGACGCCATCGAGTTCCTGCTCGAGAAGATGCGCCAGTCGAAGACCAACGGCGATTTCTTCCAGTCGATGAATACCTAGAACCCATTGTCGCACGTGAAACATCAGGGGCGGCGGGAGTGGTCCCGTCGCCCTTTTTCAATCTTCGTCCGTGCGTTCTGACGCGCGCCGGTCACGGGATCAGCAAGGTCGCGCCCGTCGTCCGTCGACCTTCCAAAGATTCGTGCGCGGCGCGGGCCTCGGCGAGTGGGAAGCTCTGGCCGACCTCGATCTTCACCTCGCCCGACGCCAGCACGGCGAACAGGGCCGCAGCGCTTTCGTCGAGCTCTTCGGTCGTTACGATATAGTCGAACAGCCTGGGCCGGGTCAGGAACAGCGACTTGCCCGCCAGCTCCAGCGGGGTGATCGCCGGCGCTGGCCCGGAAGCGTTGCCGAAAGTGGCCAGAACGCCGCGTCGACCTAGGCTCTTGAGGCTGGCCTCGAAGGTGTCCTTGCCGACGCCGTCATAGACGATGGCTACACCCTGGCCGCCGGTGATCTCGGCGACCCGGGCCGAGACGTCCTCCTGGCCGTACAGGATCACATGGTCGGCGCCGTGATCCCGGGCGAGGGCGGCCTTGGTCTCGGACCCAACCGTCGCGATGACCGTCGCGCCCAGCGCCTTGGCCCACTGGACCAGGATCGACCCGACGCCGCCGGCGGCGGCATGGATCAGCGCGGTCTGACCCGCTTCGATCTTGTGGCAGCGCCGAACCAGGAACTCGGCGGTCATACCCTTCAGCAGTACCGCCGCCGCCGTTTCGAGGCTGACCGTGTCCGGGACCTTTACCGCTCGGTTGGCGGGAACCACGGCGGCCTCTGCATAGGCGCCGAGCGTGCCGTTATAGGCGACGCGGTCGCCGACGACGAACCGGGTAACGCCGTCTCCAACTGCCTCGACGATCCCCGCCGCCTCAAGACCCAGCACAGCCGGCATCTTCATCGGATAGAGGCCGCTGCGGTGATAGGTGTCGATGAAGTTCAGCCCCACCGCCTGGTGCCGGACCAGGATCTGGCCAGGCCCAGGCGAAGGGACCGGGAGATCGACGCGCTCAAGCACCTCGGGACCGCCGGCGCGGGCGGCTTGTATGGCCAGCATGACGGTCAGCCCAGCTTGGACTTGAAGAAGGACAGGGTGCGCGCATTGGCCCTACCCGCGGCGCTCGCGTCGTAGTGCTCGCCGCCCACCCGGGCAAAGGCGTGATCGCAACCGGGATAGGTTTGAACCTCGATCTGCAGATGGTCCTTCAGCGCGCCCAGGATCACCTTCTGCGCTTCCTTCGGCACGAATTGGTCTTCCTCGGCGATGTGCATCAGCAGCGGACGGGCCAGTTTGTCAGCCTCGCCGACATGTTTCTCGATTCCGACGCCGTAATAGGCGACGGTGGCGTCGCTGTCGGTGCGGGCAGCGGTCAGGAAGGCCAGCAGCCCGCCCAGGCAGTAACCGAGCGCTCCGACCTTGCCATTGACGGCGGGCAAGGCGCGGGCGGCGGCGATGGTCGCGGCGATGTCCGAGACGCCGGCCTCGACGTCGAAGGCGTTATAGAGCTCGAAGGCCCGCTTCCATTCGGCTTCGCTCTGGTCGGTGATGTCGATACCCGGTTCGATGCGCCAGAAAAGATCGGGGCAGATGGCCATGAAGCCCTGGGCCGCGAGGTTGTCGCAGACATCGCGCATGACCTTGTTGACACCGAAGATTTCCTGGATGACGACGATCGCCGGCGCTGGCTCGACCGAAGGGCGCGCCACATAGGCCGAGAAGGCGCCGTCCGGGGTGTCGATCGTGAGGGTCTCACTCATGGGGGCTCTCCGTATCCGCAAGGCGTCGATGGGACTTTCGACCGAAGCGCTCTAACGTGGTCCGACGCGCCTGACGCATAACAATGTCGTGCCCTACCCGAAGGGAACCAACCATGAAGATGACTATCGAGATCGATTGCACGGCTGTCGAGGCGCGAGCCTTTCTCGGCCTTCCCGACGTGACGGCGCTGAATGACCATATGGTCAAGGAGATGCAGAGCCGCATGGATGCGAACATGGCCATGCTGGCGCCCGAAGAGCTGATGAAGAACTGGATGGCGTTCGGTAGCGGCGCCCAGGACCAGTTCCGCAAGCTGATGACGGCGGCGGCCGGCGCCGCGGTCGGGGGCATGGGCGGCAAGCGCGAATGAACGACACGATCTACGCGCCGGCCACCGGCGCGGGGAGGGCGGCGGTGGCCGTCATTCGGGTGTCGGGCCCGCGTTCCGGCGGCGCCGTCCGCGCCCTGGCGGGAGCCCTGCCCAGGCCGCGTCGGGCGGCGCTACGACAGCTGAGCCATGCTGGCGTCGCCCTCGATGACGCTTTGGTTCTGTGGTTCGAGGGCCCTGCGAGCTATACCGGTGAGGACGCCGCCGAGTTTCACGTGCATGGCGGCCGCGCCGTGGTCGAGGCTGTACTGCAGGCCTTATGCGCCGAAGGCCTGCGACTGGCGGAGCCGGGCGAGTTCACGCGCCGCGCTTTCGAGAATGGCAAGCTGGACCTGACCCAGGCCGAGGGCGTGGCCGACCTCATTGACGCCGAGACCGAGGCGCAACGCCGTCAGGCGCTTGGGCAACTGGGTGGCGCGCTGAGCGAGCGCTATGAGACGTGGCGGGAACTCCTCGTCCAGACGCTGGCCATGTTGGAGGCCGCCGTGGATTTTCCTGACGAGGATCTCCCCGAGGATGTCGCGGGGCGTGCGCGCCCAGGCCTCAAGCTTCTTGAAGCAGAGATTGGCGTGGCGTTGAGCGACGCCGCGCGAGGTCGCCGGGTTCGAGACGGCTTTCGCATCGCGCTCGTCGGGGCTCCGAATTCCGGCAAGAGCACCTTGCTCAATGGCCTGGCGGAACGCGACGCCGCCATTGTCACCTCAACGCCAGGCACCACGAGAGACATCATCGAGGTCCCGATGATCCTGGGCGGCTACAAGGTCCTGGTGGCGGACACCGCGGGTCTACGGGCCACTGAAGACACCATCGAGGCCGAGGGCGTTCGCCGGGCTCAAGCCTGGGCGCGCGATGCCGACCTGCGGCTATGGGTCGTCGACGCTTCGATGTTCCACGTGAAACAAGGCGACGACTACGACGTCACCCGCCCCGGAGACTGGGCGGTGATCAACAAGATCGACATCGTCGACAAGGCTCGGCTCGGCGAGGTGCGTGATGCCCTGTCCGCCCGGGGGTTCCTTGTCGTCGAGATGGCCGCCCGGAAGCCAGGGGGCGCGGAAGCCGCGCGAGCGGCGTTGGCGTCCCACGTGGTTGACGCTCTGTCTGGCGCGGAGTTCCCCGCCGCGACGCGCATCCGTCACGCCGAAAGCCTGACCGAGGCCCGCCGCTTTATACAACGCGCCCTGTCCGATGTTGGTCTGGAGGTGGAGCTCGCGGCAGAGGACGTCAGGCTCGCCGCGCGCGCCCTGTCCCGCATCACGGGCCGGATCGATCCCGAGGATGTTCTCGACCGCGTGTTTTCAAGCTTCTGCATCGGCAAGTGATGTTCCACGTGAAACATCGCCTTGAACCATCCACAGCCTAATCACAGATGTATGGCGACTGTTTCACGTGGAACAGCCGCGACCGACTCGCCCACGCGGTGAGTCCCGCGTATAAGGTTCTCTGCGCCCCCGCTGAGACGGGGGCGTTCGCATTGAGGCGCGCCGCTTGTCCAACACCTGGGATGTCATTGTCATCGGCGGCGGTCACGCTGGCTGCGAAGCCGCCTCTGCGTCGGCCAGGGCCGGCGCGCGCACGCTGTTGCTGACCCACAAGCTCGAAACCGTTGGCGAAATGTCGTGCAACCCGGCCATCGGCGGGCTGGGCAAAGGCCATCTGGTTCGCGAGATCGACGCCTTGGATGGCCTGATGGCGCGGATGGCGGACAAGGCCGGCATCCAATATCGACTCCTGAACCGCTCCAAGGGGCCCGCCGTGCGCGGCCCCCGTTCCCAGATCGATCGCAAGCTCTATCGCGAGGCGGTGCAGGCCGAGCTGTTTTCCCACGTGAACCTGGACGTGATCGCCGCCGCCGCTGAGGACTTGATCGTCGAGGGCGGCGTCGTCGCCGGTGTGGTTGACGGGGAGGGCGGCGCCTATCGCGCGCCGCGCGTCGTGCTGACCACGGGCACCTTCTTGAAGGGCGTGATCCATCAGGGCCAGACTCGCACCCCGGCCGGCCGTGTAGGCGACGCGCCTTCGATCGGCCTGTCGGACCGGCTCTACGCGCTCGGCTTTGACATGGGCCGCCTCAAGACGGGCACGCCCGCGCGGCTGGACGGCAAGACCATCGCTTGGGATCGCCTGGAAATGCAGGCCGCCGACGAGGACCCCGAGCCGTTCTCGTTTCTCAATTCCACGGTGGACGTGCCCCAGATCCAGTGCGGCATTACCTATACGACCGCCGAGACCCACAAGATCATCGCCGACCGCCTGGGCGAATCCGCCGTCTATGGCGGCCGCGCCACCGGGATCGGCCCGCGCTATTGCCCCTCGATCGAGGACAAGGTCGTCCGCTTCGCCGACAAGACCAGCCACCAGGTCTTCTTGGAGCCAGAAGGCCTGGACGACGACACGGTCTATCCTAACGGCATATCGACCTCGGTCTCGCCCGAGACGCAATTGCTGTTCCTCCGCACCATGCCGGGCCTCGAGACCGTCGAGGTCATCCGGTATGGCTATGCGATCGAGTACGACTATGTCGACCCGCGCGAGCTCTACCCGACCCTTGAGACCAAGCGCCTGGCCGGACTCTACCTGGCGGGTCAGATCAACGGCACGACGGGTTATGAGGAAGCGGGCGCCCAAGGCCTGGTCGCCGGCCTGAACGCCGCGCGGGCGGGGCAGGGCAAGGAGCCCGCGATCTTCGCCCGCGATGAGGCCTATATCGGCGTGATGATCGACGACCTGGTCACCCGGGGCGTCACCGAACCCTATCGCATGTTCACCAGCCGCGCCGAGTTTCGCCTGGTGCTGCGGGCCGACAACGCCGACCAGCGCCTGACCGATCGCGGCCTTGAACTGGGCTGCGTGGGGAAGGACCGTGCAACCGCCTGGTCCATGAAGAAGGCCGAGCTTGCGGCCGTTCGGGCCTTTGCCCGTTCGGTCAATCTGACGCCGGCCGCCGCCGTGAGGGCCGGCTTCAAGGTTAATGCCGACGGCCAGCGCCGCGACGTCCTGGCCATGCTCGCCCTACCGGAGGTTACGCTCGACGGCCTGACCTCGGTATGGCCGGAGATTTCCACGTGGAGCCCGATGGCCCGCGAGCAGATCGAGATCGAGGCGGCCTATGCCGGCTATCTCGACCGCCAACGCATCGACGCCGAAGCCTTCCGCAGGGAAGAGGATCTGCGCCTGCCGGGCGATCTGGACTACGCCTTGGTGGGCAGTCTGTCGAACGAGGTGCGCGAGAAGCTGCAGCGCGTCAAACCTCTCACCCTGGGCCAGGCGGCCCGTATCGAAGGCGTGACGCCAGGAGCCCTGACGGCGCTGCTGGCCCATGTGCGGCGCGCCCGTGCAGCCTGATCCCATGACCGACCTGATCATCGAACCGCTCGAGCCCCTCGACGCAGCCGCCTTCCAGCGGTTAACGGCATGTAGCGAGGCCCAGCTGTCCGACCTGCGGCGTTTTCAAGC
Organism: Caulobacter sp. DWP3-1-3b2; assembly: GCF_049896325.1. NCBI lineage: Bacteria > Pseudomonadati > Pseudomonadota > Alphaproteobacteria > Caulobacterales > Caulobacteraceae > Caulobacter > Caulobacter sp. DWP3-1-3b2. The sequence continues at coordinate 24,558 of NZ_JAFCUB010000033.1, forward strand.
CCTGCTCACCGAGTGGAACGCCGTGATGAACCTGGTGGGGCCGGCCTCGCTACCAAACTTCTGGAACCGCCATGCCTGGGACAGCGCGCAACTTCTGAAGCTGGAGCCCGAGGCCAGAATCTGGGCCGACCTGGGCGCCGGCGCTGGCTTGCCGGGCGTGGTGCTGGCGATCCTGTTGAAGGACACGCCGGGCGCCAAGGTCCATCTGATCGAGAGCATGACCAAGCGTTGCAAGTTCCTGCACGCGGTGGTCGATGACCTGAAGCTGCCCGCTGAGGTTCATAACGGTCGCGCCGAGGAGCTCGACCTCAAGGTCGATGTCGTCACGGCTCGGGCCTGCGCGCCGATGGTCAGACTTCTGGGTTACGCCCAGCCCTACCTGAAGCGCGGCGCGACGGGCTGGTTCCTGAAGGGACAGGATGTCGCTGCGGAACTGGTCGAGGCCGCGACCTATTGGAAATTCGAGTCCGACCTGCGGCCCTCCCTGAGCGACCCGCGAGGCCAGATCGTGCAAGTGAAAGGGCTTAAAAGTGTCCGTAAAGTCTGACCAACCGCTGCGCGTCCTGGCGATCGCCAATCAGAAGGGCGGGGTCGGCAAGACCACCACCGCGATCAATCTGGGCACGGCCCTGGCGGCCTGCGGCGAACGGGTGCTGCTGATCGACGCCGATCCGCAGGGCAATTGCTCGACGGGCCTGGGCATCACCCGCATGCAGCGCAAGACCACGCTCTATGACGTGTTGATGGGCGAGAAACCGGTCGTCGACGCCGCGGTCCGCACCGAGCTGCCGGGCTTGGACGTCATTCCCGCCGACGCCGACCTGTCGGGCGTCGAGATCGAGCTTGGCCAGGTAGCGCGCCGGTCCTACCGTTTGCGCGACGCCCTGGAGCCGCTCCGCGCCGGCGGCCCCTACACCTATGTGCTGATCGACTGCCCGCCCTCGCTGAACGTGTTGACCGTCAACGCCATGACCGCCGCCGACGCCGTGTTCGTGCCGCTGCAGTGCGAATTCTTCGCTCTGGAGGGCCTCACTCAGCTGATGCGAACCATCGAACGCGTGCGCGGCAGCTTGAATCCCAAGCTGGAAATCCAGGGCGTGGTGCTGACCATGTACGACCGCCGCAACAGTCTGTCCGACCAAGTGGCGCGGGATGTTCGGCAACACTTTGGCGACAAGGTCTATGACGCGGTCATACCCCGCAACGTCCGGGTGTCCGAGGCACCGTCGTTCGGTAAACCCGTGCTGCTCTATGATCTGAAATGCGCCGGCAGCCAGGCTTACCTGCGTCTGGCGCGCGAAGTGATCACGCGTGAAAAGTCACGGTTGGCCCAAGCGGCGTAGAGCCCGCTTGAGGATAACCATCCAAGTCATTGTCTGAGTTGAATGTTGAGCGCGTGCGGGAGTCGGTTGTGGTGGGAGAGCCGGGGATGTCTGAAGGTCGTCGTGGTCTGGGTCGGGGCCTGTCGGCTCTGCTCGGCGAGGTCGAATCCGCGCCCGCCCAGGCCCCCGGTGATACCGTGGGAGGGTCGCGCGAAGCCCCGATCGAACTGATCCGCCGTAACCCCAACCAGCCGCGCCGGACATTCCGCGAGGATGACTTGGTAGAACTTTCGGACTCGATCCGCGAGAAGGGCGTGCTGCAGCCGATCCTGGTCCGCCCCGCCGCTGGCGCCCCAGGCGAGTACCAGATCGTCGCCGGCGAGCGCCGCTGGCGAGCCGCGCAACGCGCCGGCCTCAAGACCATCCCGATCATGATCCGCGAGTTGGACGATTTGGCGGTGCTCGAGATAGGCATCATCGAGAACGTCCAGCGCGCCGACCTCAACGCCTTGGAAGAGGCGCTGAGCTACAAGGTGCTGCTAGAGAAGTTCGGTCGCACCCAGGAAGCGATCGCCCAGACCGTCGGCAAGAGCCGCAGCCACGTCGCCAATACCCTGCGCCTGCTGAACTTGCCCGACGCGGTGCAGTCCTACGTGACCTCGGGTGAACTGACCGCCGGCCACGCCCGCGCCATCGCCTCGGCTCCGGATCCGACGGCGCTGGCCAAGGAAGTCATCGCCAAGGGCCTGTCGGTCCGCGACGCTGAGGCCCTGGCCCGCCGGACCCCGCACGCCGCCGGCGAAGTTCGCGCCAAGTCGGCCGGTGGTCGTCCCGCCAAGTCGAAGGACACCGACACGCAGTCGCTGGAAGCCGACCTGTCGTCGCTGCTCGGCCTCGATGTCGAGATCGACGACCGTGGCGGGGCCGGCGCCCTGACGATCCGCTATGCGACGCTCGAGCAACTCGATGACCTCTGCGGTCGCCTGACCCGCGCCATCTGAGCCCGAAAACGGACCCGTCTGTCGCGCATGGAGCGGACCGTTGCCGTGGCCCTGCCGGCTCTGTTTTCGACAGGCGAGATTGATCTGGTCGCAAACGGGCGACAACCTATTGATCCATAGGTATTATTCTGAGGAAATGGCGTGAAATTGGTCGCCGTCGGATCTGTCGTTTTCCACAGTTTTGAAGATCTAGAACTAAGCTGAAGCTTGACGGCGCAAGCGACTCCTAATCTGGCGCTGACCTTTTACCCCAACGGCTTGCTACAGCCCCAGCCGCCGCGCCTTGCCGGCGATCTGCAGGGCCAGACGCTCGGAAATCAGCTGGTCGGGCGAGCCGGAGGTCTTGCAGGCCTTGTCGGCGGCCAGCACCTCGGCCTGGACCATCAGCAGCTGGTCCAGCGTCCAGGCGCGGGCCTGGCGCAGGAATTCGCGCTCGGTCTTCCAGAACACGCCCGACGCCTTGGCGGCTGCGGCCAGGTCGATGCCGTTTTTGTGCAGGGTCAAGGTGCGGCGGAGGCGGCCCAGATGGTAGCCCATGGCTCTCACCGCTGCGGGTCCGCCCTCACCTTCGGCGGCGGCGCGGCGCAGGCCGGCCTGGGCGGGACCCAGGCGGCCGCCAAAGGCGTCGACGGCGGCGTCGCCCAGCGAGGCCTCGGGCTCGACCCCCAGGAAGTCGGTCAGGTCGGCCGGGGTGGCCACAAAGCCGCTGCCCGGGTTCAGATAGAGCGCCAGGCGCTCGATCTCGGCCCGGGCCACGCCGCGCTCCTTGGGCAGGCGCGAGACGAACAGGTCCAGAGCCTCGCCGTTCAGACTGACCTTGTCCTTGGCCAGGGTCTCGCGGGTCAGGCGGGCCAGGTCTCCGGCCTCGTCCTCGTAACAGGGGATAACCGCCGCGCCGGTCGACTTCTCGGCGGCCTTGCGCAGGGCCGAGTTGCGGTCGAGCGCCCCGGCTTCGATCAGGAACAGGGCGTCCGGGTTGAGCTGGCCCTCCACATGGCGGGCGAGGGCCTCGGCGGCCTGTTTGTCGGGTCCAGCCTTCTCGCCCGTCAGCCGCAAGCGCACCAGGCGGCGCCCGCCCATCATCGACAGGGCCGACAGCTCGTCCTCCAGCTTGCCAGCCTGGCTGTCGAGATCGCTCTCGGTCAGCTGGGCGGTGTCGAAGGGATCGTCGGGCCGCTCGAACAGCCGCTTGGCCAGTTGGTCGGCGCGATCGCGCACGACTCCTCGATCACGGCCATAGATCACCACGGCCCGGATCTCGCGGGACGGGTCCTTCAGGAAGCGTTCGATGTCCGGTCGCTTCGACAGGATCATGGGCTAGGATCCTAGGCCTTGGCCTTGCCCGCCAACCAGACGGCCAGGTCGAGCTGGATCTTGCGCGCCACCTCGGTCGCCGCCCGCTCCTGCCCGTCCTGCTGAGCCGCGATGGCGGCATAGGGCTGGTCGGCGGAGTCGTAGGTCACTGCGGCGTTGGCCGTGCCAGCGCGCACCGTCAGGCCGGTCTTGGCGTCCAGCAGCTGCCAATAGGCCGTCAGGTTCAGCTCGTAGCGGTTGGCCACGTTGTCGACGCGCACGCCGCGAGCGTAGCGCATCTCCTTCAGCGTGAAGACCAGCTTGTGCGAGGGCAGGACATTGACGTCGCGCGCCAGGGCGTCGTCCAGCTGCTCGCGCACCAGATAGCCTGAGCGGCCTTCGGGCGCGACCACCTCTATGGCGCCCAGGCCCTTGGTGACGACCTGCGGTCCGTACAGGGGCGTGAAGCCGCAACCCGCCAGGGCCACGGCGGAGGCGGCGATCAGGGCCGCCGGAAAGATCTTTAAGAGCGGAAAGCGTTTCATCGATCAGCCGGCCACGATGTTGACGATACGGTCTTTCACCACGATCACCTTGCGAACAGTCAGGCCCCCAAGGTGGGCCAGGACGGCGGCGTCCGCCAGAGCGATTTTCTCCACCTCGGCCTCGGCCGTCCCGGCCTTGACCTTGATCTCGCCGCGACGCTTGCCGTTGATCTGGATCGGCAGCACGCGCTCGTCGTCGGCCGCCAGGGCCGCGTCGGCCTTGGGCCACGGCGCGTCGACCACCATGCCGCTTTCGCCCAGATGGGCCCAGGCCTCTTCTGCCAGGTGGGGCGTGAAGGGTGAGATCAGGCGCGCCAGGATTTCCAGCGCCTCGGCGCGGGCGGCCAGGACACCCTGAGACGCGCCCTCGGCCGGGGCGGCCTTCAGCATGTTCAGGAACTCATACAGACGCGCCACGCCGCTGTTGAAGCGGAAGCCCTCGATCGAGTCGGTGACGAAGCCGATCAGGCGGTGCGCGCCCTTGCGCAGGGCCAGGGCGGCGGCGTCGCTGTCATCATGGGCGAAATCGCCCGCTGGCTGGCTGTCAAACTCATTCCACACGCGGTGGGTGAATCGCCAGGAGCCTTCGACACCGCTGTTGGTCCACTGCACGTCGCGCTCGGGTGGGCTGTCGCTCATCACGAACAGGCGGGCGGCGTCGACGCCGTAGGCCTCGAAGATGTCCTCGGGGGCGACGACGTTCTTCTTGGATTTCGACATTTTCTCGATGTCGCCGATGGTGATCGGCTCGCCGGTCGTGGCGTGGGCGGCCGAGCGTGCATTGCCCTCGACGGTGATACGGATGTCCGAGGGCTCAACCCACTCCCCGGCGGCGTTCTTGTAGGCCTCGTGGGTGACCATGCCCTGGGTGAACAGGCCAGCGAACGGCTCCTCCACCGACAGCAGGCCCTCGTCCTTCAGCGCCCTGGTGATGAAGCGGGCATAGAGCAGGTGCAGAACCGCGTGCTCGACGCCGCCGATATATTGATCGACCGCCATCCAGTGGTCGGCCGCGTCCTTGTTGATCGGTTCGGCCGCGGTCGGGTCGGTGAAGCGGGCGAAGTACCAGGAGCTGTCGACAAAGGTGTCCAGCGTGTCGGTTTCGCGCTCAGCCTTGCCGCCGCAGGTAGGGCAGGTGGTGTGACGCCAGGTCGGATGCCGCAGCAGCGGATTGCCCGGCTTGTCGAAGGCGACGTCGTCGGGCAGCACCACCGGCAACTGATCTTCCGGCACGCCGACGGGGCCGCAGGCCGCGCAGTGGATCACGGGGATCGGGCAACCCCAATAGCGCTGCCGCGAGACGCCCCAGTCGCGCAGGCGATAGACGGTCGCGCCCTGGCCTTGGTCCATGGCCTCGATGCGCGCCACCGCCTCGGTCTTGGCCGCCTCGATGTCCAGACCGTCCAGGAATTCGGAATTGAAGATCGCGCCGGGGCCGACATAGGCCTCCTTGCCGACGTTGAACGTCGCGGCGTCTTCGCCCGGCGGCAGCACCACCGGCAGGACGGGCAGGTCGTACTTGCGGGCGAAGTCCAGGTCGCGCTGGTCATGGGCCGGGCAGGCGAAGATCGCGCCCGTGCCGTAGTCCATCAGGATGAAATTGGCGATCCAGACCGGCAGGGTCTTGCTGTTGTCCAGCGGGTGGACGACCCGCAGCCCGGTGTCGCGGCCCAGCTTCTCGGCGCCTTCGATATCGGCCTCCGACGTCCCGCCCCGGCGGCACTCGGCGACAAAGGCGGCCACGGCGGCGTCGGCCGCCGCCAGTTGCTCGGCCAGCGGATGCTCGGGAGCGATGCCCACGAAGCTGGCGCCGAACAGGGTGTCAGGGCGCGTGGTGTAGACCTCCAGGCCGGTGGCATGACCCTCGGGCGCGACGCCGTCGAACTTGAAGGTGAACCGCAGGCCCTTGGACCGGCCGATCCAGTTCTCCTGCATGATCCGGACCTTCTCGGGCCAGCGATCCAGGGTCTTGAGGCCGTCGATCAGGGCGTCGGCATAGTCGGTGATACGCAGGAACCACTGGGTCAGCTTGCGCTTCTCCACTGTCGCGCCCGAGCGCCAGCCCTTGCCGTCGATGACCTGCTCATTGGCCAGGACGGTCATGTCGACCGGATCCCAGTTGACCGAGGCTTCCTTGCGATAGACCAGGCCGCGCTTCAGCAGGCGCAGGAACCAGGCCTGCTGCTTGCCGTAATAGGCCGGGTCGCAGGTGGCGAACTCGCGCGACCAGTCGATTGAAAGGCCCAGAGCCTTCAATTGCTCGCGCATGGCGGCGATGTTGTCGTAGGTCCAGGCCTTGGGGTGGACGCCGCGCTCCATTGCGGCGTTCTCGGCCGGCATGCCAAATGCGTCCCAGCCCATCGGATGCAGCACGTTGAAGCCCTGGGCGCGCTTATAGCGGGCCACGACGTCGCCCATGGCGTAGTTGCGCACATGGCCCATGTGGATGCGCCCCGAGGGATAGGGGAACATCTCGAGCACATAGTATTTCGGACGCGCGTCGCGGGTGATCGGCGTCAGGAAGGTGTTGGCGTTCGCCCAGGCGGCGCGCCACTTGGGCTCGGTGTCTTTGGGATTGTAGCGGGCCATGAAACCAGACTGTAGGTGCGGGGCGTCACGCCTCTGGCGTAATCCGCGGAAGTCTTAAGCGGTTTCGGCCCAGGCGCGCCTTGTAAAAGTGCGAACGGGAGCCTTTTGTCACGCGGACAAAGGGCTCCCACGAAGAACCAGGGAAGCCCTAGTTCTTGATGTTGGAAAGGCGAAGCTGACGGGCTCGCGTCAGGATGGCGTTCTCGACGTCGGTCGCCGTCTGCTCGGTGGCCGTGCTGTCGCTCCAGGTCCCGCTGGCGTCCTTAACCTGCTTGAAGATCGTGACGTTCAGGCCGTCGGCCCGAAGGCGAGTGTCAAGGATGTAGACCGTGGCCTTGAAGCGCTCGTCCGGCTTTTCTGGATTGGAGTACCAGTCGGTGACGATCACGCCGCCGTAAGGGTCGGCCGAGGCCAGGGGCATGAAGGCCAGGGTGTCCAGGCTGGCGCGCCACAGGAAGCCGTTGACGCCAATCGCGCCCGAGGCGGCCGGGGCCTGCTTGGAGCGTCCGAGATTGAAGGGGTTGAAACCCGGCTCATCGCTTTGGCTGGTGAAGGTCCTGGGACCCTTGGTGCTTCCGCAGGCGGATACGCCCACGACAACCGACAACGCCAGAACGCCAGCGGCGACGCCGCGCAACACCGACCCACGCTCAAACGCCATAGTACCTCGCTCCAATGTCTCGCCGACGCGATCGCGCATCCTGGCGCGCCCCCGCAGCCGGAAGCGGTCTATAGCATGGTCGCGCCGCGTCAAAACAGGAATCGCGTGGCAGGACCGCCACAGGCGCCCGCTGAATCGACTCTTGCGACGCTTGCTCCGATCCAACGGCGGTTGACCGCGTTGTACTCAGGCCTTTAATCGATTTTCAGGGAACCCAATCCTATATGTCGGTTGACCTATATCGGGTCCGGGTTGGGGCAGGTTCGAGTAGCGATGTTCGCGGCACGGTATTTCATGGCTGGGGCTACGGCGTTGATCCTGTTGGGATCGACGACGATGGTCCATGCCCAAAGCAAGCCTCGCGCGGACTTCACCGTCAAGAACGACTTCAGCAAGCCCGCCCAGATCGCGCCCTTTGCGCCGGAAGGCCCGAAGCAGTCCCTGAAGTGGGACGCCAAGAAGGGCAAGTGGGGCCTCAAGCTCGACCTCGACCGGCCGCTTAATCGTGAGATGGAGCTGAAGGACGTCCAGGCAGGGGCCTATTACAGCGTCACCCCGTCGATCCGGGTTGGCGGCGCCGTGGCCTTGGGCGACAACAACCCCGCCCTGAACGCCCGCAAGAACGAGATCCAGGAAACCGCGCCCCGCGTGAAACTGGAAACCGCCTTCAAGTTCTAGGCGCCGAAGGCTTCCACTGCTGCTATTCCGATGATCCCGCTATCCAGCAATTGGTCGACCGTGCTCGCCCGCACGCCGCCCAAGGCATAGACCGGCGTCGGGACGGCCGCGACGATTCGTTTCAGCGCCTCAACGCCGAGCGGCGGACCGGCCGAGGGGCTGGCGCTGGAGAAGATCGGCGACACCACCAGCGCATCCGCCCCCGCCGCCGCGCCCGCCCGCGCCGCGTCCTCGCCATGAGCGGCCACGGTCAGCCACCAATGGGCATGACGCGCGCGAATCGCGGGAAGTTCGGCAGTCATGCGTTCCGGCAGGTGCAGGCCGTCGGCGCCGAGCCGTTCGGCCAGCTCAGCGTTCGCGCCGATCAGCAAAAGGAGGCCGCGCCGGTAGGTGATTTGCCTGAGTTTTTGGCCCCGCGCCTCGGCGTCCGGAGCGCCAAAGGCTCGAAACACCACAGCGGCGCCGGGAGGCAGGCGCTCGGCTACGCCTTGGGGATCGGGCGTGCGCAGCGGATCGGTGAAGAACAGGAGGCGCGGGGCCGGCTTTCCGCTCACGAGCCATGGGCGAAACCGCGTAGCCGTTCTAGACAGGACCTCCATCTCGTCGATCGCGCGTCTTGAATCCATGTCTGACGTCTACTCCTCGGTTCAATCCCGCATCCAGGCCGCCGCGCTCGCAGCCGGCCGACCGGCCGACGCCGTGACCTTGGTGGCGGTGTCCAAGCTGCAGCCCTGGGACCATATCGCCCCCATTCTCGACGCGGGCCAGCGGGTGTTCGGGGAAAATCGCGTTCAAGAGGCCATGGGTCGCTGGAGCGAACGACGATCCGAGGTCGAGCTGCGGCTGATCGGACCCTTGCAAAGCAACAAGACCCGCGACGCCGTGGCTTTCTTTGACGTCATCGAAAGCCTCGACCGCGAGAAACTGGCCCGTGCCCTGGCGGGCGAGATCCAGAGCCAGGGCAAGGCGCCGCGCCTGTTCGTCCAGGTCAATACCGGCGAGGAGCCGCAGAAGGCCGGCGTGCTCCCCGATCAGGCCGAGGCCTTCGTCGCCCTCTGTCGGGGCCTGGATCTGCCCGTGGACGGGCTGATGTGCATTCCGCCAGCCGACATGGATCCCACGCCGCATTTTCGGATGCTGGGCGAGATCGCGGCGCGCAACGGCCTGTCCGAGCTCTCGATGGGCATGAGCGACGATTTCGAGATCGCCATCGCCTGCGGCGCCACCTCGGTCCGCGTGGGTTCGGCGCTGTTTGGGTCGCGCGCCTAGAGCATTTCTCGACCTGCTGCGTCAGGCCGTGAGCTCTAATCTTTTGTTTTGAGGCATTTTTCTTCACGCGAACCGGAACCACTTCGCTCGAAAAATGCTCTAGTCGGCGACGATCTCCACCGCGTCGCCCGGCCTGGCCTCGGCCAGCAGCGCCTCGACATCGGCCCGCGCCAGGGCGACGCAGCCTTCGGTGCCTGGATAGTCGTCCCGCGCCAGGTGCAGGAAGATCGCCGAACCCAGGCCGTCGACCGGCGGATCGTCGTTGTGGCCGAGCACCAGGACCAGATCGTAGATTTCGTCATCGCGCCACATCCGCTCGGCGCTGGCCGGATAGGGCAGGGTCACCGGTCGATTATAAGCCCCATCGCCCAGCGCGTCGCACCAGCCATCGTGGCGTGCGATGGGCGCGGCGGGCAGGGCGGTGGTCGGGCCGTTTGGATAGGCATCCGGCCGATAGAGCACGCGGCGGATCGGCCAGGCGCCCAGCGGGCTCCGATTATCGCCCTCGCGCTTGTCGATCGCCGCGATCACCCCGGCCTTGCCCAGCGCGCAGCGCACGGTGTGACCGTTCAGCGTCATCTGGCCGTCGGCATGGGCGCGAAAGGTCATCGAGCGGCGGCTTGTCCAGAAGCGCCCTTGGCGCCGGGGGCCGCAGCGGTGCATGTTCCCGCTCATGGCGCAACGCAAAACCCTTCTCCTGGTCGATGACGACGATGATCTGCGCGGCGCGCTCGCCGAGCAATTGGCCCTTCACGAGGAGTTCACCGTCGCCGAGGCTCCGACGGCCGGCGATGGCGTGCGGATGGCCCGTGAACTCAAGCCCGACCTGGTTTTGCTGGACGTTGATCTGCCCGACATGGACGGCCGCGAGGCCTGCCGGCTGATGCGCAAGAACGGGGTCACCGCCCCGGTGATCATGCTGACGGCGGCGGCCAGCGACAGCGACACCATCCTAGGGCTGGAGTCCGGCGCCAATGACTATGTCACCAAGCCCTTCCGCTTCGGTGTGCTGCTGGCCCGCATCCGAGCCCAGCTGCGCAGTTACGAGGCCTCGGAAGACGCCCTGTTCCGGATCGGGCCCTACGAGTTCCGCCCGTCCGCCAAGCTGCTGATCGACGAGAAGCAGAAGAAGGTCCGGCTGACCGAGAAGGAAACCAACATCCTGAAATACCTCTACCGCGCCGGCGCCAAGCCGGTGTCGCGCGAGGAACTGCTGACCGAGGTCTGGGGCTACAACGCCGGGGTCACGACCCATACGCTGGAGACCCACGTTTACCGCCTGCGCCAGAAGATCGAGCCCGACCCAGCGATGGCGCGGATCTTGATCACCGAGATGGGTGGGTACCGACTTCAGCCTTGAGTGGCGGCTGGGGAAAGGCGCATGCGCCTGTCCCCAGCCCAGCAAAAAGTCCCGGTCGCTGTGCGCGACCGGGACTTTTTCCAATTCAGCGATCCGCCTGAAATCAGGCGTTTCCGATCACTACGCCCTCGGCTTGGGCCTTGCGGGCCGCATAGACTCCGGCGAAGTCGATCGGGTCGATCAGGAAGGGCGGGAAGCCGCCCTCACTGGTGACATCGGCGATCAGGCGACGGGCGAACGGGAACAGGAAGCGCGGGCACTCGATCAGCAGGACGGGTTCCAGATCGGCTTCCGAAACGCCGCCAATGTGGAACAGGCCGCCGTACAGGACCTCGACATGAAAAACCGGCTGTTCGTCGCGCGTGGCGCGGGCCGACAGCTTCAGGTCCACCTCAAACAGGCCGTCGGTGCGGCCCCGGGCGTTCATCTCGACGCCCATGTCGATGGCGGGCGGCGGGCCGCCGGCGCGCAGCGAGTCGGGGGCGTGCGGGCTCTCAAATGAGAAGTCGCGCACGAACTGGGCGATGATGCGGATGCCGGTTTCCGTCCCTGCGGTGTCGTCCTGCGGGGCGGTCGGAGCGGCGGTCGTGTCGGTCATGGGCGATAAATCCGTATTCGGCGTCGAAATTGGCCGCTAGGAGAGAGCGGGGCTGCTAACACGCGGGCGACTGGCACGCAACGCCGGGCGCCTGTCGCGCGAGCTCGTCTGTCCTATATAGGATAGATGTCCCGGCTGGGCGCCCGTCTTGGCCGCCCGACCCTGGTGAATGAGCGGAAACTGTCGTGTTTGAATGGATTATCCTCGCGGTTCTGGCCGCGGTCATCCTCTACCAGCTCTACGCCACCCTGGGTCGCCGGGTTGGACGTCAGCCCGAGGACGCCCCCGCCGCCGTGCCGGCTAGCGCCCTGCCGCATGACGTCAAGAGGCCCGAAGTGGCCGGCGAGGCGCTCAGCGGCCTGGCCGCCCTGCGCGCCCGGCAGTCCGATTTCGATATCGGCCACTTCCTGAGCGGATCTCGGCAAGCCTATGAGCTGATCGTCAAGGCCTTTGCCGCCGGCGATCGCGAAACGCTCAAGCCGTTGCTGGCCGAGGACGTCATGGCCAATTTCGAAGGCGCCATCGCCGCCCGCGAAGCCGAGGGCCGCACCGAAAAGGCCGAGTTCCTGGCCTCTCCGCGCACCGATCTGGACTCCATCACCGTAGAGGGCGACGTCGCCAAGGCGGTGGTGCGCATCTTGGCCGAGGTTCGCACCCGCTCGACCAGCGCCGCTGGCGAGGCGGTCGACGATCGTCGCACAGCCGACCTCTGGACCTTCCAGCGCGACCTGAAGAGCAAGAACCCCAACTGGACCCTGGTCCGCGTCGACGTCGCGGAGGCCTGATGCCGCGTCTTTGGGGGGTTCGAGGAGGCTTGGTCGCCGCCTTCGCCGTCCTGGCGCTCGCGGCCTGCGCCACCACGGCGCCGATCAAGCCGACCGGACCCGTCGCCGTGGGGCATGGGTCGGTCGAGACGACGCCGACCGCGCCCGGAAGCGTCGTGGCGTTCGCCGACCTGGCCGGCTGGTCGCAGGAAGACCACCTCGGCGCCCTGGACGCCTTTCGCCAGGGCTGCGGCGTGGCCACGGACCCTGCCATGGCCGAGGTCTGCCGCAAGGCCCGCGCCGATCGCCCGGCCGACGACGCCGAGGCGCGCCGCTTCCTGGAAATCAATTTCCGACCCGAGCAGATCCCCGGCCAGGGCACGCTGACCGCCTATTTCGCCCCGGAATCCGCGGCGCGGATGTCGCGCTCGGCGGAGTTCAGCGCCCCTCTTCGGGGCAAGCCCGTCGACCTGGTGGTGTTGGACCTGGGTCAGTTCGAACCCGGCTTCGCGGGCAAGAGGGTCACCGGCCGGGTCGAGGGCGGCCAGTTCACGCCCTATCCCGACCGCGCGGCCATCGAAACCACGACCGAGAGCCGCCCCTTGGCCTGGATGCGGCCCGAGGAGCTGTTCTTCCTGCAGATCCAGGGCTCGGGCGTGCTGATCCTGCCGGACGGCCGCCGCGTGCGCGCCGCCTTCGCGGGCAGCAATGGCCGGCCGTTCGTCGGCATCGCCGCCGCCATGCGCGAACGCGGGCTGCTGCCCGACAACAACACCTCGGGCGATGCGATCCGGACCTGGCTGGCTGACCATCGAGGCCCCGAGGCCGACGCCATCATGCGGTTGAACCCTCGCTACGTGTTCTTCCAGACCCTGGCCGACGACGGCAAGCAGGCGGTGGGCGCGGCGGGGATCCCGCTGCCGGCTGGCCGCGCCATCGCCATCGACCCCAGCAAGCATGCGATGGGCGAGCTCTACTGGCTCGACGCCAGCGCGCCCAAGCTCAGCGGCGCCTTCCCCGCCTACCGCCGCCTGGCGGTGGCGCTCGACGTGGGGGGGGCGATCAAGGGCGACGTGCGGGCCGATCTCTATGTGGGCACGGGCGCGGCGGCCGGAGCCGAGGCCGGGCGCGTGCGCCATGAGCTGCGGCTCTACCGGTTGGTTCCCCGGGGCTAGCGATGAAACGGCCGCCCCGCCAGGACGAGATGCGCCTGTGGGGGATGGTCACCGCCACGGTGAAGGCCAAGGCGACCCAGAAGGCCGTTGGTTGGACCCGCAAGGCCGAAAAGTCGCTGGCCCAGCCCACGACGCTCCAGCCGCTTGCCCCGCTGCTGCTCGACCCTCACAGCCTCAAGCCGGCGGGAAACAAGCGCTCGCCCGGTCCGCTCGAGGGCATCGAACCCAACCGCAAGCGCAAGATCGCCCGCGAGCACACGCCGTTGGACGCGCGCCTCGACCTGCACGGCCTGGATCAGGACCGCGCCAAGCCGGTGCTTGAGGCCTTCCTGCGCCGCGCCTGGCAAGACGGCCATCGCGCCGCCCTGGTGATTACCGGCAAGGGCCGGATCGGGCAGGGCGTGCTCCGGTCACGGACGCCTGAGTGGCTGGCCGGCCCCGCCCTGCGCGACATCGTGGCGGGCGTCTCGCCGGCCGACAAGCGCCACGGCGGCGACGGGGCCTTCTATGTGGCGCTGAAGCGGCGGCCGCCTAGGGTCTGAACGCGCCCAGCGGTCGCCACGATTGTGGCGCCAAGCTTCGCCGCACTTCCGGAGACGCGCATGGACATCGAAATCGGAGCCGAGGCCAAGGACAAGAGCTTCAACCGGCGCGTGGCGATCACCGTGGTGGCCCTGTCGATCTTCATGGGCCTGTGCGGGGTCAAGGACGGCAACATCGTCCAGGCGATGCAGCAGGCCCAATCGGATGGCGTTGACGCCTGGAACGAGTACCAGGCCACCAAGACCAAGCTGCACATCGACGAGACGGCCCAAACCCAGGTCCGGTTGCTGGCTCTGTCCGCTGGCGCGCGCCCGCTGGCGGCGGTCGATGTCGAGGTCCTGCGGCTAGGGACCGAGATCGCCAAGTACAAGGCGGAGGTCCCTATGCTCAAGGCCAGGGCCGAGGGGTTTTCCGCTCGATATGACGCGCTCAACGTCCATGACGATCAGTTCGATGCTTCCGACGCCCTGATCTCGATCGCCGTCTCCATCGCGGCCGTGGCGGCGTTGGTGGAGATCTCGGCGGCGCTCTGGGCGTCCTGGGCCTTCGGAGCGCTTGGCGTCATCATGGGCCTAGCGGGCTTCCTGGGCTGGAGCCTGCACTCGGCGCTCCTCAGCAAGCTGCTGGGCTAGAGCATTTCCCGACCTGACTGAGTCAGGCCGTGAGCTCTAATCTTTTGTTTTGAGGCATTTTTCTTCACGCGAACCGGAACCACTTCGCTCGAAAAATGCTCTAGGCGCGGGACGCCTTCTCGGCCAGCCCCGACGTCCCTTCGCGGCCAGCCAATTTCTCGGCCACGGCGTCCAGTGAAACCCCGGAAGCCGCCAGCAGCACCAGCCAATGGTACAGTAGATCGGCGCTCTCGCTGGCCAAAGCGTCCGGACCCTGGGCGACGGCGGCGATCACCGTCTCGACGGCTTCCTCGCCCAGCTTCTTGGCGGCCAGGGCCGGGTCGGCCAGCAGCTTGGCGGTGTAGGACACCGACGGGTCGCCACCCTTGCGGGCCTCGATCGTGGCGGCCAGACGCTCAAGCACCTCGAACAATCGGCTCATGCGGCCCCCTGCAGGTCGTCCAGGCGCACGGCGATGCCGGCGGCGGCCATGGCCCGCTTGGCCTCGCCGATGCTGATCTCGCCGAAGTGGAAGATTGAAGCGGCCAGAACAGCGGCGGCATGGCCGTCGCGAGCGGCCTCGACCAGGTGTTCGGTCTTGCCCGCCCCGCCCGAGGCGATCACCGGCACGGTCACCGCCCCGGTCACGGCCTTGAGCAGACGAATGTCGTAGCCGATTTTGGCCCCGTCGCGGTCCATCGAGGTCAGCAGGATCTCGCCCGCTCCCCGCTGGACGCAGAGGGCCGCGTACTCGACGACGTCGAGGCCGGTGTCGCGGCGGCCGCCATAGGTCCAGACGTTCCACCCCGACCCGTCGGGGCGGGCCTTGGCGTCGATGGCCACCACCACGCACTGGGCGCCGAAGGCGTCGGCCCCAGCCGACACCAGGGCAGGGTTCTCGACGGCCGCGGTGTTGATCGACACCTTGTCGGCCCCGGCCAGCAGCAGGCGGCGCATGTCGGCCACCTCGCGCACGCCGCCGCCCACCGAGACCGGCATGAAACAGACCTCGGCGGTGCGGGAAATGACGTCCAGCAGCAGCCCTCGGCCGTCGCTGGAGGCGGTGATGTCCAGGAACATCAGCTCGTCGGCCCCCGCCGCGTCATAGGCGCGGGCCTGCTCCACCGGGTCGCCGGCGTCGCGCAGGGCCACGAAATTGACCCCCTTCACCACCCGGCCGTCCTTGACGTCGAGACAGGGAATGATCCGGGTCTTCAGCATCAGGCGGCCGCGATGGTCAGGGCTTCGGACGGCTTGATGGTGCCGGCATAGAGCGAGCGGCCTAGGATGGCGCCGGCGATCTCCACGCCCTCGCGGGCCTTCAGGCGCTCGATGTCGGCTGTCGAAGCGACGCCGCCCGAGGCGATGACCGGGATCGACACGGCGTCGGCCAGTTCGCCCACGCCGTCGACATTGACCCCCGTCAGGGCGCCGTCGCGGCTGATGTCGGTGATGATCAGGGCGGCCACGCCCACGTCTTCGAAGCGCCGCGACAGGTCGATGGCCGACAGGTCCGACAGGCCAGTCCAGCCGTCGATGGCCACCTTGCCGTCGCGCACATCTACAGCCACGGCGATCTGTTCGGGCCACAGGCGGGCGGCCTTGCGGACCAGGTCTGGGTCATGGACGGCGATGGTGCCCAGGATGACGCGCGAGACACCGGCCTCGATCCAGGCCTCGACGCCTTCGAGGGTCCGAATGCCGCCGCCCAGCTGCACCGGAATCGAGATCGACTCCAGAATCGACTGAACGGCGATGGTGTTGATCGACTTGCCCTGGATAGCCCCGTTCAGGTCGACCACGTGCAGCCACGAGAAACCATCCTTGACGAAACGCTCGGCCTGATCGACCGGCGAGGTGTTGAAGACCGTGGCCTTCTCCATGTCGCCGTGCAGTAGACGCACGCACTGGCCGTCCTTCAAGTCGATGGCGGGATAGAGGATCATGGGCGCCATTCCAGGAAGTTGGCGAGCAGGGCGAGCCCCGCAGCTTGGGATTTTTCGGGGTGGAACTGTACGCCGGCCACGTTGCCCTTGGCCACGGCGGCCGTGAACGGGCCGCCGTGATCGGTGGTCGCCAGGACGTCCTCGGGGTTCGAAGGCGTCAAGGCGAAGGAGTTGGCGAAGTACATGTGGGCGCCGTGCTCGACGCCGGTAAAGAGCGGGTGGGCATGGGCGAGCGAGATTGCGTTCCAGCCCATGTGCGGGATGGTCAGGCCGGGGTCGTGGGGTTCGAGCTTCTTCACTTCGCCGGCGATCCAGCCGAGGCCGGGGGTGACGCCGAACTCCAGGCCCCGCGAGGCCAGCAGCTGGTGGCCCACGCAAATGCCCAGGAACGGCGCGCCCTTGCCGTGCACGGCCGCGTTCATCGCCTCGTAGACCCCCGAGGCGTCGAGGCCAGCGCGGCAAGACGCGAAGGCGCCCACTCCGGGCAGCACCACGCGGTCGGCGGCGGCCACGATGGACGGGTCGGCCGTCACGACGATGTCAGCGTCGATGGCGTGACGGCGGGCCGCCTCGCGCAGGGCCTTTTCGGCCGAGCGCAAATTGCCCGACCCGTAATCGATCAGGGCGACGGTCTGCATGAGATCAAATTCCCTACAGCACGCCCTTGGTGGAAGGGGCCAGACCGCCGGTCTTGGGGTCGATCTCGACCGCCTGACGCAGCGCCCGGGCCAGGGCCTTGAAGCCGCTTTCGGCGACGTGGTGCGTGTTGTCGCCGTACAACGTCTCGAGATGCACGCAGGCTCCCACGTTCATCGCGAAGGCGTGGTGGAATTCCTTGAACAGCTCGGTGTCCATCTCGCCGACCTTGGGCCGCTTGAAGTCGACCTTCCAGATCAGATAGGGCCGGTTCGACAGGTCGATGGCGCAGCGCGTCAGGGTCTCGTCCATCGGGATATAGGCGTGACCGAAGCGTCGGATGCCCTTGAAGCCATCCAGAGCCTTGTTTATCGCCAGGCCCAGCACGATGCCGGTGTCTTCCACCGTGTGGTGCATGTCGATGTGCAGGTCGCCAGTGGTCTCGACCTTGAGGTCGAACCCGCCGTGGCGCGCGAAGCTCTCCAGCATGTGGTCGTAGAACCCGATGCCGGTCGAGATCGTCGAGGCGCCGGTCCCGTCGAGGTCGATCCAGACCCGGATCTGGGTCTCTTTCGTCTCGCGGACCACTTCAGCGGTGCGGGCCATGGTCGTCCTTAAATTCCGTTTTGGGCCGCGAGATCCCGCAGGCTGACCTGCGGGCGTGGACCGTAGTGCGCGATGACCTCGGCGGCGGCCAGGGTGCCCAGCTGTCCGCAGACGGGCAGCGGGTGGCCCTGGGAGAGGCCATAGAGGAAGCCCGCCGCGTATTGGTCGCCGGCGCCGGTAGTGTCTATGACGTTTTCGACGGGATAGGCCGAGATTTCGTGCAATGCCCCGCCGGAGGCCACCACCGAGCCGTGTTCGCTGCGCGTGACGGCGGCGATCTCGACCTTGCCGGCCAAGGCCTTCACGGCGGCGTCGAAGTCGGTGGTCTGGAACAGGGCGCAGACTTCCGAGGCATTGGCGAAGACGATGTCGCACTGGGTGTCGATGAAGCCCAGCAGGGCCTCGCGGTGACGCTCGACCACGAAACTGTCGGACAGGGTGATGACGATCTTGCGCCCCGCGCCATGGGCCAGGCCGGCGGCCTTGGCGAAGGCGCGGCGGGCTTCCAGCGGATCGAATAGATAACCCTCCAGATAGACGTACTGCGCCGCTTCGATGATCGCCGGGTCGACGTCGGCGGCGGTCAGCTCGACACAGGCGCCCAGATAGGTCGACATGGTGCGCTGGGCGTCTGGCGTGACATTGATCAGGCTCTGGGCCGTCGCGGGCCCTTCCGCCAGGGGCGGGGTGTTGAAGGTGGCGCCAATGGCGCGCATGTCGTGGGTGAAGACGCGGCCCAGCTGGTCGTCGGCGACCTTGCCTATGAAGGCGGCCTTGCCACCAAAGCTGGCGACGCCGGCCACGGTGTTGCCCGCGCTGCCGCCCGACGCCTCGATGCCCGACGCCATCACGTCATAAAGGATAGAGGCCCGCGCCACGTCAATCAGGGCCATCGAGCCCTTGACCAGGCCTTGTCGCTCCAGGAAGGCGTCGTCACACTGGGCGATGACATCGACGATAGCGTTACCGATGGCGGCGACGTCGTAGAGGGCGGTCATAAAAGGTCTTTTCCGAAAGGGCGACGCGCGCGGAGTACCGGATCGAGGCGCGCAAGGCAACGCGAGCCTTGCCCGAAGGATCGTGTCGCTCTACCGCCAAGGGCATGACCGACGTTCTGATCCTCACGCCCGCCGCCGACGAAACCCTGTTCGCCCACGCCTGGACCCCATTGTTCGAGCGTCTCGCGGCGCCGCTGCGGGCGCGCGGCCTGGACGTCGAGCACGCCAGCTGGGTCGAACCGCTCGACCCGGCCCGAGCCCGCGTGGTGTTGCCGCTGCTGACCTGGGGCTATCACCTGCGCGCGCCGCTGTGGTTCGAGCGGCTCGACGCCCTTGAAGCCACTGGCGCGCGTCTGGCCAATCCAGTGTCGGTGCTGCGCTGGAACACCACCAAGACCTATCTGGCCCAACTGGCGGCGAAGGGCGCGCCGGTGGTGCCGACCATCGCTCTGGATCGCTTGTCGCTCGAGGACCTGGATCGGGCTCGCGAGGTGTTCGGCGTCGACGTGCTGGTGGCCAAGCCGCAGATCTCCGGCGGATCGCAAGACACCGTTAAGCTGCGCCACGCCGACGGTTTGACGGGCTGCACCACTGGTCCGGCGCTGATCCAGCCGTTCCTTCCGGCGGTGAGCGAGGAGGGCGAGCTTTCGCTGTTCTATTTCGACGGGGTGTTCAGCCACGCGGTGACCAAGGTAGCGACCGGCGGCGACTTCCGCGTCCAGCCGCAGTTCGGCGGCCAGGTCAGCGGCGTCGCGCCCGAACCCGAGGCGCTGCACGCGGCGGCGATGGTGCTCAAGGCGGCCGGGACGCCGTTGACCTACGCCCGGGTCGACCTGATCCGAGGTCTGGACGGTACGCCCCAGCTGATGGAGCTGGAGGTCATCGAGCCGGACCTGTTCCTGGGGCACGCCCATGATGGCGGCGCGGCGTTCGCGGCGGCGGTGGTTAGGGTGCTCTAGCCCACTGACTTGCCCCCACCTGGCGGCTTCGCCGCCTGTCCGCCCCGTAGGGGGCGGAGCTCGAAACGCGGGGCTCTTCCCCCTCTGGGGGAAGACGGTCGCGAAGCGACCCTTAGGGGCAAGTGTTCGCCGCTTAGGCGCCCAGAAACAGCTCCCGCGACGGACATAGATCCGCGATCCGGCACACCTCGCACTTCGGCTTCCGCGCCACGCAGACATACCGCCCGTGCAGGATCAGCCAGTGATGGGCCCGGGTCTTGTAGCGATCCGGCACGATTCGCATCAGATCGTCCTCGACCGCGTCCGGCGTCTTGCCGGCTGACAGCTTCAGCCGGTGCGAGACGCGGAACACATGGGTGTCGACGGCGATCGCCGGCTCGATATCCAGTTCATTGAGCACCACGCTGGCGGTCTTGCGGCCCACGCCGGGCAGGCTTTCCAGAGCCTCGCGGTTCAAGGGCACCTCGCCGCCATGATGGTCCATCAGGATGTGGGCCGAGGCGATGACGTTCCTGGCCTTGGTGCGGTAGAGGCCGATCGAGGCGATATAGCCGATCAGGCCTTCCTCGCCGAGCGCCAGCATCTTGGCGGGACTGTCTGCGACCTGGAACAGCGGACCGGTCGACTTGTTGACCTGAACGTCCGTCGCCTGGGCCGACAGGGCCACGGCGGTCACAAGGGTGTAGGGGTTGGAATAGTTGAGCTCGGTCTTGGGATGGTCTTCCAGGCTTTCGAACCGCGAGAACAGCACCTCGATCCGCGCGCGCTCGGCCGGCGTTAGGCGCTTGGCGACAGGGCGTTTTCTGACGAACGGCTTGGTGGACGCGGGCTTGGCCATGGGCGGCGACCATGCCGTGATGCGCGCCTCTCGCCAAGCGTCGGGGCCGCCCCTAAATCAAGCCCATGTCCGCGCCGCTATATCTTGACGCCGTGATCAAGCCCAACCGGTCGATGAACCGGCAGGGTCTCTATGTGCTGCTTGGCGTGCTGACCGCCTTCAACCTGATGGTGGGGATCTTCCTGTTGATCCTGGGCGCCCCGCCGGTGCTGCCGTTCCTGGGGCTGGACGTGCTGGCCATGGGCCTGGCCCTCCGCGCCAGTTTCCGCGCCGCCGAGCGTTCAGAGCGCGTGCGGGTCACGGCCGAGGCGGTGACCGTCAGCCGCGAGGACGAGAAGGGCGCCCGCGTGATCTGGACATCGCCCACCGCCTTCACCCGGGTCGGCGTCGAGCAGGCGGGCGAGCACGAGGCGCGGGTGCGGCTGATGATGTCGCGTCGGCGCCTGACGCTGGCCCGGGCGCTGAGCCCGCTCGAGCGTGTCGATTTCGCCCGGGCGCTGGAGCGGGCGATCCTCGACGCCCGGGCCGAACGCTATCGCTAAACGGCGCAAGAATCGGGCGGACGGCGGCGGCGGGGCGCACTATCTTCTCGCCATGGCGCTCGATGTTTCCCCCTCCCAAGCCTTCGCCCACCTGACCGAACGGTCGGCGGACTATGATCGCATGGCCAAGGCCCTTTCCTGGCTGACCGACCGCTGGCAGGAGCGTCCGTCGCTGGACGAGGCGGCCGACGCGGTCGGCCTGTCGCCATTCCATTTCCAGCGGGTGTTCAGCCGCTGGGCTGGGGTCAGCCCCAAGATCTTCGTCGCCGCCATCGCCCATGCCGAGGCTCGGCGATCGCTGGAGCAGGGCGTCAGCGTGCTCGACGCGGCTTATGACGCCGGCCTGTCCGGCCCTTCGCGCCTGCACGACCTGTTCATCGCCCAGGAGGCGGTGACGCCGGGCGACGTGCGGCGTCGGGGCGAGGGGCTCCATCTGGCCTGGGGCTGGGCGCCGACCCCCTATGGCAAGGGCCTGTTCGTCATGGCCCCGCGCGGCCTGGCCGGCCTGGCCTTTTCCGATGGCGACGACGAGGCGACCTTCGCCGATATGCACCGGCGGTTCCCCGCCGCCGACTGGCGCCGCGATGACGAGGCCTCGGCCCGCACGGCGGTCCACGCCTTCGCCGGTGGTGACCAGCCCCTGCCGGTGGTGCTGATCGGCTCGCCGTTCAACATCCAGGTCTGGAAGGCCCTGTTGCGCATCCCTGCGGGCCAGACCGGCAGCTATGGCGAGATCGCGGCCTGGGCGGGCAGTCCGCGCGCCTACCAAGCCACCGGCGGCGCGATCGGCGCCAACCCTATCTCGCTGCTTATCCCTTGCCACCGCGCCATCGCGAGGGACGGCCGGCTGACCGGTTACCATTGGGGGTTGGGTCGCAAGGCGGCGATGCTCGGCATGGAGGCCGTCGGCGCGTCTTTGCGGTAACGCTTGGCGTCGCTACTGCGGAGTTTCAGCGGGTTCCCTTGGCGGGAGCCCCAACTAGGAGAATGCGCCGCTTAACGATGATTGAACTGGGGCGGAGAAACCCATGTTGAGCCTGCGTCAACGCATACGCGACGTCGTTGCGCCCATCATCAAACTCAGCGGCAAGCTTCTCCACCGAAGCCCCGACCTGACTCCCGAATGCCAAGCCATGCTTCGGGAAACGGCCATCGGGCCGCCCAGACACTCGCAGTGGAACGAGCTGCTGGCCTTCCGTGACCGGCGGTTCCGCGAGGCCTACCGAGGCGACTTGGTGACGCCGGCTCAAACCCGCGAAGAGAACTGGTCCCTGTCCGAGATCGGACTGGCCAGCCTCTTCGCGCATAACGAGCCGCTGCGAATCGTCGATCTGGGCGCACAAGGCCCGAGGCGGCCGGAAGACACCCAAACCTTCCCGTCGAAATTCGCCTGACGCGCAGCGCGCGCGCCTAGAGCATTTCCCGACCTGACTGCGTCCGGCCGCGAGCTCTAATATTCTGTTTTGACACGTTTTTCTTCACGCGAACCGGAACCACTTCGCTCGAAAAATGCTCTAGGGTCCAGACTCATTGAGCCCACCAGATGATGATTGCGGCGATGAAGACGGCGCTGGCGAAGATGGCGGCGAGTTTGTCGTAGCGGGTTGCGACGCGCCGCCAGTCTTTGAGCCTG
>NZ_JAFCUB010000034.1:0-42813 GCF_049896325.1 Caulobacter sp. DWP3-1-3b2
TTGGCGGCCGCGGCGGTGGTGAAGGTCGACGTCGCGCTCATGCCCAGACCGGCCAGCGAGATGGTCTTGGCCGACACGGTGAAGCCCGAACCGTCCGAGTTGGCCAGGAAGGTCAGCTTGGTGGTCGAACCATCAGCGATGCTCACGCCATTGAACTTGGCGTTGGTCACGGCCTTGGTGATCTGGTCGCGCAACGAGTTGAAGTCGGCGGCCAGGGCGTTGAACGACGAGGTGTTCAGCGAGGTGTCGGAAGCGGCGAGGGCCTTTTCCTTCATCTTGCCCAGCAGGTCGGTGACGGTGTCGCCAGCGGCCAGGGCCACGTCGATCGTCGATTGACCGCGTTGCAGCGAGTCCTTGACGGAGTTCAGCGAGCTGGCCGTGCTCGACTGGGTCTTGGCCGTCGCCCAGATCGCGCCATTGTCCTTGGCGCTACCGATCTTCTTGCCGGTATTGATACGTTGTTGCGTAACCTGCAGTTCCGAGTTCGTGGTGTTCAGGTTTTGCAGGGCGATCATCGCGCCCGAGTTCGTGTTGATGCTGTTCAAAGCCATTTCGGCAAGTTCCCATTCAAGGTGTCTGACGTCATTTTGACAGTCAGGAGCGTTTTGCTCGGGGCCCACTCTCCACGGTCATGCTTTCGATATTGTAAAAATGTCGCAGCTAGTTTTGGGATGTAGCTAACGCCGCGTTAGGCATTAACACTTGCCGATCGATTCTATTCTTTCGAGCAGCCTTGGCGAACTCTCGGTCAAGAGATAACTATAAATCTCTACACTTTACACGAGAGACTCAAAATCGATCCCTGGTGGCGCATCGCCACGAGTGGACTAAATCCTGTAGCGGCCAGGCTGTCGTTGTTGAAATTTAGACTCTGGGGCACGAAAAAGGGGGCGGGTCCGAAGACCCGCCCCCAAAGGTATGATGAACGCAAAAGGCCGTCGATTAACGGAACAGGCTCAGGATCGACGAGGACGACTGGTTGGCGATAGACAGCGCCTGCACGCCCAGTTGCTGCTTGGTTTGCAGCGACTGCAGCTTGGCGCTTTCCTTGGCCAGGTCGGCGTCCACCAAGTTGCCGACGCCGGCGTCCAGGCTGTCTTGCAGCTTGCCGACAAAGGTCAGATGGGTGTCGAGGCCGGTGGAGCTGGTGCCCAAGGAGGCCAGCTTGTTGGCCGCGGTGCCCAGGGCGTTGGTGACCGTAGCGATCATGGTCTTGGCGGCCGCGGCGGTGGTGAAGGTCGACGTCGCGCTCATGCCCAGACCGGCCAGCGAGATGGTCTTGGCCGACACGGTGAAGCCCG
This sequence comes from Caulobacter sp. DWP3-1-3b2, assembly GCF_049896325.1. Lineage (NCBI taxonomy): Bacteria > Pseudomonadati > Pseudomonadota > Alphaproteobacteria > Caulobacterales > Caulobacteraceae > Caulobacter > Caulobacter sp. DWP3-1-3b2. The sequence goes on from NZ_JAFCUB010000034.1 coordinate 1,302, forward strand.
AACCGTCCGAGTTGGCCAGGAAGGTCAGCTTTGTGGTCGAACCATCGGCGATGCTCACGCCATTGAACTTGGCGTTGGTGACAGCCTTGGTGATCTGGTCGCGCAGCGAGGTGAAGTCGGCGGCCAGGGCGTTGAATGAGGCGGTGTTCAGCGAGGTGTCGGACGCGGCGAGGGCCTTTTCCTTCATCTTGCCCAACAGGTCGGTGACGGTGTCGCCGGCGGCCAGGGCCACGTCGATCGTCGATTGACCGCGTTGCAGCGAGTCCTTGACGGCGTTCAATGAGGAGGCGGACGAGGATTGGACCTTGGCGGTCGCCCAGATCGCGCCGTTGTCCTTGGCGCTACCGACCTTCTTGCCGGTGTTGATGCGTTGTTGCGTAACCTGCAGTTCCGAGTTCGTGGTGTTCAGGTTTTGCAGGGCGATCATCGCGCCCGAGTTCGTGTTGATGCTATTGAGACCCATGGTCGTCGTCCTATTCAAGGCATCCGACGTCATTTTGACTGCCGGGAGCGTTTTGCTCGCCACCAGAATGGTCGATGTCGGTTTACGAGCTATGAAGAGGAATTGTTGGAACCGGCAAGATCTGTCGTCGCGGGTATTTGTGTCGGGTCAATATATATAAAACCTAAGGTACACGTGTCGATCTGTCGCGTTGTCGAAAGATTTGATACAAAACTGGGGTATTTTCTCGACCTTATCTTTCGGCCGCCGCCTCGGGTTGTTTTTCGCTGCGGCCAAACGTCCAGACGTTCCGCTCAGGCGCTCAGGCGCTCAGGCGCTCAGGCGCTCAGGCGATGCGGCGTCTGGTCGCGGTCGTCGTGGTCGAAAAGGTCGAAGGCGTCTTCCCACGCGGCTTGGCGAGTGACGCGGAGGGCTGCGTCGTCGATGATCCGGACGATCTGGTCCTCGCGGTCGTTCCAGACAAGGCCGACGTCGGCGGCGCGCTCGGCGTCGCGGCCCAGCAGCAGAATGATGTCGGCCCGCAACACCCGCTCGGGGCTCAGCCTCAGTAGGGTGCGGCCGCCGCCGAGATCGCGATGGATGTCAGCGAAGTCGAGCACGGCCGAGATCATCGCGGCGCTGACCGGGGCGGTGTGCCAGTCCTGGCAGGCGAGACGGTTCATGATCGAGGCTCCGAGACGGCGCGAGTTGCTGGACTCTGCTTTTAAGGATGCGTTGCGACAAAAACGGTCGTATTGGTTTCGCCATGCGGCACGACAAGGCGACCAAACTGCTGGACCTCGCCCGGATGCTGGCTGGCTCGTCCGAGGGCATGACCCTGGACGAGATGGCCCGCGCGATGGAGGTGGGGCGACGCACCGCCGAACGGATGCGCGACGCGGTCTGGGCCGCCTTTCCGCAGATGGAAGCCATCGACGATCCGCCCACCAAGCGTTTCCGCATCCCATCTGGTCTGGACAGCCTGTTTCAGACACCGACCGCCGAGGAACTGGCCGCACTGCGCACCGCCGCCGACAGCTACGCTGCGGGGGGAGCGGCCGGGCGGGCCGCGTCGTTGCAGGCTCTGGAGCGCAAGCTGATGTCTGCCTTGCGCGGCTCGGCCCGCCGCCGGGTGGCTCCGGATCTCGAAGCCCTGATCCAGGCCGAGACCATCGCCATCCATCCGGGCCCCCGTCCGTTCGAGGACGCCCAGGTCCTGGGGGCCATCCGCACGGCCGTCAAGGCGCTGCAGGCCCTGTCCTTCCGCTACGAGGGCGGCAGCGCGCCGGGCCGGACCCGCAAGGTCACGCCGCTGGGCATCCTTTTCGGTCACAGCAACTATCTGGTGGCGGTGGAGGGCAAGGACCCCCGTCCGCGCACCTTCCGGCTGGACCGCATGGAGGCCGTGGGCGTGCTCGACGAGCCGGCGCCCCCGCCGGCCGACTTCTCGCTGCCGGTCTTCGCCGCCGAGAGCTTCGGGATCTATCACGGCGACATCGAGGACGTGGTCCTGCGCATCGGCCCCAGCCGCGCCGACGACGCCGTGCGCTGGCGCTTCCACCCTAGCCAGGTGGTGTCGCGCGAGCCGGACGGATCCGTGAGCGTGGCCTTCCGGGCAAGCGGCATGCGGGAGCTCGCCTGGCACCTTTTCACCTGGGGCGACGCGGTGGAGATCGTCTCGCCGGCGGGGTTGAAGGCCTTGATGGTCGAAGAGTTGAAGGCGGCGCTGATGGCGCACGATCTTCCTTCTCCCCCTGCGGGAAAAGGTGGCGGCCTAAGGCCGACGGAGGGGTCGAAAACCGACTCCGCTGCAGACTGAGGCGCCGATCGCGGTTTCGGGGTCGGTACGACCCCTCATTCAACGGCTGAGCCGCCACCCTCTCCCGCAAGGGGAGAAGGATTTTGTGACGCCACCAGCCGCAGCAGCGCGAGCTCCATTGCCCTCGGCGACGAGGCCTTTCGCTTCGGCAGTTGGCTGGTCTGGAAAGCTTCCAGCACCTTGGGGTGGATATAGGCCGCGCGGCACACCGCCGGGGTATTGCCCAGCAGGCCGGCGACGGCCTTGACGCAGGTGTTGAGCGTGCGCTTGGCCTCGGTCTGGGTCGCCGGCGCCGGGCTGGTGCCCAGGGCCTCCATCGCCGCCAGCGAGCCGTACCAGGTGCGGAAGTCCTTGGCCGAGAATTCGTCGCCGCACGCGGACCGGATGTAGTCGTTGACGTCGCTGCTCTCGATCGCCCGGCGTTGACCGTCGTCATCCAAATACTGGAACAACCGTTGGCCGCGCAGCTCCTGGCAGGCGGCGACGATCCGGGCCAGACGGCGGTCGCGAAAGCCGGTCTTGTGCTTCTTGCCGCTCTTGCCGACAAATTCAAAGACTGCCCCGCCGCCGTTCAGCTTCAGGTGCCGCTTGCGCATGGTGGTCAGGCCAAAGCTGTTGTTCTGCTTGGCGTAGACGTCGTTGCCGACCCGAATGAGGGTCAGTTCCAGCAGGCTGACCACGGCGGCCAGCACCTTCTCGCGCGGCAGGCCGCGACGCGCCAGATCGCGCTCGACCCGTTTGCGCAGCTTGGGCAAGGAGCGGCCGAAGTCGGACATGCGGTCGTACTTGCGCGCGTCGCGGTCGGCCCGCCATTCGGTGTGGTAGCGGTACTGCTTGCGGTTCTTCTGGTCGCGGCCGATTGCCTGGATGTGACCGTTGGCGTCGGGACAGATCCAGACGCTGGTCCAGGCCGGCGGGATGGCCAGGGCCTTGATGCGGTCGAGGGTCGCCTCGTCCGTCACCGTCTTGCCGTCCTCATCGACATAGGAAAAGCCCTTGCCGTCGGCGACGCGGCGCAGGCCCTGCTCCTGGTCGTTGACATAGGCCAGCAGGGTGCGTTCGGCGGGGGTCGTCTCCGCAATGTCGCGGGCCATGGTCACTCGCTCCTTGAAGGATGCAGTTCGGATTGGGATTTCAACGCCTGGCCGCCGTCCTCCTGGGTGACCAGATAGGCCGGCGCGGCGCGGCTGCCATTGCGGACGATCTTTTCGCCTTGGATGGTGCGCTGGACCCGGCGCTCGAAGCGTTCGGCGACCTGGCCGTGAGCCTTGTGCGCGCCCCAGGTCCAGGTGACCTTGTCGCCCTTCGAAAAATGCGACGCCATGGCGTGCTCCCATATCGTGCGGTCTTGTTTATTCGCCAACGTGATAGACGGATCGTCGGTTCCGGGAGCGACGCGCCAGATATGAACTACCGACACGCCTTCCACGCCGGCAATTTCGCTGACCTGCAGAAGCACGCGATCCTGCTGGCGCTGCTGGCGGCCCTGACCGCCAAGGACGGTCCGCTGTCGGTGATCGACACCCATGCCGGGGCCGGGGCCTACGACCTGGGCGGCGAGATGGCCCTGCGGTCGGGCGAGGCGGCGGCGGGGATTGGTCGGCTGTTGGCGATGAAGAACGTCCCGGCGGTGTTGGCGCCTCTGGTCGCGGCGGTGAAGGCGCTGAACGGCGGCGGCGACGGTTCGCTCTATCCTGGCTCGCCGCTGCTCATCGCCGGCGGCCTGCGCAGGACCGACCGCTACACCGCCTGCGAGCTGCGGCCCGACGAGTTCGACAGCTTGCGCCGCACCGTGAAGCCCTACGCCTTCGCCGAGGCGATCAAGGGTGACGGCTATGCCACCGCCGCGGCCTTGGCGGGGAAGGGCGGCCGGACCTTCGTGCTGATCGACCCGCCGTTCGAGCGCAGCGACGACTACGCCCAGATCGTCGCCACGACCAAGGCGGTGCTGGCCAAGGACCGGCACGCGGTGATCGCCGCCTGGATGCCGCTCAAGGACCTGGAAACCTTCGACGCCTTCATGCGCGCCATGGAAACCGTCACCAACGACGCGCTAGCTGCCGAACTGCGCCTTCGCCCACTGACGGACCCGATGAAGATGAACGGTTGCGCGATGGTCATGGTCGGCGCGCCGAAGTCCACGGAAGCGGCGATCACCGAGGCCACGACCTGGTTGGCCGGGAATCTCGGCGACGTCGGCGCCAAGGCGAGGATCTGGCGCGCGTGACGCCATCGGCCCGCCCCAGTTTCCGCCCCACCTTCCGTGAAGCGTTCTGGGTTTGGCTAAAGGTTGGGTGTCTCGGCTTTGGCGGCCCCGCCGGCCAGATCGCCCTGCTGCACAAGGAGGTGGTCGAGCAGCGCGGCTGGATCGACGAGGCGCGTTTCGCCCACGCCCTCAGCTTCTGCATGCTGCTGCCCGGACCCGAGGCGCAGCAATTGGCGACCTGGCTCGGCTGGCGGCTGCATGGCGTGCGCGGCGGGATCGCGGCGGGGCTGCTGTTCGTGCTGCCGGGCCTGCTGGTGATGCTCGGGCTGTCGGCCCTGTACGTCTCCCATGGCCGCGAAGCCTGGGCCGGACCGGCTCTGCTGGGATTGAAGGCGGCCGTGGTGGCCTTGGTGCTGCAGGCCGTGATCCGCATGGGCGGCCGGGCGATCAAGGGCGCGGCGGGATGGTGGGCGGCCGGCCTGGCCTTCCTGGCCCTGACCGCGACAGCCCTGCCGTTCCCGCTGATCATCCTGGCCGCCGGCGTGGCCGGTTGGACCCTGGGCGGCGGCCCGGTCGTCGAGGCTGAGCCCAACGCGGTGGACGCGCAGCCCACCTGGCGCACGGCCGTGATCTGCCTTGCCGTCTGGCTCGCGCCGGTGGCGCTGGCGCTGGCTGTCGCGCCGGGATCGCCCCTGGCCCGGATCGGCGGGGTGTTCAGCACGCTGGCGGTGGTCAGTTTCGGCGGAGCCTATGCGGCGCTGGCCTATGTCGGCCAGGCGGCGGGGTCCTATGGCTGGCTGACCCCAACCCAGATGCTCGACGGCCTGGGCCTGGCCGAGACCACGCCGGGGCCGCTGGTGCTGGTCTTCGTGTTCGTCGGCTTCGTCGGCGGCTACCAAACCGCGCCGGAAGGATGGGCCTGGCTCGCCGCCTTGGCCGGGGGTTTGATGGCCGCCTGGACCACATTCGCCCCATCGTTCCTATGGATCTTCGCCGGCGGTCCGTTCGTCGAGCGGCTGAGGACCAAGCCCAGGCCAGCACGGGCCCTGGCCCTGGTCTCGGCCGCCGCTGTCGGCGTGATCGCGAACCTGGCGGTGTGGTTTGCCATCCACCTGCTGTTCAGGGTCGGCGGGGTGAAGACCTGGGGACCGCTGCGCACTGAACTTCCGGACCTGGCCAGCCTCAATCTCGGGGCGCTCGGCTTGACAGGCCTGGCCTGCGGGCTGGTGCTGGCGTCGCGCATGCCGGTGTTGGCGGTGGTCGCCGTGATGGTGGCCGCTGGATTGGCGCTGGGCGCTGCGGGCTTGACCTAGGGTCAAGATTTTCGCGCTTGCGATATTGGAAACCGTGTTATGCTGCGCTGCAACAAAACGGTTGTTGGAGCCCGCGCCATGACCCTCTCACTCCTGCCCGAACCCGCCAAGCTCGACCCTGAAAAAGGCTCCTATCTGTTGGCCGGCGCCGTCTCGCCCCTGTGGCTGATGTTCGGTAGCGCCGCCATGGCGGGCGCAACCTGGTGGTGGTGGTCGGCGCGCTGGCGCGAGGCGGTCAATGTCGAGGCGTTGATGGCGCCCTCGCTCAAGGCGCCGGGGTCCGAACCTTTCATTGCCCCAGTCATCGAGGCGCCCGCGCTTGACCTCGCCCCGGTCGAGATGGCGGAGCCCGTCGAACCCGCGCCCGTGATCGAGGCCGTCGCTGAAGCGATCGAGGAGACGCTCGATACCGCCGAAGTCGCTACGACCGAAGCTGTGGAAACCGCAAAGGCTATAGCCAAACCCGTGGTCGAAGCCGCCGTCGAGACCGTAGAGGCGACCGCCGACGATCTGACGCTGCTGGTCGGCATCGGCCCCAAGCTGGCGGTGGCGCTGGCCGAGCTGGGCGTGACCCGCTTCGCCGAGATCGCCGCCTGGAGCGCCAAGGACTTGGCCAAGTTCGATACCCAGCTGAACTTGAAGGGCCGCGCCGAGCGCGACGCCTGGGTAGCTCGGGCCAAGCGGCTGGCCGCTCTTTAATACCGCTCATCCCGGCATCCGCCGGGGTGAGCGGTTGGTTTGGCCTGTCGTTGCCGCGCTAGCTAAAGCACGACAGCCGTCCCGGATACCGAAACCATCATCATCGAGCCGTTCGGTCCGACGGTGTTGTAGTCGAGATCGACAGCCAGTATGGCGTTTGCGCCCAGTTTTTCGGCCTCTTTGACGAGGGCCTTCATGGCGTCTTCGCGGGCCCTGGCCAACACGCGCTCATAGGATTTCGAGTGGCCGCCGATAAAGTCGCGGATTGCCGCCATCAGATCCAGCACCACGTTGGCGCCGAGGATCGACTGGGCGTAGATCGCGCCCTTGTAATCCTGGACCGGCCGGCCCTCGATAAAGGGGGTGGTCGAGATCAGCATCGGTAAGTCCCCCTCAGCCGCCATCGGCGCGTCGCCGTTAACTTAAGCATAAACCCGCTGATCCGCGAGGGGCTCCCTTCCGGCGCGAAGTATTTGCGTCGGGGTTTCGCCTGACGCGGGAAACTGCGCTTTGACCACTTCCTGCGCGCCCGTGGTTAAGGCAGATTGACCGCTTCCGCTGCTGGGGGCCGCCGGGTGATCTTCGCCAAATCGCATTTGGATCTTCACAATATCCGCAACAACGTCGAGCGGGTGAAGAAGCTGTCCGACAACGTGGTCGGGATTGGGCCGCTGGGCATCGGCCTGGACGGCCTGCTGACCTGGATCCCGGGGGCGGGCGAGCTCTACAGCTTGGGAGCCGGGGGGCTGATCGTCATCGACGCCGTGCGAGCGCGCGCCGCGCCGATGATCGTGGTGCAGATCGTCGCCATCATCCTGATCGACACCGTCGCCGGCGCGGTGCCGGTGGCCGGCAAGATCGCCGACATGCTGTTCACCGGCCACAAGTGGTCGGCCGACATGCTGACCAAGCACATGGACGACACGATCTATTTCGAGGGCACGCGCAAGGATGTCCAGGGCACGGCCGAATATCGTGACCTTCTGGAGCGAATTCGGGCCGGCAAGGAAAAACGCCGTGTCGTGTTTCTGGGCTAGTTTGGCGTTCAGACAACCAAGTTCGTAGAGGCGCGTTGAACTGACATGACCGAGCGCACCGCCGAAACCCTTGAGGGCTACGTCGTCGACGAAGGCCCTTCCTCCCACCGCCATAAGGCCCATCAGGCCTGGCGGCACGCCGAGACCATCAAGCGCCTGTCCGATCGCTTGATCGGCATTGGCCCCTTCGGCATTGGCCTGGACGGCGTTCTGGCCTGGGTGCCCGGCGTGGGTCTGGCCTACGGCCTGGGTGCGGGCGGGGTGCTGCTCTACCACGCCATGCAAGCCAGAGCCTCTGCCGCCACGATGGCCCGGATGGCCGCCTATCTGGCCGCCGACAACCTGTCCGACACCGTGCCGATGCTGGGCTGGGCGGTCGATACCCTGTTCCCCGGCCACCTGATGGCCGCCAAGGCTCTGCAGAAGGACATCGAGTCCAAGCACGGTCTGCCCGATGACATCGACATCAAGACCCGCAAGAAGCGGAAGGTCAAGGTGGGCAAGCGGTAGGGCTTCAGTCGCCAGTCGGCAGGTCGGAACCTTGACCGTCAAATCCGGAAAGGCCAGGGGCGCGACCTCGCCGTTGCGATTGAGCTCGTTGATCTCGCCGTATCCATTGGCCGCGGGATCGCGATGGACGAAAATCCGGCGGCCATAAGCATCGACCACCAATAGTCGGTCACGCCATGCCGAGCGTCGAGTTCGGCCTTGACCCTGAGGTCATGCAGGATCGAGCTGTCAGCCACTTCGATCAGACGCAGGACGTCGCCGCCTCGCACCTCGTTCACCCTTCCCCCTGCGTATACCCCAACTGCTTGTTCAGCTTTTCCAGCAGCTCGATGACCGCCTCGGCGATCACCGTGCCCGGCGGGAAGATCGCCGCCGCGCCGGCTTGCCGCAAGGCGTCGAAGTCCTGGGGCGGGATCACGCCGCCGACCACCATCATGATGTCGCCGCGTCCCTGCTTGGCCAGTTCGGCCTTCAGTTCAGGCGCCAGGGTCAGGTGTCCGGCCGCCAGGGACGAGGCCCCGACGATGTGGACGTCGTGGGCCACGGCCTGCTGCGCGGCCTCGGCCGGGGTCTGGAACAGCGGGCCGATGTCGACGTCGAAGCCGAGGTCGGAGAAGGCGCTGGCGATCACCTTCTGGCCCCGATCGTGGCCATCCTGGCCCATCTTGGCGACCAGGATGCGAGGCGGGGCCCCGTGGGCCTCCTGGAAGGCCGCGACCATGGCGCGGGCCCGGGCGGCCTTGGGATCGGCGCCGGCCTCCTTGCCATAGACGCCCTCGATCGACTGGATGGTGGCCCGATGACGGCCGAAGACGTTCTCCATGGCCAGGCTGATCTCGCCGACCGTGGCGTGGGCGCGGGCCGCATCGACGGCCAGGGCCAGCAGGTTCTCGGCGCCCCGCGCGCCGTCTTCCAGGGCCTTCAGCGCGGCGGCCGTCCTGGCAGGATCACGCGCGGCCTTCAGGCGGGCCAGTTTTTCCAGCTGCTGGGCGCGGACCGACGAGTTGTCGACCTTCAGCATCGGGATGACGTCTTCCACCTCCGGCTTGTAGCGGTTGACGCCCACCACGCTCTGGCGATTGGCGTCGATGCGGGCCTGGGTCTTGGCGGCCGCTTCCTCGATGCGCAGCTTGGGGATGCCCTGCTCGATTGCGCGAGCCATGCCGCCGGCCGCCTCGACCTCCTCGATATGGGCGAGGGCGCGGACGGCCAGGTCGTGGGTCAGGCGCTCGACATAGTAGGACCCGCCCCACGGGTCGGCGACACGGGTCGTACCGCTTTCCATCTGCAGGAACAGCTGGGTGTTGCGGGCGATGCGGGCCGAAAAGTCGGTGGGCAGGGCCAGGGCCTCGTCCAGGGCGTTGGTGTGCAGGCTCTGGGTCTGGCCGTTGACCGCCGCCATGGCCTCGACGCAGGTGCGCGGCACGTTGTTGAACACGTCCTGCGCCGCCAGCGACCAGCCAGAGGTCTGGCTGTGGGTGCGCAGGGACAGTGAGCGCTCGTCCTTCGGCGCGAACTCGCGCTTCATCAGCCCGGCCCAAAGCAGCCGGGCCGCGCGCATTTTCGCGACCTCCATGAAGTAGTTCATGCCGATCGCCCAGAAGAACGACAGGCGCGGGGCAAAGGTGTCGATGCTCATGCCGGCCGCGACCCCCGCGCGGGCGTATTCGACGCCGTCGGCCAGGGTATAGGCCAGCTCCAGGTCGGCCGAGGCCCCGGCCTCCTGCATGTGATAGCCGCTGATCGAGATCGAGTTGAACTTCGGCATGTGCGTCGAGGTGTAGGCGAAGATGTCCGAGATGATCCGCATCGAGGGGGCGGGCGGATAGATGTAGGTGTTGCGGACCATGAACTCCTTGAGGATGTCGTTCTGGATGGTCCCCGACAGCTTGTCGGCGCTGACGCCCTGCTCCTCGGCGGCGACGATGTAGAGCGCCAGTATCGGCAACACCGCGCCGTTCATGGTCATCGACACGCTCATCTTGTCGAGCGGGATGCCGCTGAAGAGCGTGCGCATGTCGAGGATGGAGTCGATGGCCACGCCGGCCATGCCGACATCGCCCTTCACCCGCTCATGGTCGCTGTCATAGCCGCGGTGGGTGGCCAAGTCGAAGGCCACGGACAGACCCATCTGACCCGCCGCCAGGTTGCGCCGGTAAAAGGCGTTGCTGTCCTCGGCAGTCGAGAAGCCGGCATACTGCCGCACCGTCCACGGATTGGTGACATACATGGTCGGGTAGGGGCCGCGCAGATAGGGCGCGACGCCGGGATAGCCGCCGGTGAAGTCCAGGCCCTCGACATCGGCCTGCGTGAACGACGCTGCGACACCGACGCCTTCGGGCGTGTTCCAGACGGGGCCATCAGCGGGCGCGTCGGCGGTGGCGCCGGTCTCGAAGGCGATGTCGGCGAAATTCGGGAACTTGCTCATGCGACAGCGCCCTCGAAGGCGGCGGCGAAACGAATCGGGGTCATGGGCCGGCACTTGGAGTCCGGTCCCGGCACGCGGGTGCTGGGCCCTTCCAGCGCGAAGTCGGAAAGATCAGGCGTAGCCACCTCGGCAGGCTTGTCGGCGGCGTTGGGGAAGGCGGTGACGCCCAGGATCTTGCGGCTCTTGTCGGCGAACTGGGCAGCCTGGGCCTCGCAGGTGTCGGCGACGATATCGGCGATCAGGCCGCTTTCCAGGGCTTTTACGATGCCGCCGTCAGCCTCGATGGCCTGGAAACCGCCCCACGCGGCGCGGGCCAGCAGGTCGGTGAGGTTGTCGAGATACCACGCCCCGCCGGCCGGATCTGCGACGCGGCCCAGGTGGCTTTCTTCCATCAGCACCAGCTGGGTATTGCGCGCCTGGCGCCGGCCAAAGGCGGTGGGCAGGCCGAGGGCGTCGGTGAAGGCGCCCAGCACGACGGCGTCGGCTCCGCCGGCGGCGCCGGCGAAGGCCGCCGAGGTCAGGCGCAGCAGGTTGGTCCAGGCGTCGGCCTTCGTCAGCATGCGGTTGGAGGAGCGGGCCTCGATCACGGCCGGAACGCAAACGCCGCACGCGTCGGTGATCCTCGCCCACAGGGCCCGAGCGGCGCGAACCTTGGCGACGCCGGTGAAATATTCTGCGTCGAGGCTGACGCCCAAGACGATACGCGAGAAGGCCTCCTCCATCGACAGGCCGGCACGGACCAAGGCCTTGGCGTAGGTCACGGCGCTGGCGGTCATCATCGCCAGCTCCTCGGTATTGGACCCGCCGGCCTCGTGCGCCGCGCGGCCGGTGGCCAGGAACAGCCTGGCCTTGGCGTAGGTCTCCGACAGCCGCGCGCCGACCGTCGCCGCAGCGATCAGGTGGCCCTCGATCGGGCCGGGAGAGACGCCCGCCTCGGCGAAGGCAGTCAGCGGATCCATGTGGAAGGCCAGGGGCGCGTTGGGGGCCGACTTGGCCAGCGTCCCCAGCCAGTCGGCGGCCTTGGGACCCAGGAACCCGGCGTCCAGGGCGACGGGCGCCAGGTCCAGCATCACGCCGTTCAGCGCCAGGGCCAGGTCCTGCACGGCGCCGACGGCGACACCGCTCTGTCCCGTCGGATCGATGGCCAGCAGAACCGAAGCCGCGCCGTTCTCCAGGTCCTTCATGATCTCGGATGCGGTCTGGCGGGGATCAGGATGGGCGGCGCGCATCCGCAGGTCCCACGGACGATCGGCGTCGCGGGCGCGCAGGTCGCGCACCACGACCGCGCCGTCCTTGGCCGTATAGAGGGGCCGAATCGCAATGCCATCGGAAGTCTGGGTGATCAGGGCGTCGTCGAAGCTCTGGCCCTTCAGGGTCTTCTCGACCAGGGCCAGCCACTTAGTTTCGTCCGGGGGGCCGAAATCCTCGGCCAGCGGCGTGATCGCCTCAGTCACGTCGTTTCTCTCCTGCAGTGCAGCATTTTCTTGTTTTGACCAGCAGATGCCTCTCTGCCCTAGGGTAGGTCAAGCGCTTGCACATGCCACGAACGAGCGTTTAAGCTAACGCTGATTACATGAGCGGCCCGGAGTGGTCGCCCCCGGAAGACCCAAGAGGAGACGACGTCCATGGCCTTGCCGCCGATCCTGCGCGACCGCCTGCGCCTGCCTGTCATTGCGTCTCCGCTGTTCATCATCAGCAACCCGGACCTGGTCATCGCCCAGTGCAAGGCGGGGATCGTCGGATCGTTCCCGGCCCTCAATGCCCGACCGATCTCGCAGCTGGACGAGTGGTTGGCGCGGATCACGGAAGAATTGGCCGCCTATGACCGCGCCCATCCCGAAGCGCCCTCGGCGCCGTTCGCGGTCAATCAGATCGTCCACAAGAGCAATAACCGGCTCGAGGAAGACATCGAGATGTGCGTCAAGCACAAGGCGCCCGTGGTCATCACCTCGCTTGGCGCGCGCGAGGACCTCAATGCGGCCATCCACTCCTACGGCGGCATCACCCTGCATGACGTGATCAACGACCGCCACGCCCACAAGGCCATCGAGAAGGGCGCCGACGGCCTGATCCCGGTGGCGGCCGGGGCGGGCGGCCATGCCGGCACCCTGTCGCCCTTCGCCCTCGTGCAGGAAATCCGCGCCTGGTTCGACGGGCCGGTGGCGCTGTCGGGCGCGATCGCGTGCGGCCGATCGATCCTGGCCGCCCAGGCCATGGGCGCGGACCTGGCCTATATCGGCTCGGCGTTCATCGCCACCGCCGAGGCGAATGCCCCGCAGGGCTACAAGGACACCATCGTCGAGGCCTCGGCCAACGACATCGTCTATTCCAACCTCTTCACCGGGGTGCACGGCAATTACCTGCGCCAGTCGATCGTCCGGGCCGGTCTCGATCCGGAAAACCTGCCGGTCAGCGATCCTTCGGCCATGAACTTTGGCTCGGGTGGCAACCAGGACGCCAAGGCCTGGCGCGATATCTGGGGTTCGGGCCAGGGCGTCGGGGCGATCGACGCGGTGCTGACCGCCGGCGAGCTGGTGGCCAAGTTCGCGGAGCAATACGAGGATGCGAAGGCGGAGCTGGCGGCCAAGACGGCCTTCACATCGGGCGCCCGCCTGGCTTTCGCGGCCCAGTAGACGGGGACGAAGAGGGGGATCGACCCGCGTCGGTCCTCCGTCACTCGCGGCGGGGCGAGAATGGAGGCCTTGAAACCTCCAGGAGCCGCTCATGTCCGACGACGCCACCCCCCGCCTGTCGCTGCCCTATGTAGCCGCAGGCCAGGCCCAGAAACACATCACGGTCAACGAGGCCTTCGCCCGGCTGGACGGTCTCGTTCAGCTCGCGGTCGAGAGCCGCACGATCGTCGCCCAGCCCGTCGCGCCAGCCGACGGCGCGATCCATATCCTGCCCGCCGCCGCGACCGGGGCCTTCTGGGCCGGCAAGGCGGCGGGATTGCTCACCCGGTTCGAGGCTGGGGCCTGGGAGGCGCTGACCCCGGCGGCCGGTTGGCTGGCCTGGGTCAAGGACGAGGGCCATGCGGTAATCTCCGACGGCGCGACCTGGACGCCCCTGGCCGCGACCTTCAAGGCCGTGACAGCGGCCAAGTCGCCGTTCGGCGCCAATACGCGGTTCGAGATCGTCGAACAGGAAGTCACCCTGTCGGGCGCTTCGACCGCCACCACGGTGGTCATCCCCAACCGCGCGATCGTCCTGGGCGTCTCGACCCGCACCAGCGTCGCGGTGACGGGCGCGACTTCCTACAGCTGCGGCGTCAGCGGTGACACGGCGAAGTTCGGCTCGGGCCTGGGCGTCGCAAAGAACACCAACAATGTCGGGGTGGTGGGGCCGACGGCCTACTACGCCGACACTGCGGTGGTGATCACGGCGGCCGGCGGCAGCTTCACCGGCGGCAAGGTGCGGGTGGCGATCCACGTCATGCGCTTCGATGGGGCGGGGGTGGTTCCCTAGAGGCGGCAAACTCACAACCCCCCACCGCCGTCATCCCGGACAACCCCGGCGAAAGCCGGGGGCAGATCCGGGACCGCCGGAAGCGCCTGCCTTCACGCGTCGGTTCCGGATCTTCGCGCAGCGCGCTCGTCCGGGATGACAACGGAGGGGCCCCCTCGATGGCCGACAGGTCTAACGGGAACGGCTTGGCCAGCGTCAGACTGGCGACCGGCTTGCGAAGTCCCTGGGCATCGGGCGCGACCTTTCGACCGGCAGACGCGCATTGACCGCCGCGTCTCGCGCCGCTACCAACCGCTCACCTTTGGGGAGTAGCCGCCCGCACCGATCAGCGGGGCCCGTCGTCAACATACTTGGTCTTCCTTCTTCAAGAGGGGTGAGATCATGGCGCGGGTGGAGGAAGCCGACAGGCTTCCGCGGCGAGACCAATGGCGTCGGTTTCCGTTCCGGGCTGGGCGGGGTCTCCGACGCTATTGGCATGCGCTCGGCCCTGACGGTACCTGATCCATGGAATCCCTGTTTGTGTCGGCCCTCGTGGTGGCCATCGCCGAGATCGGCGACAAGACCCAGCTCTTGGCCATCATCCTGGCCACGCGCTTCAAAAAGCCCGTGCCGATCATCCTGGGCATACTGGTCGCCACCCTGGCCAACCACGCCCTGGCGGCGCTGGCCGGCTCGCTGGCCTCGGACTTCTTCGGCGGAACCTGGTTCAAGTGGGCGATCGCCGTCTCGTTCATCGCCATGGCCGCCTGGGCCCTGATCCCCGACAAGGTCGATGACGACATGCCCGGCGGCAAGGGTCGCTACGGCGTGTTCCTGACCACAACCATCGCCTTCTTCCTGGTCGAGATGGGCGACAAGACCCAGATCGCCACCATCGCTCTGGGCGCGCGCTTCCACAACGTGCTGCTGGTCGCGGCCGGCACCACCCTGGGCATGATGGTCGCCAACGTGCCGGCGGTCTATTTCGGCGAGGCGGTGACCAAGGTCGTGCCGCTCAAATATGTCCGCATGGGCGCGGCGCTGGTTTTCCTGGGCCTGGGGATCTGGGCGGCGATCGAGGCGATGCGTTGACGTCTCCTTCGCCCGCAAGGGGGAGAAGGATCGCGAGGCGCCCTTGATGTGAACCTTCCCCAGCGCGAAAAGGGACCTCTGACCAAGGGGCCATGAATGACCGAACGCGGCTGGGAGTTCTGGATTGATCGCGGCGGCACCTTCACCGACATCGTCGCGCGGCGTCCCGACGGGACCCTGGTCACCCACAAGCTGCTGTCCGAGAACCCCGAGCAGTATGACGACGCCGCCGTGGCGGGCGTGCGGGCCTTGCTGGGCGCCGAGACCGCCGTCGACGCGGTCAAGATGGGCACCACCGTGGCCACCAACGCCCTGCTTGAGCGCCAGGGCGAGCCGACGGTGCTGGCGATCACCAAGGGCCATGCCGACGCCCTGCGGATCGGCTACCAGGCGCGGCCCAAGCTGTTCGACCGCAAGATCGTCAAACCCGAGGCGCTCTACACCCGGGTGGTCGAGATCGACGAACGGATGACCGTCGAGGGCGCCGTTCTGCGACCGCTGGACGAGGCCTCCGCGCGCGACGGTCTGCGGGCCGCCTTCGACGCCGGCTTTCGCGCGGTGGCCATCGTGCTGCTGCATGGCTTTCGCTTTACCGACCACGAGGCGCGTGTCGCCGCCATCGCGCGCGATATCGGCTTCAGCCAGGTGTCGGTCAGCCACGAGGTCAGCCCGCTGATGAAGCTGGTGGGGCGGGGCGACACCACGGTGGTCGATGCCTACCTATCGCCGGTCCTGCGCCGCTATGTCGACAAGGTCGCCAGTGCCCTCAAGGCGAAAGAGGGGGGCCGCGAGACCCGGCTGCTGTTCATGCAGAGCAATGGCGGCCTGACCGACGCCCACGCCTTCCGGGGCAAGGACGCCATCCTGTCGGGGCCGGCCGGCGGCGTGGTGGGCATGGCCAAGACCGCCGCCCAAGCCGGTTTCGACCGCGTCATCGGCTTCGACATGGGCGGCACCTCGACCGACGTCTGCCACTTCGCGGGCGAATATGAGCGGGCCTACGAGACCGTGGTGGCGGGCGTGCGGATGCGCGCGCCGATGATGAACATCCACACCGTGGCGGCCGGCGGCGGCTCGATCTGCGTCTTTGACGGGGCGCGGTTCCGGGTGGGACCGGCCTCGGCCGGCGCCAATCCCGGTCCCGCCTGCTACCGGCGCGGCGGGCCGCTGACGGTGACCGATTGCAATGTCATGCTGGGCAAGCTGTCGCCCGAGTTCTTCCCGGCGGTGTTTGGGCCGCACGCCGATCAGCGGCTGGACCGCGACATCGTCATGGCGCGCTTGGAGGCCATGGCCGGCGAGATCCTGACCGCGACCGGCCGAGATATGAGCCCCGCCCAGATCGCCGAGGGCTTCGTGACCATCGCCGTGGAGAACATGGCCAAGGCCGTGCGGCAGATCTCGATCCAGCGCGGCTACGATGTCACCCGCTATGTGCTGGCCTGTTTCGGCGGGGCCGGCGGACAGCATGCCTGCCTGGTGGCCGACGCGCTTGGCATGTCCAAGGTGATGATCCACCCGTTCGCCGGCGTGCTCAGCGCCTACGGCATGGGCCTGGCCGAACTGCGGATCCTGCGGGAGGCGACCGTCGAGCAACCGCTGTCCGACGCCAGCGACTTGGTCGAGCGCGCTGCGGTTTTGGCCAGCGAAGCCGAGGTGGCCCTACGCGGGCAAGATGTGCCGTTGATCCGTGTCGAGACGATCTCCAGCCTGCTGGTCAAATATGCTGGGACCGATACGCCCCTTCGCGTACCGCTGGGCGATGCAGCGGCCGTGCGCACCGCGTTCGAGACCCTGCATCAGCGGCGCTTTGGCTTTATCTCGCCCAGTACAGCCTTGATGGTTGAGGCCTTGGCGGTCGAGGCCATCGGTCACGCCGACGCCGGGACCGCGCCCGATCTGGGCGCTGCCCCGGCCGGCGACGTCGAGGCCTTGGCCACGGTGCTCACCCGCATGGCCGGCTTGGAACACGCCACGCCGGTGTTCGACCGCGCCGCCTTGCCAATCGCCGCAACGATCGCCGGTCCGGCCATCATCCGCGAGGCCACCGGGACCACCGTGATCGAGCCCGGCTGGCAAGCCACGGTCGATGCGCACCTCAACCTGATCCTCGACCGCGTCGTCGCCCTGGCCAAGCGCCAGGCGGTGGGCACGGCGGCCGATCCGGTGATGCTGGAGGTGTTCAACAACCTGTTCATGGCCGTGGCCGAGGAGATGGGTTTCGCTCTGCAGAACACCGCCTATTCGGTCAATATCAAGGAGCGGCTGGACTTTTCCTGCGCCCTGTTCGACCGGGACGGCAACCTGATCGCCAACGCCCCGCACATGCCGGTGCATCTGGGCTCGATGGGCGACAGCGTTCGAGCCATCCGCGAGGCGCGCGACGGCGATGGCCGGGGCATGAAACCCGGCGACGTCTACATGCTCAACGCGCCCTACAACGGCGGCACTCACCTGCCGGACGTCACGGTGGTGATGCCGGTGTTCGACGCGGCCGGGGTTCTGATCTTCTACGTCGCAGCCCGGGGCCACCAGGGCGACATCGGCGGCATCACGCCGGGCTCGATGCCGCCCAACAGCCGGACGGTCGAGGAGGAGGGGGTGCTGATCGAGAACGTCCTGCTGGTCGAGGGCGGACGGTTCCTGGAGGCCGAGGTGCGGACCTTGCTGGCCTCGGGCCGTTGGCCGGCCCGCAATCCCGACCAGAACATCGGCGACCTCAAGGCCCAGGTCGCGGCCTGCGCGCGCGGGGCCGAGAGCCTGACCGGGTTGGTCGCCGAGTTCGGCCAGGATGTGATCGAGGCCTATATGGCTCACGTGCAGGACAATGCCGAGGAGGCCGTGCGGCGAGTATTGGCGACCCTGTCGGACGGCGCCTTCGCCTACGAGCTGGACGACGGCAGCGTGGTGCAGGTGGCCATCACCGTCGATCGCGCGGCCCGCGCGGCGCGGGTCGATTTTGCCGGCACCAGCGATCAGGTCCCAACCAATTTCAACGCCCCGGCCTCGATCTGCCGGGCGGCGGCGCTGTACGTGTTCCGGACCCTGGTCGATGACGAGATCCCGATGAACGACGGTTGCCTGCGGCCGGTCGAGCTGGTCATTCCGGAAGGCTCCATGCTCAAGCCGCGCTATCCGGCGGCGGTGGTGGCCGGCAATGTCGAGACTAGCCAGGTGGTGGTCGACGCCCTCTATGGCGCGTTGGGTGTGATGGCCGCCGCCCAGGGCACGATGAACAATTTCACCTTCGGCGACGACCGGCGGCAGTACTACGAGACTATCTGCGGGGGGGCTGGGGCCGGTCCGGACTTCGACGGCGCCGACGCGGTCCAGACCCACATGACCAACAGCCGCCTCACCGATCCCGAGGTGCTGGAGAGTCGCTATCCGGTGCTGGTCGAGGCTTTCTCGATCCGGCGGGGGTCAGGCGGCGTCGGTGCGCATCATGGCGGCGACGGCGTGGTGCGCAGGATCGGTTTCCGTGAGCCGATGACCGCCACCCTGCTATCCAACCGACGCCGCGTGGCGCCGTTCGGTCTGGCTGGCGGCGGGGCGGGGCAGTTGGGCGCGGCGCGGGTCGAGCGGGCGAACGGAAGCGTGCTGGCCCTCGGGGCCACCGATGCGGCCGAGATGCTGGCCGGCGATGTGATCGTCATCGAGACGCCGGGTGGCGGCGGGTACGGCGAACCGGCGCCGACTGGTGGCGCCGCACCATCGTCTGACGTCCGGGGGCAGACATAAGGTTTCGCGGTCGCTAGGCTCGAATCTGAAGCGGGGGAATGGATTCTGCATGGCGAAGCGGCCGGCCACGATCATCCATGTCGCCGAGAAGGCGCGCGTGTCGGTCAAGACGGTGTCGCGAGTGCTCAACAATGAGCCCAACGTCACGCCGGACCTGAAGGAACGCGTGCTCGCGGCCGTCGAGAAGCTGGGCTACAGCCCCAGCAAGGCCGCCCGCACCATGGCCGGTTCGCGTTCCTACCTGCTGGTCGCCTTCAACGACCGCCGCCTGACCCTGGACAACTGGCGCAGCGAACGCGGTAACGAGTGGATCGACCAGATGCTTTATGGCGCCATGCTGCGCTGCGAGCAGTCGGGCTATCACCTGATGTTCGAGCTGGTCGATCGGGAGTCCGACCAGTTGGAGAAACAGATCACTGCGGTCCTGTCGTCGCTGCAGCCCGACGGCGTGATCCTGACGCCGCCCAACTGCGAGAACCCGGTGGTGCTGGCGGCTCTAAAAAAGCGAAGTATCCCGTTCGTGCGGCTCAACACCCCCGTCAAGGGGCAGGGGCCGCGGGTCTATATGGACGACCGGGCCGCCGCGCGGCAGGCGACCAAGCATTTGCTGGGCTTGGGTCACAGGCGGATCGGCATGATCGCCGGGGACTACAAGTTCTCGTCCTCCATCCTGCGGGTCGAGACCTTCGTGGCGACCATGGAGGCGGCTGGCCAGGCTGTTCCCGACGACTGGATCTACAAGGGCGACTTCACGTTCGAGGCCGGGGTCGCCGGCGCCAACGCCTTGCTGGACTTGGCTTTGCCGCCGACCGCAATCATGGCCTCCAACGACCAGATGGCGCTGGGCGTGGTCAGCGTGGCCCAGGCGCGTGGCCTGGCGGTGCCGGGCGACCTGTCGATCCTCAGCTATGACGATTCGATCGGGGTGCGGCTGAGCGTTCCGTCGCTGACGGCGGTGCGCCAGCCGGTGGCCCGGATGGCCGAGAAGGCCGCCGACATGCTGATTATGGCCAGCGCCTCGGGCGAGAAGCTGACGGCGGGCAGTCAGATGCTGCCTTTCGAACTGATGGTCCGCGCCTCAACGGGGCCGGCGCCGAAAGCGTCCTAATATTGCGAGAAAGGGGGCGGAGCGGCCACCGCCGCTCCGCCCTTTCGCTCTATTTTCCGTCGTACGACACCGGCAGCGACTTGGCCGCCACCGTCACGTTCGCCTTGGCCGAAAGCGCCCGGGACGAGGAGCCCAGCGACACTTCATACGATCCGCCCGCGATCTCCCAGGTCTTGCCCTTGGAGTCGAAGGTGGCCAGCAGGCGTGGATCGACCGTGACGCTGACCTTGGTGCTGGCGCCAGGGGCCAGGGCGACCTTCTTGAAACCGCCGAGGCGGCGCTGCGACTCCCAGCCTCCGGCCATGGGACCGACATAGACCTGTGGCACGTCCTTACCAGCGACCTTGCCGGTGTTCTTGACGGTGAAGCTGACGGTCAGCTTGTCGCCGGTCACCGAGGTCTTCAAGCCGCTGTAGCCGAAGGTCGAGTAGGACAGGCCGTGGCCGAAGGCGAACAGCGGCTGGTGGCCCTTCTGGTCGAACCACTTGTAGCCCACCGCCGCGCCCTCGACATAGGATACGTCGCAGAAGTCCTCCGGCTTGGCCGGGTCGCAGTCGATCGTCTGGCGAGGCAATTGGGCGGCGCTTTGCGGGAAGGTGATCGGCAGGCGTCCCGACGGATTGACCTCGCCGGTCAGCACCCGGGCTATGGCCTCGCCGCCATTGGTGCCCGGATACCAGGCCTCGACCACGGCGCCGACCTTGTCGAGCCAAGGCATCAGCACCGGACCGCCGGTTTCCAGCACCACGATGGTCTTGCGATTGGCCGCACCGACGGCGGCGATCAGGCCGTCCTGATCGTCGGCCAGGGTCAGGGAATAGTCCTGCGACTCGGCCGCCCACTGGTGGGCGAAGACCACGACCAGGTCGCTTTGCGCGGCCAGCTTGGCGGCGGCGGCTGGATCGGTCCCGTCGCTATAGGTGAACCGGGCGCCGGGGTTTCTGGCCTGCAACGCCTTCAACGGCGAAGAGGGGTGATAGACGATCGGGCCGGGGAAGCCGGTGGGGCCCAGGCCCTTCACCGCCATGCCGCCGATCGGGAACACCTGGGACGAGCCGCCGCCCGACAGCACCCCGACGTCGGAATGCGAGCCGATCACGGCGATCGTCTTGGCGGTCTTGGCCCCCTTTCCAGAAAGGAGCGGGAGGAGGCCGTCGTTCTTCAGCAGAACGATGGCTTCCTCGGCGTCGGCCTGGGTGACCTTGGCGTGGGCGGCGAAGTCGATCGGTCCCGGGGTGACCGGATGGTCGAACAGGCCGTGGGCGAACATCGAGCGGGTGATGCGGCGGACCATGTCGTCCAGGCGCGCCTGTGGCACCGAGCCGTCGGCCACGGCGGCCTTCAGCGGCGCGCCAAAGAAGGGCTGTTTGTCGAAGGTGTAGGCCGACTCCTGGTCCAGGCCCGCATTGGCGGCCTTGGCGGTGGAGTGCACGCCGCCCCAGTCGGACATCACGAAGCCCGGATAAGCCCAGTCGGTCTTCAGCACCTCGTTGAGCAGGTAGTTGTTCTCGCAGGCATAGGCGCCATTGATGCGGTTGTAGGCGCACATCACCGAGCCTGGGTTCGACTGTTCGATCGCGAATTCGAAGGCCAGGAAGTCCGAAGCCCGGGCGGCGTCGTCCGCGACATTGGAGCTGACCGTCATCCGGCCGGTCTCCTGGGCGTTCAGGGCCCAGTGCTTGATGGTCGAGATGATGTTGTTGGACTGGATGCCGCGGATCTGCGCGCCGACGATCACGCCGGCCAGTAGCGGATCCTCGCCGCCATATTCGAAGTTGCGGCCGTTGCGCGGTTCGCGCGCCAGGTTGACGCCGCCGGCCAGTTGCACGTTGAAGCCCGACGACCGTGCCTCCGAACCGATCATCGCGCCGCCCTTGTAGGCGACCTCGGGATTCCAGGTGGCGGCGGTGGCCAGGCCGGAGGGCAGGGAGGTGCGCTCGCGGTAGGGATCGCTGGTCTCGCGCTGGGTGGCGACACCGACGCCGGCGTCGGTTTCCCACAGGGCGGGCACACCCAGGCGGGGAATGCCGGGAATATAGCCGGCCGAGCCCATGCGGGCTTCCGGCGAAGGCGTGAACTGCGGCTTCTTCTGGTTCGAGCCAAAGAACCCGAACACCAGGGTCAATTTCTCGTCCTGCGTCATTTGGGCAACGACCAGGTCGGCGCGTTGATCGGCGCTCAGCCCGGTGTTCATCCAAGGTTTCGCCGAGATCGCGGGGGCGGCCTGGGCGTGAGCAGCGGCGGCCGGCAACGCCGTAGAGAGCATCAGGGCCATGGCCAAGCCACGCATCTGCTGTCGTTTCATTCTTTTCCTTCCTTAGAAAGCTTGCCCTATTCAAGGCATTCGATCGCTGTTTGCTTATAGCACGGCTTCTACTTTTAGCTAAACATATCACTAAAAGCCGAGGTTTGAACTAAACACTGAATATAAGTGTGATTGACAACGTTGTCCTACTGTAGCTATTCACGGCATGCAAGTCGCGACCAAAAAGGATCGCACACAGGGAGGGATGAAGAATGAAACTCCGCAATACGCTCTTGGCCGGGACCTCGGCCGTAACGGCCTTGATCGCCGCCACCGCCGTGCAGGCCCAGACCGCTCAGGCCCCGGCAGACAACATCCAAATCGAGGAAATCACGGTCACCGCCACCAAGCGTGAGACCAACCTGCAGGACACCCCGATCGCCATTACGGCGTTTGGCCAAGGCTCGCTCGACCGCCAGCAGGTAAAGGATGTCACCGATCTGGCCAAGTTCGTGCCCAGCATGGCCATCAACCAGCAAGGCGACCAGGGCGCGATCCTGGTGACCATGCGCGGCATCGGCAACGATAACGCCTACACCGAAGTTGCCGACCCCGAGGTCGCCATCTATGTGGACGGCATCTATTCGCCGCGCGCCCAGGGCGCCGCGGTGCTGATGTACGACATGGACGCCGTCGAAGTGCTGCGCGGCCCGCAAGGCACGCTGTTTGGCCGCAACGCCACGGTCGGCGCGATCAGCCTACGCACGGCCAGGCCGACGACGGACGACTATTACGGCAGCGCCGAACTGGTGGCCGGTTCGTACAACCGCCTGGGCGCCCGCTTCTCGGTCAACATGCCGTTGTCGGACACCTTCGCCATCCGCATCGCCGGCATCACCGAGCGCCACGACGGCTATGCCGACTACCAGCAGCCCCCGGCCGGCAACGGCATCAACCCCGCCGCCTTCGTCACCACCGGCAAGAAGTATTACGCCCAGGACCAGCGCTCGCTGCGCGTCAGCGCCCTGTGGAAGGCCACCGACAAGCTGACGTGGAGCGTCAATGTCGAGGGCTATCAGGACACCGGCGCGCCGGTCATCGGCCTGATGCAGACCCCGCGCGCTGGCCAGAAGAAGTGGTCGACGCTCAGTGACACCGCCCCCGAGAGCGATCGCTATTCCTACGGCATCCGTAGCCAGCTGGACTATGCGGTCACCGACGACATCGGCCTGACCTACATCACCGGCTGGCAACGGGTGGGTGGCGGCGCCAACAGCGACGCCGACGCCGGCGCCTTGCCGCCGACCAGCGCCACCACTCCGGGCGGCGCCTTCAACGAGAACCGCACCGTCTGGTCGCGCAACGACGCCTACAGCCACGAAGTCCAGTTGAAGTCGACCGGCGACGATCGGGCCGTCGACTGGATCCTGGGCGGCTATTACAGCCACGAAGACAACTCGATCCGCTTCGACATCGACCAGCGCAACGGCTATCGCGACGGCACCTTCGCCTGGGCCGGCAGCTTCATCCAGGCCGCCCGCACCATCGAGTCCAAGGCCGCCTTCACTCAGGCTGTCTGGCACGCCACCGACCGCATCCGCGTCACCGGCGGCCTTCGCTATACCAAGGACACCAAGCAAGACGTCGGCGGCCGCAACGTGATGTTCGACGGCTGCCCCGACCCGGCCGGCAGCTTCTCGTGCACCTTCGGGACCTATGGCCACGGCATCTTCGCCGTCGGCCGCAGTCTGACCGCCGCCCAGCTGCTGACGCTGCTGCCGGGCTACGCGATCTCGCCCAACGATGTGAAGGGCAGCTGGAGCAAGCTGACCTGGCTGGCCCGCGCCGACGCCGATCTGACCGACGACGTGCTGGTCTATGCCTCGGTCGGCACCGGCTTCAAGTCGGGCAACATCCAGGACGGCGGCAAGCTGACCAACCCGGAAACCCTGACCAACTACGAAGTGGGTTCGAAGATCCGCTTCCTGGACGGCCGAGCCACGCTGAATCTCGCAGCCTACTACGCGGACTTCAAAGGCTATCAGGTCAACCAGGCGGTCACGACCCGCAACCCGGACGGCTCAGTGAAGTCCTCGCAACTGGTGACCCAAAACGCCAAGGGCGCGACGGCGTACGGCTTCGAAGCCGAACTAACCGCCAACCTGACCGCCGTCGACCGCCTGCAGTTTTCCGCCTCGCTCCAAAAGACCGAGATGGACGACCTGCAGAGCATCGACGCCCGCCTCTATGCCAACAACGACCCCACCAAGCTGGTCAATGTGAAGGGCAACGAACTTGCCCACGCGCCGCGCTTCTCGGGCACGGTCTCGTACGAGCATGTGTTCGAGCTGAGCAACGGCGGGCGGATCACCCCGCGCCTGAGCACCCACATCGAAAGCAAGAGCTGGCTGTCCTACTTCAATCAGGGCGCCGCCGACCAGCAGAAGGGCTATACGCGCTCCGACCTGGTGGTGCGCTACGAGCCGCCGGAAGATCCGTGGTCGCTCGAAGGGTTTGTCCAGAACATTGAGGACAAGAACATCAAGTCCGGGGCCGGCGCCTTCGGGGGGCCGTCCACCCCGGTATGGCTGTCGGTTTATCAACCCCCGCGCACCTGGGGCTTCCGCGTCCGCGCGAAGTTCTAGGCTCGCATGGGACCGGCCCGCCGCCTCCGGCGGTGGGCCGGTCCATCGAAGTTTCTTGAGCGTTCCACCTCCCAGACTGACGCTCTCCCGGGTGGCGGCTATTCCCCTGACGCCGCCCGGGCTTTTCTTTGTTTTCCCGACTCGGGGTCCAGTCCCTCCCTGAGCAATCTTTGAGGGATCATCCCTTCATGGCAGGCAACCGCATCGTCATCGTCGGCGGCGGCACGGCGGGCTGGCTGACGGCCGCCTTCCTGGCCAAGGCGCTGGGCGCGAACCGTCCAGGCGGCGCCAGCATCACCCTGGTCGAGTCGCCGGACATCGGCATCATCGGCGTGGGCGAGGGCACGTTTCCCACCATCCGCGCGACGCTCGCCACGCTGGGGGTCAGCGAGGCGCGGTTCCTGCGAGAAAGCTCGGCCACCTTCAAGCAGGGGGTACTATTCCGCGACTGGGAACGGCGTTCATCGGACGGCAAGGCTTCCGAATACTTTCACCCGTTCAACGTGCCGGTCCAACCGGGCGGGCGTGATCTGTCGCCCTACTGGCTGCTGGACCGCCGGGCGGGATCGACCGTCCCCTTCGCTGAGGCGGTGACCAATCAGATCCAGGTCGTCGCCCATGGCCTGGGCCCCAAGCGGCTGGAGGACCCCGACTTCCAGGGTCCGATGAACTACGCCTACCATTTCGACGCCGTCCGCTTTGCCGACTTCCTGCGCGGTGTGGCCAAGGACCTGGGCGTCGTCCACCTGACCGGCAAGGTCGAGACGGTGCAACGCGACGGCGAGACCGGCGACATCGCCTCGGTCACGGCCGGCGAACTGGGCGTCATCGAGGGCGACCTGTTCATCGACTGTTCGGGCTTCCGCGCCCTGCTGATCGGCGAGACCCTGGGCGTGCCGTTCAAGCGCTGCGACGACGTGCTGTTCAACGATCGCGCCCTGGCCGTGCAGGTCCCCTACGCCACGCCGGACGCGCCGATCGCGCCCTACACCCTGGCCGCCGCTCACGAGGCGGGTTGGACCTGGGACATCGGCCTGGAGAACCGCCGGGGCGTCGGCTACGTGTTTTCCAGCCGGCACAGCGACGAGGCGCGGGCCGAAGAGGTGCTGCGGGCCTATGTCGGCAAAGAGGCCGACCCTCTGCCGGTGCGGTTGCTGAAGTTCCAGACCGGCTATCGCGAGACCCAGTGGGTCGGCAACTGCGTGGCCGTGGGCCTGTCGGCGGGCTTCTTCGAGCCGCTGGAATCCACCGGCATCATGCTGATCGAGGCCGCCGCGATGATGATCGCCGACACCTTCCCGCTGAAGGGCAGGGCGGCGATGGAAGGCGCGGCGCGCAACTTCAGCAGCGCCATGAGTGGCCGCTTCGAGCGGATCGTCGCCTTCCTCAAGCTGCACTACTGTCTGTCCAAGCGCGAAGAGCCCTATTGGCGCGACAACGCCGACCCGGCCTCGTGGCCTCAAGGTCTGCGCGACATGCTGGCCCAGTGGGCGCACCGGCCCGTCTCGCGCTTCGACTTCGTTGTCGATCTGGAGACCTTCCTGCCGGCCAGCTACCAGTTCATCCTCTACGGCATGAACGCCGCGACCGATTTCTCGCCGGTCGACGGGCGATATCCGGATGGCGTGCTGGCGCGGCAGACCTTCGAAAAGGTGGCGGCGGCCTCGACCGAGGCGCTGAAGCACCTGCCGGTCCATCGCAAGCTGGTCGAGGCTTACTACGCGCGATGACTGGTCCGGCTGGGGACAGGCGTATGCGCCTGTCCCCATGCGCTATACCCGCTCGATGATGATCGCCGGGGCCATGCCGCCCGCCGCGCACATCGTCACCAGGCCGCGCTTCAGGCCCCGCCGCTCCAGCTCGTCCAGCATCGTGCCGATCAGGATCGACCCGGTCGCGCCGATCGGATGGCCCAGCGCCATCGCCCCGCCATTGACATTGACCTTGTCGCGGTCGAGCCGCAGGTCGCGGATAAACTTCTCGGCCACCACGGCGAAGGCCTCGTTGATCTCCCACAGGTCGATGTCGTCAACCGTCAGTCCGGCCTTGGCCAGCACCTTGCGGGCGGCGGGAACCGGGGCGTTGAGCATCAGGGTCGGGCTGTC
Organism: Caulobacter sp. DWP3-1-3b2; assembly: GCF_049896325.1. NCBI lineage: Bacteria > Pseudomonadati > Pseudomonadota > Alphaproteobacteria > Caulobacterales > Caulobacteraceae > Caulobacter > Caulobacter sp. DWP3-1-3b2. Next base: position 28,136 of record NZ_JAFCUB010000034.1, read on the forward strand.
GCCGATATTGGCCATGGCGATCACGCGGCCGCGCGGCTTCAGGCCGTGGGCGGCGGCATAGGACGGCGAGGCCAGCAGCACCGCCGCCGCGCCATCGACCACACCCGAGGAATTGCCGGCGTGGTGCACATGGTTGATCTTGAGGTCCGGATAGACCTGGTGGATCAGCCCGCCCAGGGTGGTCCCCGCCTCGTCGATCGGCACGCCGGCCATCATCTCGAACGAGGCCTTCAGCGATGACAGGCCCTCGATCGTGGTCTCGGGGCGAGGGAACTCCTCACGGTCCAGGGCCACCGAGCCGTCGTCGCGATAGACCGGCACCAGCGACTTGTCGAAATGGCCGTGGCGGATCGCGTGGTCGGCGCGCTGCTGGCTCAGCAGGGCCAACTCGTCCAGCGCCCGGCGGTCGATGCCTTCCAGGGTGGCGATGGCGTCGGCGCAGACCCCCTGGTGGGTCTGGGGATGGCGGGCCCGCAGGCGCAGATTGCCGGAGTCCAGCAGGCCCACCGAGGTCCGATCCGCAGTGGCGGTGTAGGACATCATTTCCGTGCCGCCAGCGATCACCAGGTCTTCCATGCCCGACATGATCGAGGCCGCGGCCAGGTTCACCGTGGTGATGCCCGAGCCGCAGAACCGGTCCAGGGTCATGCCGCTGGCCCGCACGTCGTAGCCGGCGTCCAGAGCGGCCATCCGGCCCATGTCGCCGCCCTGCTTGCCGCGCTGGGTGCTCGTGCCCCAGATGATGTCATCGACCTCAGCGGTGTTCAGCGCGTTCCGCTCGGCCAGGGCCTTCAGCACAGTGGCGGCCAGGTGCTGGGGATGGTGGTCGGCCAACGCTCCCTTGCCAACCTTGCCGATGCCGCGCGGCGTGCGGCAGGCGTCGATGATCAGGGCCTCGGGCATAGCGGCGTTCCTCCCAGAACGGTTGCCTAAAACGGCATTGAACCGACCTGAGCGCCGGCGCCCTTGGGTCAGTCTAGCGGTTTTCGCTCGGTGGAGGCGCGGCCGGGGCGACCGGAACGGGCGCGATCGGAGGCGAGGGGTCGGCCGGCGCGGCGGGGCTGGCAGGATCGGCGGGCGCGGGCTCGCCAGGGACGGCCGGGTCGAGCGTAACCTCGGGCGCGATCTCCAGGGTCGGGTCCTCGGGATTGAGTGGCACCAGGCTTTCGTCGATCACCGGCGCCGCGCGAACGCCGCGACCCACGGCGTAGCTGGCCAGTTCCTTCCAGATCTTGGCCGGCATGCCGCCGCCGACCACGCCGTTCATCGGGCTGTTGTCGTCATTGCCGACCCAAACGCCGATCACCAGGTCGCCGACATAGCCGACGAACAGGGCGTCGCGATAGCTCTGGCTGGTGCCGGTCTTGCCGAACGCGCCGGGGATCGCCGCCTCGATGCCGGTGCCGCGCTGGGTGGCCGAGCGCAGCAGGTCACGCATACCAACCAGCTCGGCCTTGGTCAGGGGATGAACCTTGGCCGGCTTGCGCCAGTCGGCCAGACCGTGCGGAACCACCGGCGTCTCGCCGGCCGCGATGGCCGCATAGGCCGCCGTCAGCCGCACCAGGCTCATCGGGCCGGTGCCCAGGGCCAGGGTCAGGTCGTCGGGGATCGGGTCGGTGACGCCGAGGTCGCGGGCGGTGCGGACGATGCTGTCTCGACCAACCTGCTTGGCCAGACGCACTGCGGCGACGTTGGAAGACGCGGCGAAGGCGGTGATCAGCGGCACCTCGCGGCCGGCGTACTTGCTCTCGTGGTTCTTGGGCGTCCAGCCGCTGACGATGACAGGCGCGTCGAGGATCGGGCTGGTCGGGGTCATGCCCTGGCGCAGGGCGGTCAGGTAGACGAACAGCTTGAAGGCCGAGCCGGGCGGACGATCGCCGTCGGCGCGGTTGAACTGGCTGGCCTTGTAGTCGCGGCCGCCGACCATGGCGACCACCCGGCCGTCGGTGCGCATGGCGACGATCGCCCCTTGGCTGACGTTCAGCCCCTTGCCGTCGCGGTCCAGCGCGGAGCGCAGCACCTTCTCGGCCTTGGCCTGCAGGTCGCGGTCCAGGGTGGTGCGCACCACGGTCTCGCCATAGGTGTTTTCGAACACCGCCTTGGCCTGGGGGAACACCCAGTCGGCGAAGTAGGAGCCCGTAGGCAGCTTGGGGCGGCCGCCGTCCACATGGATGTCGCGGACGGCCTGGGCGGCCTGGGCGGGGGTGATGGTCCCGGTGTCGACCATGGCGGCCAGCACCACGCGCATCCGGGCCTTGGCGCCGTCGAAATTCTCGGTCGGGGCCAGGCGCGAGGGGGCCTTGACCATGCCGGCCAGCATCGCCGCCTCGCCGACCGACAGGGTCTCGGGTGTCTTGTCGAAATAGTGCCGGGCCGCGGCGCGCAGGCCAAAGGCGCCGTCGCCGAAATAGATCGACGACAGGTAGCGCGACAAGATCTCATTCTTAGATAACCGGGCTTCCAGATAGAGCGCGATCAGCACCTCCTGGGCCTTGCGGCGCAGGCTGCGCTGGTTGGACAGGAAGGCGTTCTTGGCCAGCTGCTGGGTGATGGTCGAGCCGCCTTCGGACACGCCGCCCGCCTTGGCGTTGGAGCGCATGGCGCGGGCGATGCCCTTGGGATCGACGCCTATGTGCTTGTAGAAGCGCCGGTCCTCGATCGAGACAAAGGCCCCGGGCACATAGGCCGGCAGATTGGCGACCACTACGGGGGCTTCCTTGTAGGACCCGCGCCGGGCGATGGCCGTGCCGTCGGTGGCTTCCAGGATCAGGGTAGGGTTGGCCAGCGGCTCGAGGGCGCGGCCCAGGGGCAGGGACCACAGCAGCGAGGCGATCACCGAGATCACCAGCAGCACGACGGCGCCAGCTCCGACCTGCCAGGCGCGGCGCCGCCACAGCGCCGGCTTGCGGGGGACTGGCGCCGGGGCGGTATCGGAAGTGACGGAGGCTTGCGGCGCTTCGGCGGTTTCCGGGTCAGCGGGCGCCGGCTCAGGTTCAACAACCGCCGGCGCGAGTTGGACGGTGTCCAGCGTCTCCGGTTCGACCGCGGAGATGGGCGCGGCGACGGGCCTTGGCTTGCGGAGGCGCCTGGGCTTGGCGGGGGCGGCCTTGATGGTCTCCGGAGCCGGCTCGGCTGCGGTCACCGGCGCGGGCGCGGCCGTGGGTTTGCGCACGCGTTTCGGCTTCGGCGTGGCGCCCTCGGGCGAGACGGCTCGCGGGGCGATCTTGGGCTCGTCGGAAGGATCGGACATGCGATTCGCAGGCTGGCGGGCCAGGGGCCCGCGTGAGGATGCTGGTCCTTAGCACAGGCGCGGGCGGAGCCAACGCCGCGCGGAACGTCTCGCGTTCTGTTTGAGGCAAACGTGCCGTCGCCTGGCGGTATCCCTTGTCGCGCGCGCCGGTCGATCCCAGATCTGGAGTCCTAAAGGAGATCGAGTTGAGCTCACCATTCCAAGGTTACGAGGTCGAGGCCCGGCTGCGTCCCACCGCCGACGGCCATGCGTTCGACCTGGATAGCGCGCTGTCCGCCGTCGTGGCGCTGGAGGCGCGCGTGCCGGCCGACGCCTTCACCGCCGGCATTCTGGGCACGGAGCGCCTGGGCAATGGCGTGGTGGTTGGACCCAGCGGCCTGGTGCTGACCATGGCCTATCTGATCACCGAGGCCGAGACTGTCACCCTTACGCTCAACGACGGCCGGCGCGTCGCGGCCCACGTCCTGGGTCTCGACAACCAGACGGGACTGGGCCTCGTCCAGGCGCTGGAGCCGCTAGACCTGCCGGTGCTGCCGCTCGGCTCGTCGCAGGGGCTGAAGGCCGGCAGCGCCGTCGTGGTGGCCGGGGCCGGCGGACGCGCCCATGCCGCAGCGGGACGCGTGCTCGCCCGCATGCCGTTCGCGGGCTATTGGGAATATCTGCTCGACGACGCCATCATGACCGAGCCGGCCCACCCGCACTGGAGTGGCGCGGCCCTGATCGACGCCGCCGGAAAGCTGGTGGGGCTCGGCTCGTTGAGCCTGGAAGGCCGCACGTCCAGCGGCGCGCCCCGGCCCATGAACATGTTCGTGCCGGCCGAGTTGCTGCCGCCCATCCTCGACGATCTGGCGCGGGGCAAGCCGGGCCATCCGCCGCGTCCGTGGCTGGGTGTGCTGGCCCAGGAGTCTGGCGCGCATGTCGTGCTGGTGGGCGTCGTTCCCGGCGGTCCGGCCTCGCGCGCCGAGCTGCGGGCGGGCGATCTCATTCTGGCGGTGGCGGGCGAGCCGGTCGACGACCTGGCCGAATTTTACACGCAGCTCTGGGCGCAAGGCCCGCCGGGCGCCGTGATCCCTCTGCGCATCCTGCGCGAGCAGGACGTCTTCGAGGTCGAGATCCGCTCGGCCGATCGCAGCGCCCTGCTGAAGAAGCGCCGGTTCAACTAGCGGCTGGCGATGTGTTGAGGATCTGTAGGGATCTGGTGTGGTCGGGGTCCAGACCTGAGAGGTCTGGACCCCGATGGTGCCACGACTGGGACTCGAACCCAGGACCTCAGCCTTACCAAGGATGCGCTCTACCACTGAGCTACCGCGGCGAAGAGGAGCGGCGTATAGCGAACCAAACGCGGTTGGCAAAGCCAAAATCGTGTTGACCAATCGTCGCGGCGCTTTCACCTGTGGAAACATGAGCCACAACCCCAAGCCTCACACCAAGCCCATTGGGGAAAAGGCGGCGCGCGAGGCGCGGCTGGCTCAGGCGCTACGGACCAATCTTCGCCGCAGGAAGGTCGCCCCCGCGCCGGCCGCCAAGCCGGAACCAGCTCTTGAACAGACCGGCGAGCCGTCCGACTGAGGGGGAACGGTGAGGAATCGGCGCCGCCCCTTGCGCGGGGCTTTGCAACCGCTAGAACCTCTTCTTCACAGATGACCGCGCGGCGCTCCCCCTCGAATAGCCGCGCGATGAGGGACTTTCATTGGATCGTATCGCCATCATCGGCGGCGCGCAGCTGAACGGGATCATCCCGGTCAGCGGCGCCAAGAACTCGGCCATCAAGCTGATGGCGGCCAGCCTGCTCACGTCCGAGCCGCTGCGCCTGACCAACATGCCGCGCCTGGCCGACACCAGGTTCCTGGGCAAGCTGCTGACCCGCCTGGGCGCCCAGGTCGAAGAGCGCGAAGGGCCTGATGGTTCGGAGACGGTGCTGCAAGCGCCCGAGATCACCAGCGGTTTCGCGCCCTATGAGCTGGTCCGGCAGATGCGCGCCTCGTTCAATGTGCTGGGCCCGCTGATCGCCCGCACCGGCCAGGCCAAGGTCAGCCTGCCCGGCGGTTGCACCATCGGCGCGCGTCCCGTCGACCTGCACCTGCAGGCGCTTGAGGCCCTGGGCGCCAAGATCGACCTGCATGAAGGCTATGTCTATGCCCAGGCCCCGCGCGGCCTGAAGGGCGCCGAGATCACCTTCCCGTTCGTCTCGGTGGGCGCCACCGAGCACGCCATGCTGGCCGCCGTGCTGGCCGACGGCGTCACCACCATCAGGAACGCCGCCTGCGAGCCCGAACTGCTGGACCTGCAGATCTGCCTCAACGCCATGGGCGCCAAGGTGGAGGGCGGGGGGACCCCGACCATCACCATCACCGGGGTCGCCAAGCTGCACGGCGCGACCCACTCGGTGATCCCCGATCGCATCGAGATGGGCACCTATGCCGTGGCGGCGGCCATGGCCGGCGGCGAGGTTCAGCTGACTCGCGCTCGCCCCGAACTGATCGACAGCCTGCTGGTCAAGCTGGAAGAGGCCGGCTGCGGCGTCGTTCGCACCGAGGACGGGGTGATCATCAAGCGCAACGGCCACCGCCTGGAAGCCGTCGACCTGGAAACCCAGCCCTATCCGGGCTTCGCCACCGACCTGCAGGCCCAGTTCATGGCCCTGATGACCACGGCCAAGGGCGAGAGCCGGATCCGCGAGACCATCTTCGAGAACCGCTTCATGCACGCCCCCGAACTGATGCGCCTGGGGGCCGACATCTCGGTGGCCGGGGGCGAGGCCCGGGTGCGCGGCGTGGCCCAGCTGGAAGGCGCCGAGGTCATGGCCACCGACCTGCGCGCCTCGGTCAGCCTGGTGATCGCCGGCCTTGTGGCGCGCGGCGAGACCACGGTCAGCCGCATCTACCATCTGGATCGCGGCTTCGAGCGGCTGGAAGAAAAGTTGGGCGCCTGCGGGGCTCAGGTGCGCCGCATCACGGGCGATGCCGAGGGCGATGACCATGAGTGACGCCGTTACGCCGTTACGCCTGCTGGCCCAGGACGCCGACGATCTGGCGGTGATCTCCGCCGCCCTGCAGGACGCCATCGCCAAGATCGGCGACATCCGCTGGGACGCTTCGGCGCGGACGCTGACCCTGGCCTGCAACCGCTTTCGCTGGGAATCGAGCGCCAAGAAGGGTGAGCGCGTGCGTTCCGCCCTCCAGCTTGGCGACGTCACTGGCGTCCAGGCCCGCAAGCTGCGCCGCGACGCCAAGTCGGCGGTGGTCGAACTGCTGTCCATCGCCTTCGAGGCGGGCGAAGCGCCGGGTGGCACCGTGCTGCTGACCTTCGCCGGCGGCGGCGACCTGCGCGTCACCGTCGATTGCCTGGACGTGGTGTTGGCGGATGTGTCCGAGCCTTGGGCGACGTCTCGGAAGCCGGGGCACGCGGAGTAGGAATCACCGTGCGAGTTGATCGCGATACCGCTTGGCGAATTCGGAAGATCGGCTTGTGCGCGATCCTGGTGGTCGCGGCGGCGGGATTGGTTTGGGCCATGGAGACGTGGCGGCCGGTCCTGGAACCGGCGGTCAAGATCTTGGACGCCTTCGCGATGCGTGGCCGACTTGCCTACGAGCCCTTCCATTATCGCCTCTGGGAGGTCGTAACGATCGGATCCACGGCGGCCGTCGTCGGCTTGGGGATCTGGAGCCTTTTTGGCCAGAATCCCGACCCTCTGCTTGACGCTCATTTGCAGGCCAAGCTGGACACACAAGCGCGGGAGCACGCGCGAAGGGTGGGTGACTAAACTACTGCTTCGCCTGACTAAGCCGCCGCCAGCGGCTTGATCGCCTTCAACGCATCGCGCGTCTCGATCGCGGCCTTGGACAGGTCGTGGGCGTTTTGGAGGTTGATCCAGAACTGGGCGGACGTGCCGAACACCTTGCCCAGGCGCAGCGCCGTATCGGCGGTGACGGGCTGCTTCTCGCGGATCAGCCGCTCGATCCGGGTGCGGTCCTTCAGGCCCATGGCGCGAGCCAAGGCGCCGGCCGTCAGTTTGAAAGCCGGCAGATAGTCTTCGCGCAGATGCTCACCCGGATGGGGCGCCGGGCTGACGAAGTCCTCGAAATCAAGTGTGCGCATGGCGGCTTTGGCCAATCTGACGAAGGTTTGCTCACCAAGATAGCCGACAGGTCAGGTCCAGTCTCCCGTGCCTCCCAAGCGAACTTCCCCTAGAGAGTGGGAACGTGCCATGGATTCGCGCTTGTTTCGACGGAGACCGACTTGACCGAAGAGACCTCCCGCAAGCGCATCCAGCTGCGTTGGCTGACCCTGGCCGAGATCGTCGGCGTGGGGGCCTTGGTGATCGCCGGCCTGGGCTTCTGGGACTCGCACCGCGAACGCGAACGCGATGAGCGCGACCGGGTCGCCGCCGTCAGCGAGCGGCGGGCCGAGGCCAAGGCCCAGGCTCGGAAGCTGACCTTCGTGATGACCGGCGCGGTGGCCGACAAGGGCGAGACGGTGCGTCTGAACTCGGTCAATTCCGAGCAGGTGATCCAGACCCAGACGATCTGGTTTCCCGCCGAGCTGCGCAGCGATAGCGTCGAGACCACCGGCAATCCGCGCCTGGAGGCCGGCTGGATCGAGAACGGCCTGCGCAAGCATGCCGGCAAGGCCAGGACCGGTCGCGTGCCGGTCGGCGTGCTGACGGTGTTCATCGAGGATGGCCAGACCAAGACCGACCGCGCCGTCTATCAACTGGGCTACAGCCTGCACGACCGCACCCTGCGCGCCGACAAGGTGGAGCTGGAAGGGCTCTCGCTGGCTCGGCGCAACGTCTCTGGAGATCTGCAAGCGGCCGCTGGCAGTCTCTGGTCAGCGCGCTAACCTCGTAATTGGCGCCGCGCCCCGCATGGCGCCCGGCCAGGCGCGTGCTTAAATCGCGTCAGGGAGCGGCCCGCGATGCGCGAGCGCCGCCATCAAGGAAGCCGACATGGTCATCTTCAGCGTGCTCTATCCGGCGACGCCCGGCGCCAGCTTCGACCAGGCCTATTATGACGCCACCCACATCCCACTGGTGAAGGACGCCTTCGGATCCTCCGGTCTGAAGGACGTTCAGGTGTTCGTCGGCGTCTCGGCGCCCGACGGTGGTCCCGCGCCCTTCGTGGCCATGGCGCACCTTGCCTTCGAGGACGCCGCCGCGATGCAGGCCTCGCTGGCCGGTCCGCGCGGCGGCGAGGTCATGGCCGACGTCGCCAACTTCACCACGATCGCGCCGATCGCCCAGGTCAGCACACGGGATTGAGATGGCCCGGCGCGATCATGGTTAACGCAGCCTTAACCATGATCGCGCCCTTTGACCTTGGGTTCAGGAGCGCCGTGCTTCGTGATTGCGCGGCGATCGGTTCGAGGGCGTCATGGTCAGCAGCATCACCACCGGCTACGCGACCAATCCCTACGCTGCGGCCGCTGCCGGGACGACAGCCACTAAGGCAACCGCCGCCGACACCGCCAGCACATCCGCAGCCAAGACCAGCGGCTCCAGCGTCAATGTCACCCTGTCGGCGGAAGCCCAGGCCGCCTTGGCCGCCCAAACCGACAGCCGCACCATCGACACCGTGGTTGCCTCGGCCCGCACGGCGCTCGACAAGCTGCTGTCCGACGCCAAGGCGACCAGCGCCCTGAAGGACGGCAAGGCGACGATCAGCCTGGCGGGCCTGGACCGCCGCAGCCTCTACGCCATCGCCAGCAACAAGGGCGGTAAGTTCCCGATCGAGGAGCAGGTGGTGGCGACCCTGCAGATGAAGGCCACGCGGGACGCGTCGCTGTCGGCCCCGGCCTCGGCCATGCGGGTGACCGGAGACCATGCCGGGCTCTACAAGGCGGCCCTGGCCAATCTCGAGGCCGCCGGGCCCGAGGAAAAGGCCATGGGACAGTGGGCCAAGGACAAGGCCGCCCTCACCGAGGGGCTCCAGCAGGCGACCGACAAGCCGGGCGTGGCCCCCAGCGGCATCGACGGCGACCCCGTCGCGGCCTATCTGAAGGACACCGGCGGCGTGGTCGCCAGCCCCCGCACCCGCGACATCAAGGCGGTCGCCTCCGACGTCCGCTCGGTGCTCGACAAGCAATATGCCGCGGCGACGGGCGACGGCATGGCGACCGATCCCGACGACGGAACGATCGACTTCTCCAAGTTCGACAACCGCTCCCTGGCCGCCGTGGCGCTGAACAAGGGCGCCCAGTTCTCCGAGCACGAGGTCGCCCAGGCCGCCGCCGAGGTGAAGACCCGCAACCGCGACAGCATCTCCAGCAGCTACAAGAGCACCAAGGGCTCCGACAACTCGGCCTTCGGCAAGAGCCTGATCACCCAATACACGGCGATGAGCGACGAGGAGCGGCAGGCGGCGGGTTGGACTCCGGCGCTTTATGACAAGATGGTCGCGCTGCAGAACCTGTCGGACAAGCTGGCCTCGCTGTTCAATCCCGACGGCAGCGTGAATACGGGCGGGACGAGTTTGCTGGATTATCTCTAAGCTCCTCCCCCCTGTGGGGGAGGAGGCCCGAAGGGCCGGAGGGGGGAGTGGCCGGCGGTGCTCGACGCGTGGCATCTTTTCTCATCCTGCTCCCCCCACCGTCGCCGACACCGCCCCAGAGGGGGAGGAGTTGAGCAATTGGCCTTAGACCCGCCGTGGCGGTGGGCTAGAACAATCCCAACGCCCTTCCGAACACGGAAATCGCCCTATCATGCCCTCGATCAACATAACCAGTCGCGCCGCCCTGTTGGCGCTGCTCCTGTCCGGCGCCGCCGCGACCGCTGTCATGGCCGCCACGCCCGCCGTTCAGCCGCCCATCCCGGCGGTCCTCAAGTCGCCCGAGGCGCGCGACGTCCACTCCTACGCACAGCCCCTGGTCGCCCGCGTCACCCACATCGACCTGGACCTGACCGCCGACTTCGCCAACCAGAAGATGACCGGCACGGCCGCCCTCGACATCGCCGCCGCGCCAGGCGCGAAGGAAGTCGTGCTCGACAGCAAGGGCCTGGTGATCAAGGGCGTCACCGACGCCAAGGGCGCGGCCTTGCCTTTCACCCTGGGAAAGACCGACCCCATCCTCGGCGCGCCGCTGACCGTCCAACTGAACGGCGCCAAGCGCATCGTCATCGCTTACGACAGCGCCCCCGGCGGCGCGGCATTGCAGTGGCTGACCCCGGCCCAGACGGCGGGCAAGGCCAAGCCCTATCTGTTCAGCCAGGGCGAGGCGATCCTCAACCGCACCTGGATTCCCACCCAGGACAGCCCCGGCGTCCGCCAGACCTGGACTGCCCGCATCGTGGCGCCGGCCGGCCTAAAGGCGGTGATGAGCGCGCAGATGCTGACTCCGAACGGTGAGCCCCTAGCCGGCAAACTTGGCGCCGGCGGCGGCCGCGCCTACCGCTTCCGGATGGACAAACCTGTCGCCTCCTACCTGATCGCCCTGGCGGTCGGCGACATCGCCTTCACACCGCTGGGCCAGCGCACCGGCGTCTATACCGAGCCGTCGGTGATGAAGAAGACCGCCTACGAACTGGTCGATGTCGAGAAGATGGTCGAGGCGGCCGAGAGCCTCTACGGCCCCTATGCCTGGGGTCGCTACGACCTGCTGGTGCTGCCGCCGTCGTTCCCGTTCGGCGGCATGGAAAACCCCCGCCTGACCTTCGCCACGCCCACGATCATCGCCGGCGACCGCTCGCTGGTCAGCCTGGTGGCCCACGAACTGGCCCATTCATGGTCGGGCAACTTGGTGAACAACGCCACTTGGTCGGACTTCTGGCTCAACGAAGGCTTCACCGACTATTTCGAGAACCGGATCATGGAGAAGCTCTACGGTCCGGAGCGCGCCAATATGCTGGCCGACCTGGGCTGGAGCGACCTGCAGGGCGCGATCAAGGACGCCGGCGGCCTGACCGGCGCCGACACCCGCCTGCACCTCGACCTGGCCGGTCGCGATCCCGACGACGGCATGACCGACATCGCCTACCAGAAGGGCGCGACCTTCCTGCGGACCATCGAAAAGGCCGTCGGCCGCGCGCGATGGGACGCCTATCTCAAGAACTATTTCGCCCGCCACGCCTTCCAGTCGCAGACCACGGCCGGCTTCGTCGCCGACCTGCGCGCCAGCCTGATCAAGGGCGATCCCAAGCTGGAAGCCGCGATCGGCATCGACCAGTGGGTCTATCAGGTGGGTCTGCCGGACAACGCCGTGCACATCAAGTCGGCGGCCTTCCCGGCGGTCGACGCCCTGGCCGCCGCCTACGCCACCGGCGGCCCCGCGCCGCTCGACAAATGGAAGGGCTGGAGCACGCCCGAGCGCACCCGCTTCATCACCAGCCTGCCGCGCGCCTTGTCGAAGGAACGCCTGGCCGATCTGGACAAGGCCTTCGGTCTATCGGCCCAGGGTAACAGCGAGATCCGCTTTGTCTGGCTGGAGCTGGCCGTCGCCAACCGCTACGACCCGGCCGTGCCGTCGCTGCAGACCTTCCTCACCGAGCAGGGCCGCCGCAAGTTCGTGGCGCCTCTGTTAAGGACCTGATGGCCCAGGGCGACTGGGGCCAGCCCATCGCCAAGGCGCTCTACGCCAAGACCCGGCCGCTCTATCACGCCGTCACTCGGCAGACGGTGGACACCATCGTCAAATAGGTCGTTTCAGAAATTCGCGCGTTTTCGATCGTTAGGCGTCATTTCGACGACAAAAACGCGCATTTCTGCGCCGCTTTAGGCGGAATGCACACGAAAACTCGCGCTTTTGGCGAGTTTTCGTGTTAATCCGGTTTTCGCGCTTCCGTCAGAGGGGCGGGAAACTTAGGGAGTTAACGCCATGGCTGACGCCGTGTTCGCGACGCGCGTCCGTGCGCGTCCAGTGTTCTTCAACAAGTGCGATATCAACAAGCCCGAGGCCGCCGAGCTTCGGCATGCCGGCCCCTGCATCCAGTGGGGCCGGATGGGGCTGGTCGCCATGGTCCTGATGTTCGGGGCCGGACTGGCGACCCTGGCCTATGCGGGCATGGCCTGAGCTCCTCCGAATCCTTACCACGATTTGAGTTTGCGCGTGACGCCCATCGTCCCCTGACCCATGCTCGCCCCTTCGACCTGATCGCGGGGGCGACATTGGATCAGAGCACGGACAACAGCCTGTGGAATGCCGACCTGGCGCCGACCACGCCGGAGCAACGCACCTGGCGCGCGCGGCACTTCGCGGCCCTGTGGCTGGGCATGGTCATCGCCGTGCCGGCCTACATGCTGGCCGGAGGCCTGATCGAGCAGGGTTTGTCGGCCGTCCAGGCGGTGTGGGCCGTGCTGCTGGGTAATCTGGTGGTGCTGGCGCCGATGCTGCTGATCGGCCATGCCGGGGCGCGCTGGGGCGTGCCCTATGCGGTGCTGGCGAGGGCCTCGTTCGGCTGGGGCGGCGCGCGGGTCCCAGCCCTGGCGCGGGCGATTGTCGCCTGCGGCTGGTACGGCATCCAGACCTGGATCGGCGGCGGGGCGCTGTTGACCCTGCTGGGTGTGATGGTCGGCAAGAGCCTGGTCGGGCCGATTGTCCCCGTCCTGGGCATCGGCCTGGGCCAGCTGCTGGCCTTCGCCGCCTTCTGGCTGATGCAGCTCTTGTTCGTCACCAAGGGGCTGGAAGCGGTGCGCAAGCTGGAAACCTGGACCGCCCCGGTCAAGGTCGTGGTCTGCGGCCTGCTGGTCTGGTGGGCGCTGAGCAAGGCCGGCGGCCTGGGGCCGATCCTGCACGAACCCAGCGCATACGATCCCGGCGGCGCGAAAGCCGGCCGGTTCTGGCGTGACTTTGGCCCCATCGTCACCGCCATGAGCGGCTATTGGGGCACCCTGGCCCTGAACATCCCCGACTTCACCCGCTTCGCCCGCACGCAGCGCGATCAGGTGGTCGGCCAGGTCGCTGGCCTGCCCGGGCCCATGGCCCTGATGGCGACGATGAGCGTGGTGGTCACCTCGGCCACGGTGCTGATCTTCGGCAAGGCGATCTGGGACCCGGTGGCCCTGGCCGGCGACATCGGCGGCGTCGCGGTGCTGGTCGGCCTGCTGATCATCAGCCTCGACACCGTCTCCTGCAACATCGCCGCCAATCTGGTCGGCCCGGCCTATGACTTCTCGACCCTGTGGCCGAGCAGGATCAGCTACCGCACCGGCGGCTACATCACCGCCGCCATCGGCGCCCTGATCATGCCGTGGAAACTGCTGGAGAGCACGCAGGGCTACATCTTCGTGTGGCTGACCGGCTATGGCGCGCTGCTGGGGCCGATCGCGGGGATCCTGATCGTCGACTACTGGCTGCTGCGGGCTACCAAGCTCGACATCGCGGCGCTGTACGACCGGACGGGGCGCTATACCTATTTCAAAGGCTGGAACCTGGCGGCGGTGGCGGGCTTCGTGCTCGGTGTCTTGCCGAACCTGCCGGGCTTCCTGAAGGCGGCCGGTTTGCCGGCGGCGGCGGGAGTCGGGGGGCTTTGGACGGGGCTCTACGACTATGCGTGGTTCGTCGGGGCGGGGATCGCGGCGGGGGTTTACTGGGCGGCGATGCGGGTTGGTGGTGGGGCGAAGGTCGATGGATGATAAGCAGGCCCAACCTCTTATCCGCGCGAAGGTGACAAATGACTTCGTTGACTACCCGCACAACGACTTGGCGAACGCTGCGTGGTTTTTCCGCGAGCGATTGACAAAAGCCTTTGAAAGCAAAGAACACAGCGACGGCATCTTCGTTGATATGATGGCATTAGTGACGATGATCGCATTCGCCTTAGAGGGTTACGCCAACTTCATTGGTCAGCGGGTTATCGAAAGGCAAACCGGTAAGGAAAAGGCTCAGGAAGTCTGGGCTGTTTTTGAGCGCAAATCTGTTGTTTGCAAGATCAAGGCGATCAAGAAGATGATCGACATCGATATTGACTGGAACAAGCGTCCTTACAGCACGATCGGGGATTTGTTCGAACTTCGCAATATGTTTGCTCACCCAAAGGCACATAGAGCTAAGGAGCGTGAAAAGATACTCGTCGGTACGGACGGCGAACTGAAGCAGATGCTTCGCGACTTTAAGCCTGAGTATGAACAGCGGCTGACTTGGGATTTCGCGAACGCTGCATACGAGGACATCGACTTAATTTGGAATGGGCTCCTGAAAGCGGCAGAGATCGAGCTCCACGAAACGTGGAGTGGCGGGCTTCAGGGAATAGAGCTGATCGAGGTCTTGAATCCGCAAGATAATTAGAGACCCGATGGGCGAACGGGAAGCCTTCGGTATGGCCCGCATCCGCCCCGGATGCGGCCACGCCTTTAAGCCTTGGTGGATCGGCGCTCTGGCGTCTGACGATGTCAAGGACCGCCTCTGGCGGCCGCGTGGCGGCGGCGCTCCGCGCCGTCCTTGACACCGTCAAACCCCCCACCCAGCACGCCAACAAGGTTTGAAGGCGCCGCCGCCC
>NZ_JAFCUB010000035.1:0-40511 GCF_049896325.1 Caulobacter sp. DWP3-1-3b2
CTTCACGACGCCGGGCAAGCTCACACCGCTCCTCAAGCGTGAGGTGATCATAGGCTTGTCCCATCGCAACACCTCGGTCAGAGAGTGTTGCACTTCGTTTGTGAACTCAGGGGACCCAGGTCCCGGAGCAGTAGAGCGTTTGGAAAAGCGCGGCGCCCCTGGAGTTCGCCTCGGCGGCCTCCATCTGGGTCTCGGCATTCGCCCCGATGAGCGGAATGGAGTCTAGATCGCGTTCAGGGCCCTGGCGAAATAGTCCTTGGTCTGGGCGAACAGATCGGGGCGGTACTTGGCGCGGGGATCGTTGGCGCGGTCGTCGTCGAAGGCGTGGGTGGCGTCGGGATAGAAGACCGTGTCCACCGACAGCCCGTCGCGCTTCAGCCGCTCCAGGGCCTTCTGCGGATATTTCCAGCCGACCACCTGGTCTTTGCCGCCGACCACCGAGAACACCTTGGGGCCATAGGTTCCCCAGCCCCTGCTGGACGTCAGGGACGGGTAGCTGGCATAGGGATAGACCAATAGTGCGCCCTTCACCTGGGCCCGCAGGCGCATAGGGTCTGCGTCGGAGAGACCGGTGGCGCGGGAGGCGTTCAACCCGATGGCGTAGCCGTCCATGATCGCCCAGCCGCCATGGCTCCAGCCCGCCAGGAAAACTTTGCGATGGTCGGCCCAGGACTGGCCCTCCAGCCAGGCCAACATGGCGAAGATGTCGGCCGAGCGCTTCAGGCCCTGGACCGCCATGCCCGTGCAGACGAACAGCTTGGCGTCCATGGTCGACATGCCGCGCGGCTTGAACGAGTCGACCACCACCGCCGCGTAGCCGGCCTGGACCGCGACCTTGGCGTAGTCTTCCAGGAACGGCGTCTTGCCGCCGCAGCCGTGCAGGATCAAGGCAACCGGGAAGGGGCCACGCCCAACCGGCTTGAAGACCTTCGAGGCCTCGGCGACCTTGGCGCCCCACTCAGCGCTGTGCATGCGATCTCCCCTCCTAGAGCATTTCCGGACCTGACTGCGTCAGGCCGTGAGCTCTAATCTTTTGTTTTGACGCATTTTTCTTCACGCGAACCGGAACCACTTCGCTCGAAAAATGCCCTAGTGCCTGAACACCCGCACGCCGGTGAAGGCCATGGTCAGGCCCAGCTTGTCGGCGGCCTCGATCACTTCGGGGTCGCGCATCGAGCCGCCCGGCTGGATGATCGCCGTGGCCCCGGCCTCGGCGGCCTGGATCAGGCCGTCGGCGAACGGGAAGAAGGCTTCCGAGGCGCAGGCGCAGCCCCTGAGGTCCAAGCCGAAGTCGGCGGCGCGCAGGGCGGCGATCCGGGCCGAGTCCTTGCGGTTCATTTGGCCAGCGCCAACGCCCAGGGTCTGGCCGGCGCGGGCATAGACGATGGCGTTGGACTTGACGTGCTTTCCCACGGTGAACGCGAACAGCATGTCGGCCACCTCCTCGGCGGTCGGCTGACGCTTCGTGACGATCTTCAGGTCGCTGGCGGTGATCCGGGCGTCGTCGCGAGACTGGACCAAGAAGCCCCCGGCCACCGACTTGAAAGTGTCGCCGGTGGACAGGGCGTCGGGCAGGCCGCCGGTGATCAGCAGACGCAGGTTCTTCTTGGCGGCGAACACGGCGACGGCGTCGTCATCCGCCTCGGGGGCGATCACTACCTCGGTGAAGATCTCGACCATCTGCAGGGCGGCTTCGCGGGTCAGGCGGCTGTTGACCGCGACGATGCCGCCGAAGGCCGAGGTGGGGTCGCAGGCCAGAGCGCGTTCGTAGGCCTCGCGCTGGCTGCCGCCCACCGCTACGCCGCAGGGGTTGGCATGCTTGATGATCGCGACGGCTGGACCTTGGGCCGGGTCGAACTCGGCGATCAGCTCGAAGGCCGCGTCCGTGTCGTTGATGTTGTTGTAGCTGAGGTCCTTGCCCTGCAACTGGGTGGCGGTGGCCACGCCGACGCGGGGGCTGGGGAAGGTGTAGAAGGCCGCCTTCTGGTGCGGGTTCTCGCCGTAGCGCATCACCTGGCGCAGCGCGCCGGCGATGGTCTTGCGGCCCGGGAAGTCCTGACCAAGTCGCGCCGCGAACCAGGTGGAGATCGCCGCGTCATAGGCCGCAGTGCGGGCGTAGGCGCGGGCCGCCAGGGTCTGGCGCAGGGCCAGGGTCGTGCCACCGGCCTTCAGGGCCTCCAGCACTTCGGAGAGGTCCGACGGATCGGTGCAGACGGCGACATAGCCGTGGTTCTTGGCCGCCGAGCGGATCATGGCCGGGCCGCCGATGTCGATGTTCTCGACGCATTCGGCGTAGCTGCCGCCCTTGGCGACCGTGGCCTCGAACGGATAGAGGTTCACATACAGGATATCGATGCCGCCAATGCCGTGGTCGGCCATGGCCTGAGCGTGTTCGGGAGCGTCACGAACGCCCAATAGTCCGCCGTGCACCACTGGGTGCAGGGTCTTGACCCGGCCGTCCATCATCTCCGGGAAGCCCGTGAGGTCGGAGACGTCCTTGACGGGGATGCCGGCCGCCGCGATCGCCGCCTTGGTGCCGCCGGTCGAGACCAACTCCACCCCGGCCGCGTGCAGCACCCGGGCGGCCTCGACCAAACCGGTCTTGTCGGAAACCGACAGCAGGGCGCGCCTGGGGGCGACGAGATCGGGTGCGGACGGATAGTCAGGGGCGGCGGGCACGGCGGAGCTCCGGGTCTATGGAAAGACGAAAGGGAGCCCAGGCGCGCGGCGGATGAGGTTCGTGCTCCCCGATGGTTGCCCATCACTAGCGCCAGTCACGCGAACGGCGCGAAAATACGGAGGGAGGCGGGGGAGTCAACAACGGCCTGAAGATGCGAAGCATCGCCGTGACAACTCGGGCCGTAAGAGGCTTCAATTTCCGGCGTCAGCCGACGTCCGCCCGAAGGCGAACGCCGGCCGCCGTGTCCTTAGAACGTGTAGGCGAACTTGCCGTAGTAGTAGCCGCCGTTCAGGCCGTACGGCGAGAAGCTCGGATAGATGTCCTGAGCCCCGTTGCCGTTGTCGGCCGCGTCCTCGAGTTCGTCGGCGCTCTTCCTGTCCGGCTTCTTGTCGAACAGGTTGTTGGCGCCGGCCGAGACCTTGAACTGCGGCATGACTTTCCAAGACACCTCGATGTCGGTGATGAAAGCGGAATCGACCTTTTCCAGCCAGTACTTGCCGCCATCATAGGTGGCGTATTCGGTGGACTTTCCGTACAGCGTCTCGTGCAGGTTGACGGTGATTGGGCCGTGCGAGTAGAGCGCTCCGCCCGAGATCTTGTACTCCGGTGAAGCGGTCTCAAGATCGGAGATCGCGGCCTTGTCGTAGAATGATGCGCCCGCCAGTTGGGTGGGCGCGGGCGCGATCTTGGTGACCTCGGTCTTGTTGTAGTTGCCCGCCAGGCTCCACTCGACATGGCCATAGGTGTCGAAGTCGCTGGAATAGCTCAGCACTGCCTCGACGCCGCGGGTCCGGGTGTCCAGGCCGTTGGTAAAGATGTTGATGCCGATGTCGGTGGCGTCGTCGGAGATCGAATTGCCGTTGGCGGCGATGGCGGCGGACACGGCCGCGTAGTTGTGCGCCCCGCCGGCCCCGTACAGCGAGCCGCTGCCAGCGATGCGATCTTTGATCTCGATCTGATAGGCGTCAATCGTAGCGGTCATGCGCGAGATCGGGTGGGCCACGAAACCGACGCTGTAGTTGGTCGATTTCTCGGGCTTGAGGCCAGTGACGCCCACCAGCTTGGCGCCGATGGAGTTCGGCGCCAGCTGCACGAACGCCGAGGTCGGGCCGACATTGGTGGCCGAGTAGTTCTCTTCGGCCAGGGTCGGGGCGCGGAAGCCCGTGCTGGCCGTGCCGCGCAGGGCGAAGCTGTCGGTGAAGTCATAGCGACCGGTTAGCTTGCCCACGGTGGTGTCGCCGAAATCGCTGAAGTGCTCGTAGCGCGCGGCGGCGTCCAACTGGAGGGCCTCGACCGGCTTCAGCGCGAAATCGACATAGACCGCCTCGTTGTCGCGTTCATGCTCGCCGGCGTCGGTCAGCGAGAAGCCCGGATAGGACTGCGAGCCGCCATTATAGCGCGAGGAATACTCCCCGGCCTTGATCTTATAGGTCTCGTGCCGCTGCTCGGCGCCAAAGGCGACGTTCAGCGGACCGGCCATGCCGATATCAAACCCTCGGCTCAGGTCCAGGGTGGTGGTCCACTGGGTGGAGAGGAAGGCGCCGGCGTGGAAGGCCGACTGGGTCGAGCCGTGGCCCGGCACCGTGGCGGCCGCCAGATAGAGGTCCTTATTGACCGAATTGGTGATGTTGATGGCGGCGAAGTCGCGGCCGTAGGTGGTGGACAGGTCCCAGTTCCAATCGCCGAACAGCTTGCCCTCCGCGCCAACCGTCAAGGCGTAGTCTTCCTCCTTGATGGTCTCCATCGGGTTGAAGCCCAGCGGATAGAGTTGTGGCAGGCGGCTAGGCTTGCGGAAGTTCTCATAGGCGCCGGCGTATTTGTGGCCGTAGGTGCCGAACGAATAGAGGTTCACGTCGCCGATCTCGACGCCGCTGTTGAAGGCGAAGGTCGTCAGCTGATAGCGGGCGTCGCCCGAGATCTTGTTGGTGTGCGGATATCCCGCCAAGCTGGCGGCCCAGCCGTTGGCGGCGGTGGCGCCGCGGATCACCCGCTGGTCGTCGCCGCCCCAGTCGCTGAGACCGTGATACCGGGTCTCGGCCGTTATGTTCAGATAGGCGTCGGAGAACGGCGCCAGGCCGATATTGGCCGAGACATTGCCCGTCTCCCCGTCGCCCGCGCTGTACTTGCCACCCGTGACGTCGAGCGAGCCGCCCGAAGCGCTCTTCTTGAGGATGATATTGACCACCCCGGCGATGGCGTCGGTGCCGTACTGGGCGGCGGCCCCGTCCTGCAGCACTTCGATGTGGTCGATGGCCGACAGCGGGATGAAGTTCAGGTCGGCCGCGGCGCCGCCCTGGTAGGGTCCGCCGAGAACCGCGAGGTTGGCCGTACCGTGCCGACGCTTGCCGTTGATCAGCACCAGGGTGTGATTGGAGCTCAGGCCGCGCAGACGGGCTGACAGCGTCAGGGCCGCAGTGTCGCCGCCAAAGGCCTGGGCGTTGAACGATGGGATCGCCTGGGCCAGGGCCGACATCAGGTCGGGCTTGCCGGCGCCCTTCAGGGCGAGGGAGTCCAGCACCTGGATCGGCGCGGCGCTGTCGACGGCCTTCAGGCCGGAAACCCGGGTGCCGGTGACGATGACGGCCTCGACGGTGTCATTGTCGGGCGTGGGCGGGCTTTCGGCCGCCATGGCGACCTGCGCGACGCCGAAGGATAGCGCGGCCATAGACAAGCTGGCGAGCAAAGCTCGTTTGGTGCGAAACATTGTTGAGTGCCCCTCAAGTTTTCTTGATGACTTGCAGGGTTGGGCCACGCCGCCGACTCTTCGAACCATCATGCGGCTTCGAAGCGCCATAAAAATGAATTGCTGATCTTCTCGGCTAAGTGCAGCCTAACGCTGCCGCTTAATAGAACACTCGAAGTTTTCGTGGATGACGGTGAGTGCGGTCTCGTGCGTCTATTGCAAAGTCGCGTCGTGCGGGTTGGGCGCGATCAGTGGTCCGCCGCTCGAGCCAACTTCCAACGGATCTTGGCGCCCTTTTCGGGCCGGACCTGGCTCTTGAGGACGATCGTCCCGGCCCGTCGGGCGTGGCCATGATCGAAATGGGCGGACGGCGCGATGGCCACGTCCACCGCGTCGTTGCGCAGCCACCAGCCCACATTGGACTGACCCTTGATCAGCACGCTCTTGCCGTCACGGGCCAGGGAGGCGCGGGCGTCGGGATGGAGGTGGAAGCTGATCATGAACGGCAGATAGCGGCGCGGGCCGTCCTCGCCGCCTGAGACGATCGGCAGCAGGCTGTCCTCGCCGCGCAGTTCGTCGGCCTTGAGGTCAAGGAACAGGCGGCGGGCATGGGTCAGGCCCAGGCGTTTCCAACCATCGTGGACGATGTCCAGCCAGACGCCGGTGTCGGCCACGTCGTGGCGCTTGACCTCGACGTCGGCCGCGCCGTCGATCAGCCAGGGGCCCAGCGCGCCAGCCCGCCAGCCCGCCAGGGGGCGTCCGGCCGAGCCGTCGCCCACCGACAGGGTCGAGGCCGCGTCCGAGAGGCGAAAGGCGTTGGCGCCGGCGGCCTCCGGGCTCCAGCCGCAGCTGGTGATCAGCCGGTCCTTGCCGCAGACGATCTCTATGGCGGCCGGCTGGGCGCAGGCCGCGACGCTGAGCACGCCCTTGGCCGGCGGCCCGGCGTCGGCCATCACCTGGATGCTGCCGCCCTGCATCTTCTGATAGCCGACATGCGGCGCGCTCTGCGGCGGGCATGGCCCTTGGTCGTCATGGGCCAGGGCTGCAGCGACCCGGCGCGGACCGACGGCCTCGCCGCCCTGAAAGGCGGCCAGATGGCCATCCGCCAGGACGAAGAACCGCACCGAGGAGCTCAGGCGGTCGATGGCCCGCCCCAGACTTTCGGGTGCGGGCCGTCCGCGCTGGCTCAAGGCGTCGTCTAGGGTGAGCAGGTCGAACAGCAGCTCCAACCCCGCCTCGGGCGAACGGCTGGCATGACCGCCATCTGGCAGGACGATGAGCTCCATCAGCGCGATGACCCGCTTGAGGCCCGTCGCGATCAGCCGGTCACTGGCCTTGCCCGACAGGGCGCAGCCGGCGATGGTGACCACGACCGCCCGCTCCAGGGCGCGATGGGGTGCGTCGCAAGCCTTGAGCAGCTGGCGCGCGCCCCGGGCGATGTCGAGCGCTATGGCCGAGATCTCGGCGTCCGACGCTTCCGGCGCCAGGGCCCGGGCCGCGCAGGCCAGGTGGAAGGTGCGCCGCTCCAGCCGCTCGCCGCTCCACGAGAAGGCGTTCCAGACGCCGAACACCCTTCGCCAGTCCTGCAGCAGGCGCAGGGCCAGACGCGACGAGCCGGGTCCGGCCGACATCAAGTGCGGCAGCCAGTTGAAGCCGTGCAGAGCGATGGCGAACTGCCGGGTGGGGCTGGGCTGATCGAAGGGGTCGCCCGTCTCGCCCAGGCGCAGGGCGCCGCCGTCCAGCGCCATGACGCCGTCCAGCAATTGCCGACCCCGCTCCAGGTCCACTGGACGCGGGTCATGCGGATGGGCGGCCAGACCCACCGGGCGGGGGCGACTGATCAGGGCGCGGTGCGGTGGTGAGCCGAACCACTCACGCTCGACATTGGCCCGCGTCGCCGCGCCCAGGGCTTTCAGGAACACGCCCTTGGTGCGACCCGCGCGGGATCTGCCACGCCCGGAAGGTCCGCCAAGCAAGGCGGAGGACTTACGGACCGACGGTGTCGCGGGAGCCCCCTCCATGTTGCTGGATCAGCCGCCCTTCAAGGCGCGGATATTGTCGGCATAGAAGGCGGGTCCGCCCTTGAACACCGCCGAGCCGGCGACCAGGGCCGTGGCCCCCGCCGCCACGCACTGCGGCGCGGTGGCCGGGGTAACCCCGCCATCGACCTCGATGATGACATCCAGCCCGCGGGCCTCGACCATCCTGCGCAGGGCCTCGACCTTGCGCAACTGACCGGGAATGAAGCTCTGGCCGCCAAAGCCGGGATTGACGCTCATCACCAGCAGCAGGTCGACGTCTTCCAGGATCCATTCGACATGGTCGATCGCCGTCGAGGGGTTGAACACCACCCCGGCCTTGGCACCCAGTTCGCGGATGCGCTTGAGCGAGCGGTGCAGGTGCGGGCCGGCTTCGGGATGGATGCTGATCAGGTCGGCGCCGGCGGCGCGGAAGGCTTCCAGATAGGGGTCGGCCGGGCTGATCATCAGGTGCACGTCGAACGGGATCGTGGCGTGCGGGCGGATGGCTTTGACGATGTCGGGACCCAGCGTGATGTTGGGCACGAAGTGGCCGTCCATCACATCCACATGCACCCAGTCCGCGCCGGCCGCCTCGATGGCGGCGACCTCTTCGCCCAGCTTGGCGAAGTCCGAGGCGAGAATGGACGGGGCGATCAGTGGCGCGGTCATGACCTTGGCTTAGCGGGCTTGGCCTCGCGCGACAAGCGAGCCCGTTGTCGCGCGCGGGTTTGGCGCGGCATCGACTATTTCTTGACGAACCGCGCCGCGAAGAACCCGTCCAGGCCACCTTCGCGGTGGTGTGGCAGGATGCGCAGGGTTCCGCTCGGCGTCAGGCTGGCGGCGGGCGCGCCGCCTTCCTCAGGGACGATCGGGTCCAGCGCCATGTCCGGCCGGCGGGCCAGGAAGGCCTCGACCTGGGCCTCGCCCTCCTCGGGCTCCAGCGAGCAGACGCAATAGACCAGGCGACCGCCAGGCTTAAGACGCCCGGCGGCGCTGTCGAGCAGCTTGCTCTGCACGCCGGCCAGGCTGGCCACGTCGCCCGGACGCGCGGCCCACAGCACGTCGGGGTGGCGGCGGAAGGTGCCGGTCGCCGAGCAGGGGGCGTCCAGCAGCACGGCGTCGAAGGTTCGCGCGTCGTCCCAGGCCCCGGCGTCGGCGGCGATCACCTCGGCGGTCAGATGGGTGCGCGCCAGGTTCTCGGTCACCCGGCCCAGGCGGGCAGGCGAGCGGTCGATGGCTACGACTTGGGCGCCGGCGGCGACCATCTGCATCGTCTTGCCGCCGGGCGCGGCGCAGAGGTCGAGCGCGGTCTCGCCGGGCGTGAGGTTCAGCAGGCGGGCGGGCACGGCGGCGGCGGCGTCCTGGATCCACCAGACGCCGTCCTCGAAGGCCGGCCAGGCCGAGACGTCGCCGCGCCGCTCGGTGCGCAGCGTGCCGCCGGGCAGAATCTCGCCTTCGAGCTCGACCGCCAGGGCGGTCGCGTCGAAGTCGGGTTTCAGCGACAGGTCGGTGGCGGGTTCGAAGCCGATCTGGGCGGCGACCGCGTCGGCGGTGTCGCGGCCATAGGCGCTGACCCAGCGGGCGTAGAGCCAGGGCGGGGCCAGGTGTTCGGAGGCGTCCGACAGGCCGCCGTCGCGCAGCAGGCCGCGCAACACGGCGTTGACCAGGCCCTTGAACGGTCGGCTGGTCTTGCTGGCCCCGGCCAGTTCGACGCTGGTGGCGACGGCGGCGAAGGCTGGCACCTCCAGGAAAAAGGCCTGGGTCGCGCCCAGCCGCAGCAGGTTGCGCACGCGCGGCGGCGGCTCCTTGGCCAGCTTGCCGGCCAAGGCGCGGTCGATGGGGCCAAGGTGGCGCAGCGCCGCCATGGCCAGGGCGCGCGCGAAGGCCCGCTCCCGCGGTTCGAGAAAGCGGAAAGCGTTGGCCGAAGCGGCCTCGTCGAGGCCCCCGCGTCGCGACAAGGCCGCTTCGATGAGGGCGAGAGCGCCTTCCCGTGCGGGGAGGCCGTCATTGAGTTCCTGAGTCACCGCCTCGCCGTGCCCCGAGGCGACGGCGAGCGCAAGCTTTTTGGCGTGAAGGGTGTTAAGAAGCGCCGATGTCCGAGACCGATCTGCCGCCTGGCGCGGCCCCCGACAAGCCCCTGACCCCGGCCGCCCGCCGCGCCCTCGAAGAGGCCGCCGCCCGCCGCGCCGGCGCTCAGGTCGCCGCCCTGCCCACCGAGGAAGGCGGTCGAGACGGCCCCGAGCCGACGCGGTTCGGCGACTGGGAGCGCAAGGGCGTCGCGGTGGATTTCTAAACCCCCTCCATTTCCGCCACCACCTTCAGCGCCGCTTCGCGCGGGTCGTTGGCCGCCGTGATCGGGCGGCCGCAGACCAGGTGACTGGCGCCGGCCTTCAGGGCGTCGGCGGGGGTGGCGGCGCGGGCCTGGTCGTTCTTGGCGGCCCAGAAGGGGCGCACGCCGGGCGTCACCACCAGGAAGTCGGGTCCGGCGATCTCGCGGGCCAGGGCGGCCTCCTGGGGCGAGGAGACGATGCCGTCGACGCCGCAGTCCACCGCCTGGCGAATGCGCCGGGCCACGAGGTCGCGGGTTCCGAAGGCGTATCCCATCTCGATGAGGTCGGCGTCGGTCAGGCTGGTCAGCACGGTGACGGCCAGGATCTTCAGGCTCGAGCCGCCCTTGGCCTTCACGGCAGCGGCCATCACCTGCGGTTCGGCATGGACCGTCAGCAGGTCGCAGCCCGCGCCGGCCAGCACCCGGGCCGAGCGCTCCACCGTCGCGCCGATGTCGTGCAGCTTCCAGTCCAGGAAAACCTGCTTGCCCTGGCGCTTCAGGTCGCCGGCGAAGGCCATGCCGTCGGTGGCCAGCAGCTCCAGCCCGATCTTGTAGAACGACACGGCGTCATCCAGCGCCTCAACCATCTGGCGGGCCTCAGCGACGCTGGGAAGATCGAGCGGGACGATCAGGCGCGGATCGGCGGTCATGGGCGAGGTCCCCGGGTGTGGCGCGCGGCGACGCTTCACCCTAAGAAGGGCGAGCACCAAACGCGGATTGAAGGCTAAGCAGGTCGAATGAGCCAGGCAGAACTCGCCGTCAACTTCTTCGTCGCGCTGTTCGCCCTGATCGACCCGATCGGCAACGTGCCGCTGTTCGCCGCCGCCACCCTGGGCGCGGCCGGAGCCGGACGGCGAATGGTGGCGCTCTATATCGGCCTGTTCGTCGCCGCTTTCCTGATATTCTTCTATTTCACCGGGGTGTCCTTGCTGGAGTTCTTCGGCATCTCGATGCCTGCCTTCCGCATCGCCGGCGGCATCATCCTGTTCATCCTCGGGCTCGACATGGTGCGCGACGACTTCACCACCATGTTCGCCGACGCGGCCGAGGGCATCGAGGGCCAGTCGGCGCGGGTCTATGCCAAGCAGCGGTTCGAGCGGTTGATCGTGCCCTTCGCCATGCCGCTGCTGATCGGGCCGGGCGCGATCTCGACGGTGATCATCTATGCCAGCGAGGCCAAGAGCTTTGGCCTGGCGGGCATGGCGATCGGCTGCGCGGTGATCGCGGCGGTGTCGGTGGTGCTGGTCGCCGTCTTCTGGGCCTCGCCGATCATCAGCCGGGTGCTGGGCCGGATCGGCATGAGCATCGTGGTGCGGGTGCTGGGCCTGATCCTCTGCGCCCTGGCGGTGCAGTTCGTGCTGATTGGTGTCGGCGACGCGACCAAGGGCCTGATCCGGGCCGACGCGAAGGCGCCGTACCTGGAGCACAGGTAGCTCAACGTTCCTCCATCCCCCTCGTGCAACCCTGTGATCGGGCGCGACGAAGCCAAGGCTGCTGGCGCATCAAAATGAGGCTTGCGACGTCATAGCCTTCGTGTGGCGGTGACGAATGCGCGCTAGCCGGGTTGGCCGGGGCCATGGCCCCGGTCAACCCGGCTAGCCTCAATAAGGCAGCTGCTCCGGCGGGGGCGTGCCGGGAGCCGGGGTCTCGGCCGCCGGACCCTGCGGCGTCCCCGGACCCGTCAGTATGTCTCCGATCGGGTCGTCGGTGACTGGGGCCGGGGGCTCGACGACGCCGCCGGGGATCGGGGTGGCCTTCAGGCGCGGCAGGGCGGCGCTCATGAAGGTCTTCCAGATCTCGGCCGGCGCGCCGCCGCCGGTGACCTTCTTCATCGGGGTATTGTCGTCCTTGCCGGTCCATACTGCGGTGACGAAGCCGCCGGTATAGCCGACGAACCAGGCGTCCTTGTAGTCGCTGGTGGTGCCGGTCTTGCCGGCGATGTCGTAGCTGGCGACCTTGGCCCGCGCCCCGGTGCCCGAGGCCACGACCTGGCGCATCATCTGGTTCATATATTGCAGTGACGGCGAGCCGATGACCGCCGGGCGCTGGCCCTTGTCGACACTGTGGTCGTACAGAACCTTGCCGCTGGTGGTGCGGATGCGCTCGATGCCGTAGCCCTTGGCCAGGAAGCCGCCGTTCGAGAACGGGGCGTAGGCCTGGGCCATCTCCATCGGGCTGACCTCAACAGCGCCCAAGGCCATGGACGGGTCGAGTTGGATCTTGCTGGTGATCCCCAGGCGGCGGGCGGTGGCGGCGACGTTGCTGGTGCCGACCTCATTGGCCAGGCGCGCGGCGACGGTGTTGATCGACTGGGCCAGGGCCGTCTGCAGGGTCATCTGGCCCAGATACTTGTTGGTGTAGTTCTTGGGCTCCCACGTGCCGATCTTCACCGGCTCGTCATTGACCACGACGCTAGGATTGCGGCCCTGGTCCATGGCGGTGAGATAGACGAACGGCTTGAAGGCCGAGCCGGCCTGGCGGCGGGCGCTGGTCGCGCGATCGAACTGGCTCTCGCTGTAGTCGACGCCGCCGACATAGGCCCGGATGCGTCCCTCGCCGTCGATGGCCACAAGGGCCGCCTGCTGCACACCCTGAGCCTTATGACCCTCGACGCCCAGTTGCACCGAACGCTCGGCCGCCACCTGGATCGGCAGGTCCAGGGTGGTCTCGACGACCAGGTCCTCGGTCGGTTCGCCGACCAGCGAGCGGACCTGGGCGTCGACATAGTCGGTGAAATATTGGGCGCGCTGATTGGCCAGGGTCGCCGAGACCCGCACGGGTTCGGCGAAGGCCTGGTCGCGCTGTTCGGCGGTGATCGCCCGCATCCGCACCATCTCGTCGAGCACAATGGTGGCGCGGCGAGCCGCGCGGTCGCTGGCCGAGACCGGCGAATAGCGGGCGGGCGCCTTCATCAGTCCGGCCAGCAAGGCGGCCTCGCCCACGGTCAGCTGTGAGGCGGGCTTGTTGAAATAGCGCTGCGAGGCGGCCTCGATGCCATAGGCCCCGGCCCCGAAATAGACCCGGTTCATGTAGAGTGCCAGGATCTGCTTCTTGCTAAACTTCAGCTCCAGCCAGACGGCCAGGATCAACTCCTGGGCCTTGCGGCGATAGTTCTGGGCGGGGCTGAGGAACAGGTTCTTGGCCAGCTGCTGGGTGATGGTCGAGCCGCCGCGCTGCGGGCCGCCACGATGGCTGATGTTCCAGATGATCGAGCGGCCGATGCCCCAGGGATTGAAGCCGATGTGGTGGTAGAACTGGCGGTCCTCGATCGCCACGAAAGCGGCCGGCACATAGGGCGGTAGGGCGTCCAGATCGACGGGCGGCGCATATTGGCTGCCGCGAACGGCCAGCAGGGCGCCGGAGCGATCCAGATAGTTGATCGAAGGCTGGCGTTTGACGTCGTAAAGCTTGGAGGTGTCGGGCAGGTCGCTGGCGAATACCGCGAAAAAGGCGACCACGAAGATCAGGCCCCAGACGCCGAGCACGATCGTCCAATACAGCAGCGCCTGCAGAGGCGTGCGCTGCGGCTTCGCCGGCCTGTTCCCGCCGAAGGTACCGTTGGCCATGTCGTCCTGTTCCCGAAAGGCGCGGGTGTCCCGAGGTCGCGCCGAAATCCGTTTAACCGAAGCTCACAGAACGCGCGACAAGATTGACGAGGCATGAACGCCGTCTTCCCCATCTTGCGGCGCAAGCGTGTTCATGGTTCGTTTCAGCTTCCGATCGCGCTGAAACCAGGGTGATGAGCCGCTTTGCAGGGCCGTTGAAGCCGATGTCGGCTTTTGAGCCAATTTCCGGGGCTAGATCGTGGCGCCGCGCTTGGCCTTGTGGCCGGGCGCTGTCAGAACACGCTCGTGTACGATCAGCCTGACTCAAGTTTCGACCGCTATTCCCCTGGGCCGCCGCCCTCGATCGAGGCGGCTCGCGAGGTCTTGCGCCGCACCTTCGGCCATGCCGAGTTCCGCGGCCTGCAAGCCGGGGTGATCACCGAACTGCTGGAGGGCCGCAGCGCCTTGGCCGTGCTGCCAACCGGCGGCGGCAAGAGCCTGTGCTACCAGATCCCCGCCCTGATCCGTCCGGGCCTGGGCCTGGTGGTCTCGCCGCTGATCGCCCTGATGGCCGACCAGGTAGCCGGGCTGCAACAGGCCGGGGTCGCCGCCGAGCGGCTGGACAGCAACACCTTGCCGGCCGAGCGAACCGAAATCTGGCGGCGGATTGACGCCGGCGTGCTGGACTTGCTGTATCTGTCGCCCGAAGGCCTGATGCAGCCGTCGATGCTGGAGCGGCTGTCGCGCCTGGCCCTGTCGCTGGTCGCCGTCGACGAGGCCCACTGCGTCAGCCAGTGGGGTCACGACTTCCGGCCCGAATACCGCATGCTGGGTCGCCTGGCCGAGGTCTTCCCCCATGCCCCGCGCCTGGCGGTCACCGCCACCGCCGACGCCCGGACCCGCGACGATATCCGCAGCGAACTACGCCTGCAGGGCGCGGCCGAGTTCGTCGACAGCTTCGCCCGCCACGAACTGGCCCTCAATGCCGAACGCAAGAAGGGCAAGGGCCACGAGCGGGTCATCGAACTGGTCACCGAGCGGCCCAACCGGGCCGGCGTGGTCTATGCCGGCAGCCGCGACTCCACCGAGAAGCTGGCCGAGAAGCTGATCGCCGAGGGCATTCCAGCCCTGGCCTACCATGCCGGCCTCGACAGGACCGTCCGGGCTCGCCGGCTGGAGGAGTTCCTGGAGGCCGACGAGGCGGTGATGGTCGCGACCATCGCCTTTGGCATGGGCGTCGACAAGCCGGACGTCCGCTTCGTGATCCACGCCGATCCGCCGGCCGCCATAGAGGCCTATTGGCAGGAGATCGGCCGGGCCGGCCGCGACCGCCAGCCGGCCGAGGGCATTACCCTCTATAGCTCCGCAGACCTGGCCTGGGCCGTGCGCCGCATCGACGGCCAGAGCGCGCCCGACGAGGTCAAGGCGGTGCAACTGCGCAAGCTGCGGCAGTTCTACGCCATGCTTGAGGGCGTCACCTGCCGCGCCGCCGCCGTTCGCCGCTATTTCGGCGAGGAGGGGGTCGAGCGTTGCGGCGTCTGCGACATCTGCGTTTCGCCCCCCACTGGCGTGGATGCGACCCAGGCCGCCCAGAAGGCCTTGTCGGCGGCCCACCGCATGGGCGGCCGGTTCGGGCGCGGCCGGTTGATCGACCACCTGCTGGGCAAGACCAAGGACGTCACCCAGGCCGAGGCCCAGATGTCGACCTTCGGCATCGGCAAGGAATTCAGCCCGCAAGGCTGGCGCGAGCTGCTCGACACCTTGGTGTTCGAGGGCCTGCTGCGCGAGGATCCCAATGACGGCCGGCCGTTGATCGGTCTGGGCGACGGCGAGGGGGTGCGCCAGGTCTATCGTGGCGAACGGCTGGTCTCCCTGCGCCAGCAGCCTGCCACCGCCGAGGCGCCTGGCCGCGCCGGCGGCGCGGCGGCGGGCAAGACGGCCCGCAAACGCCAGGCCCTGACCGTGCCGCTCGAGGACCAGGCTGTGTTCGAGGCCCTGCGATCCTGGCGTCGCGAGGCGGCCCAATTGCAGCACGTGCCGCCCTATGTGATCTTCCACGACGCCACCCTGGCCGAGATCGCCGCCGCCCGCCCCGGCACGCTAGGCGCCCTGGCCAAGGCCGGCGGCGTTGGCCAGGGCAAGCTGGACCGTTATGGCGATAGCGTGCTCAAGGTGGTGCGCGACAACTAGGCTGGCGGGTTGCCTGGCCGAAACGATTTGCCTTCCGGCGCGTTACGTCTTTCAGCTCTCTTCCCCGTGGGATTTCGTATGACCGACTTCACGATCAAGGCTCCAGCCCCGAAGACCACGGCCAAGACCGGCGCCAAGCGCGCCAAGGCCGCCGTGGACAAGGCCGTCGAGACCGTCACCGAGAAGGCCCATGTCGCCGCCGAGTTCGTCGGCGAGAAAGCCGAGATCGGCAAGACCTGGACTCTTGAAAAAGCCCAGGCGGCCCATGTGGTCGCCGAAGAGCGCCCTATCGCCCTGGCTGTGGGGACCTTCGTCGCCGGCCTGGTGTTTGGCTTCCTGCTCGCCCGTAATTTCGACCGTTAGGCCGGGAGCGCCAAGTTAGAGGGCGAGGCGCTCGGCATTGACACCGGCGGCACGCAGCGCCGCCATCCTTGCGAAGGCCAGGGTGAGCGCCTTGCGGCGCGCCGGCGCCAGCGGCGCGACCGGAGCCTCGCGCACCACGGCCCCACCAAAGCCGTCGGCGACGATCAGGCCTGGATCGTCGGGCAGAATTCCTTCAGGAAAATTCGGCGCGACCGCAAAATAGAAGGCGTCGCAATAGGGCGCGTATTCCGGCCATTTGCGGTCGATGCGGAAGTCCTCCAGCCCGGACTTCACCTCGACGATCAGCACGTCGCCCTTGCGGCCCAGCGCCATCAGGTCGGCCCGCCGGCCATTGGGCAGGGTCACCTCGGCCAGGGGCGCATAGCCCAGCGACACCAGGAACCGCGCCGCGCCCCGCGTCACCAGGTCGGTGGTCTGGGGCCGTGAAGGCCGAAGGTCGATGACGACGTCCATGCCGGAACCATGTTCCAGCTTTGTTCGGGTTTCAAGGGGGTCAATAGTGGTAACGGCATTGGGCGATTTCCAGCCTCTGGTCTTCGCCTGAACCGGCCACGCGATAAACCAGCCTGTCCTCTAGCGTGATGCGCCGCGACCACCAGCCCTTCAGGTCGCCCGTCAGCGGCTCAGGCTTGCCCGTGCCCTTGAACGGCGTGCGGGAACATTCCTTGATTAAGGCGTTCACACGATCCACCACAGCCTGATCAGTGGCCTGCCAATGCAGATAGTCTTCCCAGGCATCCTGCGAAAAGACGAGCTTCACAGCTCGATCAGCGTCCGCTCAGATCCTTGCCCACCCTCCAGCTGGGCGATCGACCTACGCAGGCGTTCGGCATTGGTCGACGACGAGAAGAGGTGGATCGTTTCTTCCATCGCGTGCCAGTCCGACAGCGAAACCATGACGACGGACTCGGCCTTCTGGCGGGTGACCACGACTGGAGCGCGGTCATCGACGACACGGTCCATGACCTCTTTGAGATTGGCGCGGGTGTCGGAATAGCTGAGCACGTCCATCGCGATCCTCCATGATCGACGATGACCAATATGTACAAAATTCCGTACAAATCAAGATGTGTGCTGCGTCACGCGTAGCATCGTCGTGTCGTAGCCCATTGCGCGAGCCCGGTTGGTCAGGGTCTTGAGCTCCGCCGGTGTCGGCGGCTTGCGCGTCAACAGCCACAGGTACTTGCCCGAGCCCTCGCCGACGATCGACCAGCTGTAGTCTTCGGCGTGATCGAGCACCCAGTAGTCGCCGACATAGAATGGGCCGAAGAACGAGACCTTCAGCTTGGCTTGGCGAGTCGCGTCGACGACCTTGGCCTTGCCCTCGCTGACCTTGACCGGTCCGGTCGGCCCGCCCTGGTGGCAGGTGTTGACCACGCGGATCAGGCCGTCGGGGCGTTTGGAATAGTCGGCCGTGACCCCGTCGCAGCCCTTCTCGAATCGCATGTCGTAGCGGGCCGCCTCATACCAGCGGCCGGCATAGCGATCGAGATCCACGGCCTTGGCGGGCTGGGGCGGGTTCCTGTTACCGCTGGGGCCGGCCACGCAGGCGACGAGACCGATCGCGGTCAGGAGAACTGCGGCGAAGCCGAGGAGGCGGCGGGTCATCAGCGACCTCAGGCCGGCGGCTGCTTGGGGAATTCCAGCTTGGCGTAGCCCAGGGCCTTGACCCGCGCCAGGGCGGTGGCCCTGGCGGCCGGGCTCATCACGGCGTCGCGCGACAGAAGCCAGACGAAGTTGCCGCCCGGCGTGGCCATGATCGCCCAGGACTGGTCGCCGGCCCGGTCCAGAACCCAGTATTCCTGCTTCTTCAGCCCTCCCAGGAAGCTCATCCTGAACTTGGCGTTCTGGCTTCCGGCGGCGATCTTGCCCGTGGTGTTGAAGGTCTTAGGCGGACCGGAGGCGCTGCCCTTATGGCAGATCTGGACGACCGTGAAGCCCTCGGCGCCCTTGTCAGTGAACTGGGTGGTGGCGGCCTGGCAATCGCGCTGGCCCGCATTGGGCGTGCGGGCGACCTCGTACCATTTGCCGGTGTAGAAGGCCGCCGAAACCGGCTTGGAAGGTGGCTGGGCGGCCGCGAGCGCCAGGCTGGGCGCCAGACTCGGGGCGAGTATCGCGACCAGGGTCGCGGCCAGAACGAACGATCGGATGCGCATGTCGCCACCTTGCCTCATAAGACGCCAGAAACGCAAAGCGCCTCGCCGGGGTTCCCCGTCGAGGCGCTGAGAAACAAACCGAGGACCCTATTCGGCGGCGATGGTCACAGGGGCAGAGGGCCGATCCCGGAAGTTGATGGCCTGCAGGTGGCGGATGCCCTCCTCGGCGATGTCGTCGCCGACCATCCGGTCGCCTTCGGACTTCAGCTCATCGATATCGACATACATCGCGTAGAACGCCTTGGTGCGTTCGGTGATGATGCCGGCGTTCAACAGCGTCTTGACCAGCACCCGGAAGATGTTGGTCTGCTCCTTCATGGCCTCGCGACGGACATCGTCGGTCATGATCTTCCCGTACTCCTCGACCACCTTGTCGGGATCAAGCCCGAACTCGGCGTAGAGATCGAGCTGCTGGTGCGGCGAGACCAGGTTGAACAGCAGGGTCTGGAAGCAGTGCGCCGCCCAGTCCTCGATGATCGCGTGCTCCTCGGGGCTCAGCTTGGGGACGGTGCGGTCAGCCCAGATCTTGCCGAACTTGTGGTGGAAGGCCTCGTCGGTCATCACCAGCTGCAACATCTTCTTGCCGACCGGATCGTTAATCTGGTTGTAGAAGGTGGCGAAGGCGCCCATGGCCAGGCCCTCGACCAGCATCTGCATGCCGATGATCTTCTTGTAGACCTCCGGCGCGCCGATGATCTCGATCAGCAGGGTCTTCAGGGCCGGGCCGCACTCGACCGGCTTGCCCCAGCGGGCCTTGATGTACTTGGCGAAGGCCGTGACGTGACGGGCCTCTTCGCGGGTCTGGTTGGCGGCGTATTCCTGGGCGCCCTGGTCCTTCAGCACGTGGCACAGCGAGGCCGACAGGTTCAGAGCGCCCTGCTCACCATGCAGAATCGAAGAGAAGCTGCGCAGCACCGACTGGTTGATGAAGCGGATGCGCTGCTTGGGATCGGACAGGTGGTTGGAGACGTAGTCGGTGGACAGGGCGATGACCAGCTCCTCGGGAACCAGGGCCTGGTTCTCCATGTCGAACGGCTCGTCGAAATCGATATAGGCCTTGTCCAGCGGGTCCCAGAAGTGGTCGTGGGTCGCGGAGATGATCTTGTCGAAGGCCGTGGAGCGGTTGTTGTAGCGGTCCAGCTCGAGCATCGACTCGAAGTCGTCCGGCGCCACCGCGTCGTACATGGCGTCCTTGGTGATGTTCTTGTCCGTCATGGGGGGCTCCTCGCCTAAGGGGCTGGACAGGGCCCGTCTGACGCGGGTCTCTGGCCTATCTGAACACTGTCAACTCAAAGGGCGGGCGGGGTCAAATTAAAAGTGACGACCGCGTCAAGTTTGAAACGCGCCGTGGCTTGGTGACAAGTGTGTGGTCCCACGCCAATCTGGCTGTGAGCGGTTGAAAAGTGTCGCGGAGCGCCGGGCAACGTCCGGAGTGTTTTGAACAGTGTACCGTTTCGACGAAGCCGATCGCTCGGCGCCATCGTTATCCGTCCGCGTCCGGTAGGCAGCCCTGTTGAGGCTTAGCCGGATCCCGTGTGAACCGTTTCCGGTCCAAACGGGTGACGAGGGCGCGGATCAACGGACACGCACGCTGGTTCCCCGTCGACGCCGACGGCGGGCGGGGCCTGCAACGCCAGGCTCCCCGGACGCGCTGGAGTAACCCCCTCCAGCCCAGTCCCGCTCGATCGCCCCCCGCCGCCGCATCGGTCGCTGGCCATGCGCCCTTCCCCCGCGACGAGGTGAGATCAGCATACGGGAGGTTTGAGTGCGCCAGCGGTTGTGACGCTGGTTATTTTTTTGGGCGTTGAAGTTGCCGGAGTTTGAGGTTGCGATTGTGGGGATGGCGCGACGGCGATCCCCGCCGGGGACATTCACTCATTCCACGACCTGTCAAAACCTGTCGGGACGGTGGGGTGAGTGCGTGTCCTCACCGTCATCCCGGACGCTTAAAGACTATCCCTGCTTCAACCACCAACGCAGCGGGCGAAGATGGGGACACGCACTCACGGCCAAGCCACTGCAACCCGGCCAAGGCCGGGGCATGAGTGCATGTCCCCAGCTGCGCGCGCCCAAGCCCCTCGCGCCCTAAGCCGAGATCGCGTGAAGCTCCGCCGCATGAGCTCGCAGCCAGGCCCGGTGGGGGGCCGGATCGCCGGCCAGTTGACCGCACAGGGCCCAGAACCGGGGCCCGTGATTGGCTTCGATCAGATGAGCGCATTCATGGGCGACGACGTAGTCGGCCACGTCGAACGGCGCTAGCACCAGCCGCCAGCTATAGCGGATCGCGGCCGGGGTTCCGGGCCTGGCCGGCCGGCAAGACCCCCAGCGAGCCTTGGGGTCGGCGACGGCCACCGAGGGCATGGGGCGGTTGAGGGCGGCGGCGTGGTGGGCGGTGCGTTCGGTCAGCCGGGTCAGGGCCTCGCGCTTGGCCAGGCGAAGAATGCGCAGCGACCATGTGCTGTCGTCAGGGGCGATCAGCGCCGCGTCGGTCATTTTCGGCCGGCCAGGGCCGACCTCAAGTCGGTAGGGCCGGTCCAATAGGCGCAACACGCCGCCCGGCGCGACGACCTGGCGGGTGGGCAGGCCGGCCAGCTGGCCGGCGATCCATTCGGCCTTCTCGTGGGCGAAGGCTGCGGCCTCGCTGAGGCGGCGCGGGGTGGGAGCCAGGGCCACCACCTCGGACTTGGCGCGATCGACCCGCAGCGACACCCGCCGGGCCCGGCCATCAACCTTAAGCCGCACCGCGCAGCCGCGCACGTCCAGCCGGTCACCGTCGGCATAGCGCTGCGGGCGGAAGAGATTCATGTCCTCTAGATCGCCCGTCGCGGTGCGTCACGCAAGGCTGGCGACAAGCTGGGACTACCCATTGGGAAGCGCCAAGCGCACTCGAATCCGTCTTCCCGGCGAAGGCCGGAACCCAGATTCACCCAGAGCGGCTCGTGGGTTTCATCTGGGCCCCGGCCTTCGCCGGGAAGGCGGGGGAGGGGCGGCGCCGGAGACAAAGACGCCTCAAATGTTGAAATTCGGGTCGCTCTTGCGGATGAAGTCGCGGACGCGGGGATAGATTTCCTCGCGGAACCGCCGGCCGTTGAACACGCCATAATGGCCGACATTGGGCTGGACGTAGTCTTCCTTTTGATCGTCCGACAGCCCCGAGCACAGGCCGTGGGCCGCTTGGGTCTGACCGATGCCGGAAATGTCGTCGTTCTCGCCCTCGACGGTCATCAGGCCGATGTCGGTGATCGCCTCGGGCTTCACCAAGCGGCCGCGATGCATCAGCTCGCCCTTGGGCAGCAGGTGCTGCTGGAAGACGATGTCGATGGTCTGCAGGTAGAATTCCTCGGTCAGGTCCAGCACCGACAGATATTCGTCATAGAATTCTAGGTGCTTGTCGGCGCTGTCGCCGTCGCCCTTCACCAGGTCCTGGAAGTAGCGCTGGTGGGCTTCCTGGTGCTTGGCCTTGTTCATGCTCATGAAGCTGGCCAGTTGCACGAAGCCCGGATAGACGCGCCGGCCCATGCCCGGATAGGGCGGCGGCACGGTGTAGATCATGTTGGACTGGAACCAGGCGAAGGGCTTTTCCTCGGCGAGATTGTTCGTCACCGTGGGAGAGAGCCGCGCGTCGATCGGCGAGCCCATGAAGGTCATGCTGGCCGGGCGCGAAGGGTCGTTGTCCTCGGCCATCAGGGCCGCGGCGGCCAGGACGGCTGGACCGGGCTGGCAGACGGCCACCACATTGGGGCGCGGACCCAGCACCGCCAGCATCTGGCGGATGTGGTCGATATAGTCGTGGAGGTCGAACCGGCCCTCGAGCACCGAGACCTCGCGGGCGTTGATCCAGTCGACGACGAATACCGCGTGGTCGGGCAGGAAGGCCTCGACCGTACCCCGCAACAGGGTCGCGTAGTGACCGGAGAGAGGCGCGACGATCAGCACGGCGGGATCGAGGCTGAACTTGCCGGCCCGGCGCATGTCGGACATGTCGCGGTCGAACTGGATCAGCCGCGCCCAGGGGCTCTCCCAGACCACGGTGGGCCGCACCCGCACATCGACCTGGCCGACCTTGATGCTGTCGATGTTCCAGGCCGGCTTGCCATAGCGACGGGTGACGTTGGAAAACAGGTCGGCGCCGGCGTGGAGACGCCGGCCGACATCGCTGTTCGCCGCCGGGTTCAGCGGCGAGCCCCAGAAATCGCGGGCGGCGCGAGCCGCCATACGGAGGGGCGTGGAGGCGTAAAAATTTGCCTCGTGCAGGGCGTACAGCATGGCGCATCCAATATGTTGCAACGCAACATAACACGCCGCACCCTAAGAAAGTACAGCCTTCCGGTAGCGCTGCAGGGCCGCGACGTTTTATCTGCCCGCCATGGCGTCCTTGATCTGCCGGGCGATCTCCTCGGGGGACAGGCCATAGGCAAGCGGCTTGACGAAGCGGCCCTTGGGATCGACCAGATAAATCACCGTCGTGTGATCGACCGTGTAGTCCGGCCCGTCGCCGACCTTCTTGGAATAGACGCGGTAGGCCTTGGCGGCGGCGGCGGTCTGCTCCGGCGTGCCGGTTAGGCCCAGGGTGTTCCTGGGCAGGTAGTCGGCCGACAGATAGGCCTTCATCTGCTGGGGTGTGTCGCGCGCCGGGTCCACCGAGACGAAGACGATCCTCAGGTCCTTGGCCTTCGGACCCAACTGGTCGCTGGCCGTCGCCAGGGCCTGCAGCGTGCCGGGGCAGACGTCGGGGCAGTAGGTAAAGCCGAAGAACACCGCGTTCCACTGGCCGTTCAGCACCTTCTCGGTGACCGGTTGGCCGTCTTGGTCGACCAATTGGAACGGGCCGCCGATCAGCGCCGGTTGGGGCTGGCGCTTGAACATCCCGGCGCCGGCGATCAGCGTTCCGGCGATCAGGACAGCGGCCATGGCGGCCAGAATGGCGACTACGCGATGACGCGGCATCGGCTCTCGAACCTTTCGTTCTCGCCAGACGGGAAAGTCTGGCCCTATGGTGCGACATGGCAGACGCTTCGTTCAGGAACGCGCCGCACAGTTCGCCTCGGACGGGGCTCGATAGGCCCGACGGGGAGACGGCGCAAGACGAGGACTGGTCCTGGGCGGGACCGGGGCTGCGTCGTGGGCGCCTGAGGGTTCGCACCCTGATCGCCCAACGCTGGCTGATGGTGGCGGGCCAGACGATCGCCGTGTTGGTGGCGGGGCCGGGTCTGGACCTGAAGATTCCCTACACCCTGTGCTTCTCGCTGATCGCCTTGTCGGCCTGGCTTAACGTGCTGATCGGCTTGGCGTTCGGGGGGCAACGGATGGCCCGCGAGGGCGAGGCGACGGCCCAGATCGCCTTCGACATCCTGCAACTGACGGGCATGCTCTATCTGACCGGCGGGATCATCAATCCATTCTCCCTGCTGCTGATCGCCCCCGTGACCCTGGCGGCCGCCACCCTGCCGGCCCGGTTCGCCGCGGCGATGGGGGCGCTGGCGGTGGCGGCCTGTCTGGTGCTGGCCGTCGTCCATCTGCCCCTGCCCTATCGTTCGGCAGCGGGTCCCGGCCCCATGCCCGGCATGCTGACCATGATGACCATCGTGCTGTCGCGGGTGCTCGGCATCGCCCTGACCGGCGCCTATGCCTGGCAGGCGGCGACGGAATCAGCGCGGATGGAACTGGCGCTCAATGTCACCGAGACGGTGTTGGCCCGCGAGCAGCGGCTGTCGGCCCTGGGCGCCCTGGCCGCCGCCGCCGCCCACGAGCTCGGCACGCCGCTAGCCACCATCTCGGTCGTCGCCCGCGAGATGGTCCGCAACGCCCCCGACGAGCAGACCCGCGAGGACGCCGAGCTGATGATCGGCCAGGCCGCCCGCTGCCGCGAAATCCTGCAGCGCCTGACCGAGATGCCCGAGGCCAAGGACGCCGTGCACGAGCGGATGAGCCTGGTCCAGTTGGTCCAAGAGACCATCGAGCCGCACATGATCCACGGCGTCCGCGTCGAGGCCGTGGTCAATGGCCCGTCCGGCGAGGCGGCGCCCGACATTTGGCGGCGGGCCGAGGTGATCCATGCCCTGACCTCGATCGTCGAGAACGCCGTCGACTTCGCCCGCGCGGAGGTGATCGTCATCGCGCGTTTCGACGCCCGCGCCGTGGTCATCGAGGTGCGTGACGACGGTCCCGGCTTCTCGCCCGAGGTGCTGGCCAAGCTGGGCGAACCCTATGTGACCTCGCGCCCCGGAGCGGAGGGCTCGCGCACCGGCCATATCGGCATGGGACTGGGCTTCTTCATCGCCAAGACCCTGCTGGAACGAACCGGCGCCACCGTGGATTTCAGGAATGGACGGCGTGGCGGCGCGGTTGTGGCGGCGCGCTGGCCGCGATCGGCGCTGGAAGCGCCGGGCTTCGTGGGCGTATGAGCATGAAACGCTTGCGGTCCAATGGAATCGGGCGACATGATGACCCCCAGGGGTTCAGGTTAAGTATTGGCGCGGGGAGGCGCTGAGTTCATGGCGGATATCGTAGAACTGGTTGCGGCCTTGCCGGACAAGTCCCTGCTCCTGCTCGACGACGACGCGCCTCTCCGGACGCGTTTAGGCCGGGCGCTGGAGCAACGCGGATTTTCGGTGACACTCTGTGCTTCGGTCGCCGAAGCCATGAGTTCTCTACGAAGTCATGCTCCCGCCCACGCGGTTCTCGACATGCGTCTTGAGGACGGCACCGGTTTGAAAGTCGTGGAAGCCGTGCGCGATGCGCGCCCCGACGCCAAGGTCATCATGCTGACGGGCTATGGCAACATCGCAACCGCCGTGGCGGCGGTGAAGGCCGGGGTGATCGACTACCTTTCCAAGCCCGCCGACGCCGACGACGTGGCCCGCGCCCTGCTGGCCGCCAAGGGCGACGCCCCAACCCCGCCGGAAAACCCGATGAGCGCCGACCGCGTCCGTTGGGAGCACATCCAGCGCGTCTACGAGATGTGCGGCCACAATGTCTCCGAGACCGCCCGCCGCCTCAACATGCACCGCCGGACCCTGCAGCGCATCCTGGCCAAGCGCGCGCCGCGGTGACTGCTGATGGGGACATGCGCATGCGCATGTCCCCAATCGTATGGCTCACATCGCCGAAATGCCGCCGTCGACCTTGATCTCCGCGCCGGTCATGAACTTGCTCTCGTCGCTCGCCAAATAGAGCACGGCGTTGGCGATATCCAGCGGCTCGCCGATGCGGCCCAGCGGCACCTGCCGCGCCAGCTTGGCATGGGCCTCCTCCTTGCCGAACCGCGCTGTGAAGCCATCCAGGATCGGCGTGTCGATGAAGGTCGGGTGGATCGAGTTGGATCGAATGTTCAGCCCCTGCTTGGCGCAGTAGAGGGCGATGTTCTTGCTGAGCAGCCAAACCGCCGCCTTGGAAGCGTTGTAGGCCGGCGAATTGCCGTTGGCGATCAGGCCGGCGATCGATGAGAGGTTGATGATCGAGCCCGGCTGGTGGGCCCGCATGTGGGTCAGGGCGTGCTTGGCGCCCAGGAACACCGAGTCGACATTGACCGACATCACCTTTTTCCAGAGCCCGAAATCAAGGCTCTCGATGGGGCCATCGCCGCCGATGCCGGCGTTGTTGACCAGCACCGACAGGCCACCCATCGCCTCGGCCGCCTGTGCCAGAACCTCGATCCACTGGTCTTCCTGGGTGACGTCCAGCTCATAGGCGAAGGCCGTGCCCGCGCCGTGGGCGGCGTTCAACTCGTCGGCCACGGCCTGGACGCCGGAGAAATTGATGTCGGCCACGGCGACCTTGGCCCCGTGCTCGGCCAGCAGACGCGCCGCCGCCGCGCCCAGGCCTTGGGCGCCGCCCGTGATGAAGGCCTTCTTGCCAGCGACCCGGCCCATGCTTTGCGCCATTCGGCGTCCTCCCAATTATAATTCAAACGATAGTTTGAACCGGATGGGCGGCTGGAGGAAGGGGGAAACGCAAGTCCTCCCCTGTGAGGCAGGTGTCGGCGCAGCCGACGGAGGGGGAAGCGATTGGCAGGCCGCAAGGCCGACGAGCTTCGATCCCAGAACTCCCCCACCGATCGCTTCGCGATCACCTCCCCACAGAGGGAGGAACTCAGCCGGCGATCTCATCCATGAACCGGGCCATCGTCACGTCCAGGTCGCTGACCCCGTCGGCGTCGTGGGTGGTGAGCACCACCTCGACCCGGTTGTAGACATTGAACCATTCGGGATGGTGGTCGAGCTTGTCGGCCAGCAGGGCCACGCGGGTCATGAAGCCGAAGGCGGCGTTGAAGTCCGCGAACCGGAAGGTCTTGCTGATCGCATCCTTGTCGGACACGGTGGCCCAGCCCTCCAGCTGGGCGAGGGCGGCGGGCGCGCCGATCTTGGCGGGGCGGGACATGGCGGCTCCTGCGGAAGGCTTTCCCCAGTCAGAACGCCAAACCGGTCGCCGCCGCAAGGTCCGCCAACGCCTGGTCTTCCGTAGCGACCTTGATCGCGGTCATGCCCAAGGCTGCCGCCGGCTTGCAGTTGACCCCCAGGTCGTCGAGATAGACGCAGTTTTCCGGCGCGACGCCGAGCGCCTCGCACATCATCTGATAGATGCGCGGATCGGGCTTGCGCACCCCGACCTTCGAGCTTTCCAGCACCACCTCGAATTCAGCGATGATCCGCGCCACCGCCGCCGCCTTGTCGGCCGAGCCCGACATGCCCGCGCCATGGCCGGTGACCACGTTGTTGGTGATGCAGCCGACCCTGAAGCACGCCTTGCAGGTCTTCAGCGCCGCCACCACGCGTGGACGGATGTCGCCCGACAGCAGCGGCAACACCTCGGCGCCGGCCAGTGGGTGGCCCAGGCGCGCGGATTCTTCCAGGAACCGGGCGTCGAAGGCGGGGGCGTCGATTTCGGAACGCTCGAACAGCGCCCAGGCGTTGGTGTCGGGGTTGGTGGCGTTGACCCGGCGGATGAAGTTCTCGGGCAGGCCGCGCTGAGCCTCGAACCGCGCGAAGGCCTCGAAGGGCGACGTGGTGAACACGCCCCCGAAATCCCAGATCACCGCCTCGATCGCCATATCGCCCTCAAACAACTGTTTAATCGCACGCTAGGCCGGGAGAAATCTCATGGCAACGCTCGCGTCGCGGATGAAATCCTGAGCGCGCCCCTTACGCTTCTGATTTGTTAACTTTCTGGAGTTTCCGCATGTCGCGCCGCCTCGTCCTTTCGCTGTTGCTGCTCGCCGCGCCGGCTTTCGGTGCCGGCGTCGCGACGGCTCAGGACCGGCCGGGCCTCTACCTTGATCCCCAGCAATTGCCGCCCGACACGCGCTCGGGCGAATGCGTCACCCGCCGGGTCACCGGTCCGGGCGGGGCCTATCGTTGGGATCGGGTGGAATGCGAGGGCGACGGCGGTTGGAGCGATTTCGATCGTTGGGGGCATGGACGTCCGCTGAACGTCGAGAATCGGACGGAACGCGGCGGCCGCTACGGTTATGAATATCGGCCCGGGTGGGGATCCGGGCCGAACGATCGTCGCTACCGCGTGGCGGGCCGCGACGGCGACGGCTTCCTGGTCTGGCTAGGCAAGCAGCCATAGGAACACGATTTTTTGGCCCGAGGATTGCGTCCGGGGGGACTGGACGCATCAATTCGGGACGGGGGGACTACCATCATGCGATCGCCTAACGGGCCGCTCTTCAAGCGATATGAGATCATCGCCATCGTCGCTTTCGTGTTGGCGGCTGTCGCCGTCAGCAGCTCGAGGCTGGTCTACTAAGCCAGCTTTCGAGCGGGTTCGGAACACAAGGCCCCCGTCTGCGCGTTGTGGGCGGGTACCGGAGGTTCCCGCCCTGTCCACGCCGTCGATCACGTCCGCTCAAAACCCCGCCTGGCATCACAGGGCGGTGAAGCATTGGCGCGGCCTGCCGCCTGGCGCGCGGCGCGGCATGCTCGCCGCGACCCTGGTGTTCGCGGCCGTCATCGTCTTCCTGATCCTCTTCGATTGGAACTGGTTTCGAGGCCCGGTGGGCCGATTGGCTTCGGCCCAGCTGAACCGCGAAGTGGTCATCCAAGGCGACCTGCGGGTCCACCCCTGGTCGTTCTCGCCCAAGGTCGAGGCCTATGGCGTGCGCGTGGCCCAGCCCGATTGGGCGCCGAAGACAGGGGATCAGGCCGGGCGGCCCATGGCCAAGGTCGACCGCATCGCGGTGCAGATCAAGATCCTGCCCCTGCTGAAGGGCGAGGTGATCCTGCCGCTTCTGGCCGTCGATCGACCCGACGTACGCCTGTTGCGCGAGGCCTCGGGCCGCGCCAACTGGGTGTTCGGCAATCCCAACGCCCCGAAAAAGCCGCTGAAGCTGCCGGCCATCCAGCACTTCATCATCAATGACGGCCAACTTCGCTACGAGGACAAGCAGCGCGACATCTTCTTCAACGGCATGGTCAGCTCCAACGAACAGGCGACCGGCGACGGGCGGGGCAAGTTCGTGCTGGAGGGCAAGGGCCAACTGAACCGCTCGCCGTTCACCGCCATGGTCACCGGCGGCCCGCTGCTCAACATCTCGCCGCGCAGGCCCTATCCGTTCGACGCCACGGTCGATGCGGGTCCGACTCATGTCACCGCCAAGGGTGACATCACCAAGCCCTTCGACCTGGGACGGTTCGAAACCCAGGTCAGCGTTTCGGGTCCGGACCTCAACCGGCTGTACGCGCTCACCGGCCTGACCCTGCCCAACACCCCGCCCTACAAGATCAGCGGCCACCTAAGCCGCAAGGATGAGCGCTTCGATTTCCAAAAGCTTGTCGGGCGCATCGGCGACAGCGACGTCTCGGGCGACCTGTTCGTGCTGATGGGCAAGGAACGCCCCTATCTCGAGGCTGACCTGCAGTCCAAGCGGCTGGACTTCGATGACCTGGGCAGCCTGGTCGGCGCCGCGCCGGCCACGGGCAGGGGCGAGACCGCCTCGGCCGGCCAGAAGGTCGAGGCCGGACAGCGCGACGCCACCCAACGCCTTCTGCCCGACGCCACCCTGCAAGTGGATCGCGTCAAGGCCATGGACGCCAAGGTCAAGTACCGCGCCCTGGCCGTGAACGCGCCCAACCTGCCGCTGAAGAAGGTTCGCCTGGACCTGACGCTGGACAAGGGCGTGCTGACCCTGGACCCGATCGCCTTCAGCTTCTCGCGCGGCGATCTGGCCGGCAAGATCCGGCTCGACGCCAATCCCAAGGTGCCACGCACCGATCTCGACCTGCGGCTGACCAACGCCAAGCTTGAGGACTTCATTCCGATCAAGAGCGGTGGGCAGCCGGCGATCGAGGGCGGGGTGATGGCCCGCGCCAAGCTGACCGGCTACGGCAATTCGGTGCACCGCGCCGCGTCCAGCGCCAATGGTCAGGTGACGGTTGTGTCGCCCAAGGGCGAGATGCGCCAGGCCTTCGCCGAGCTGCTGGGCGTCAACGCCTCCAAGGGCCTGATCCTGCTGCTGTCGGGCGACAACCGCCAGACCAGCGTGCGCTGCGCCGTCGCCGACTTCACGGTCAAGGACGGGATCATGCGCTCCAACCAGATCGTCGCCGACACCGGCGTGGTGCTGGCCAAGGGCACGGGCACGATCGACCTGCAGAACGAGAAGCTGGACCTGCGCATCGAGGGCCAGAGCAAGAAGCCCCGCCTGGTGCGGCTGTTCATTCCGATCAACATCAAGGGCCCGTTCATGGCGCCCAAGGTCGGGCTCGACACCAGCGGCGCGGTGACCCAGGGC
This sequence comes from Caulobacter sp. DWP3-1-3b2, assembly GCF_049896325.1. Taxonomy (NCBI): domain Bacteria; kingdom Pseudomonadati; phylum Pseudomonadota; class Alphaproteobacteria; order Caulobacterales; family Caulobacteraceae; genus Caulobacter; species Caulobacter sp. DWP3-1-3b2. Next base: position 29,723 of record NZ_JAFCUB010000035.1, read on the forward strand.
GGTATCGCCGCCGTGCTGGGAACGCTGGTCAACCCGCTGGCCGCGATCATCCCCTTCGTCACCGGCGGCGGCGCCAAGGACGCCGACTGCGCCAGCCTCGTCGCCGAGGCCCGCGGCGACGGCGCCCCGGTGAAGGTGACCCAGACCACGCCGGCCAAGGTCAAGAAGTAGGGTTGGGCCGGGGTGCGGCCGGGGACATGCCCATGGCCATGTCCCCGGCGGTTCTTTAGGCCAGTCGGAAGAAGAACACCCGCGCCGCGCCGTAATCGCGCGCGTCCAGCCGCTCGAAGCCTTGCGGCGCCGGGTCGAGTTCGTCGCGGCCGCGTTCGAACATCACGATGGCGCCAGGCGCCAGCCAGTCGCCGGCGATCAGTTCGGCCAAGGCCTTCTCGCCCAGGCCCTTGGCATACGGCGGATCCAGAAAGGCGATCGTGAACGGCGCGCCGACGCTGGCGGGGCGCAGGCCCAGATCGGCGGCGTCGCGGCGGTGGACCTTGGTCTGGCCGAACAGGCCGAAGGCGTCGATGTTCTCGCGGATCGCGCCGCGCGCCGCGTCGTCGGTCTCGACGAACACGCAGAAGTCCGCGCCGCGCGAGATCGCCTCCAGGCCCAGGGCTCCGGAGCCTGCGAACAGGTCGATCACCCGCGCGCCGTGCAACTCGGGAGCCCAGGCGGCGTGCTCCAGGATGTTGAACACCGCCTGGCGGGCTCGATCGGAGGTGGGGCGCGTGGCAGCGCCCGGCGGCGTGGCGATGGCCTTGCCGCGATACTGGCCGGAGACGATGCGCATGCCTAGGCCTCGGAAGGCAGGGGCGCCGGCTTGAGCTGCAGGCGGCGGCCGATCAGGGCCAGGGCCAGGCTGATCGCCCCAATGCCCAGGAACCCCCAGGGGGTGTGCGTGCCGAGGCTGAGGAACGACAGGCCGCAAAACAGGCCCGGCAGCAGCGTCACGCGCAGCAGGATGAACAGCCGCACGCCCAGGCCTAACGGCTCTGCCAGCTTGCCGATGAAGGCCGCATGGGTCCAGATGAGGCCCTGGGTCAGGCCGATGACAGCCACCAGGCTGACATAGAGGATCAGCGGCCCAGCCGTGTGCACGCCCCACAGCAGCTGCGTCGCCAGGGGCAGCAGCGCCACCAGCCCCAGCATCAGAAAGTTCAGCACGTCCAGCAGGGCGTCGGCGCGCCGCAGACGGGAGAAGGTTCGCCGGTGGCTGATCCACAGCACGCCGATGGTCGCGAAACTAACGGCATAAGACTGCAGCTTGGCGGCCATTAGATGGAAGAAGGATCCGACCTCGCCATCCCAGCCTTCGGGTGGGTGGATCTCGATAGCCAGCAGGGTGATGGCGATGGCGAACACCGCGTCCGAGAACAGGATCAGACGGTGGAGGTGCTGCTCTTCCTTGTCTGCGATGTTGGTCATGGGGCACCCCGTCTTTGAACCGATGTGTGCCGCGCTCCGGCCATCGCGGCAAGTCGCCTGTTGGGCGCCTTGCGTCCCGCGCGGCGAACGCCTAGCGGTGAACCAGGATTTGAACGGGAATGACGGTGCTAGCAAAGCTTCAACGGTCACCGTTCCTGGACGACCTGACCCCCGACGACCGGCGCGTGAGCCGCGTCTTGCTGACCTTGCCGCTGGGCGTCGTGGCCGCCTTGCTGACCGCCGTGATCGCCGGACTCTTGGTCTTCCTGGTTTTCCTGTTCGGCGCGGGCCTGGGCGAGGCGCGGTTGATGGACGCCCTGCGCGGTCGGGTTCCGCTGGGCGGCGACGTCATGATGGTGATGTTCGTCCTGGCCCTGCTGGCGGCCACCAATGGCGGCATGGCGGCCGCCTTCACCGCCGTCGCGGCGCGCTTGCATCATCGGCGGCTTCGCTCCTACGTCACCGCCGCGCCCCGCTTCCGCTGGCGGTTGACGCTGCTAGGCCTGGCCCTGTTCGCGGCGGGCATCGGGCCGCTGCTGCTGCTGTCGGTGGCGCTGGATCCCAAGACCGCGACCATCACCGCGCCGATCCTGACCATCAGTCCCAGCCTGGAGGGCCGCGCGGCCTATGCGGTCGGCGCGGTCGTCCTGCTGCTGCTGGCGGCGGCGGCCGAGGAACTGGTGTTCCGCGGCTGGATGCTGAAGGTGCTCGGCGCCTACACACGCTCGCCATGGGTGCTGATGACCGTCAGCGCGGCGGCGTTCTCGGCCGTGCATTTCGATCCCAATCTCGACGCCAACCTGATCCGCGCGGCGATGGGCGTCGGCCTGGCCTGGAGCGTTCTGCGCCTGGGCGGCATCGAGTTCGCCATCGGCGCCCACGCCGCCAACAACATTCTCATCCTGCTGTTCCTGCAGCCGATGTCGCTGAAGCCCGAGCCGCCGCACGCCTTTCCGCTGGAAGTACTGATCCTCGCGCCGCTGATCCTGGCCGGCTACGTCGCCATGGCCGAGATCGCCGCCCGCTGGACGCCGCTGCGGCGGTGGAGCCAGGTGGCTGTCGCCTAGGCTAAGACCAGCGAAGGGGCGGCGCTTCGGCCCTCAGGGCCAGCAGCGACGCGCGCAGCTTGGTCATGAAGGCGTGGCGGTCACCCTCCCAGGCCAGGGGCTCGCCGACCAGCACCGCGCAGTTCAGCGGCACGGGGATGGTCTCGCCCTTGGGCAGCACGCGGCCGGCGCCCTGGATCCAGACCGGCGTCACCGGCGCGTCGGGAAAGGCCTCGGCCAGACGGGCCACGCCGCTCTTCAACTGACCCATGCCCTCGTCGCCCTCGCCGTCGCCCCGCGTGCCTTCCGGAAACACCACGACGATGTCGCCGGCCGCCAGGGCCGCGCGGGCGGGCGCGAGAACGTCCTTGTCGCGCCCGAACTTGCGCCGCGCCACGGGCACGATGCCGATCACGTGGCGCGAGAACCAGCCGATCACCGGGTCCCTGAGGAAATAGTCGGCCGCCGCCGCTGGCCGCACCCGCGCCAGGGCTCGGGAGGGAAAGATCGCCAGCAGCAGTAGGGTGTCGACATGGCTGGAATGGTTGGCCGCGACGATCGCCGGTCCCTTCAGTGGCAAGCGCTCGCGCCCCGAAACATCGGCCCCCGTCATGAACAGCGCCAGGGGGCGGGCCACCAGGATCAGCAACAGGAAGCGCAACCAGCCCTTCATGGTCAGAACTTCACCAGGGCGAACAGCGCCAGCAGATGGAAATAGAGCGGGGCGGTGAAGGTCAGGCTGTCGGCGCGGTCCAGCACCCCGCCGTGGCCGGGGATGGCGTGGGAGGTGTCCTTGACGCCGATGTCCCGCTTGACCGCGCTCATGGTCACATCGCCCGCGAAGCCCGCCACCGGCAGGGTCACGGCGACGACCAGCAGGCCCAACCCGGCCAGCGGGGTGAACACCGGCCCGACGAACCAGATCAGCAGGGCTGTCGCCAGCCAGCCGCCGAGGAAGCCTTCCCAGGTCTTGTTGGGGCTGACGGTGGGGGCGATCTTGTGGCGGCCCAGCAGCTTGCCGAACACATATTGCGCCACGTCGTTGAACTCGGTGACCAGCAGCAGGAAGAACACCAACCCAGCCGCCCCGGCCGGCAGGGGTTCGCTGGCCGGCGTGCGCATCAGGAAGGCGGCGAAACCCAGGTTGTAGACGCAGGTCACCAGGCCCCAGTGAAAGGTCGCGGCAGTGGTGAGAAAGCCGCGCGTCTGCCCCAGCATGGCCATCAGGAAAGGCAGACCCAGGAAGGTCCAGACCGGGATGAACACCAGATAGAACATGTACTGGTCGGCGGCGACGAAACCGTAGGCGGCGATCAGGATCAGATAGGCCGCCAGGATCGCCGGACGGTCCTCCTTGCGGATCGGGGCCAGGGACAGGAACTCGCGCAGGGCCATGAACGAGATCAGGGCGAAGACTACGACCGTGGCTTGCCACCCCACCAGCAGCGCCCCGGCTAGCAGGGCCACCATCACCCACCAGCTGGCGATGCGCTGGCGCAGTTCGAGATAGGACTTGTCCGGCCGCAGCGCCGTGAGCACTGCGGCGACGATCCCGGCCACCCCCAACAGGATCACCACGCCGACCAGGCCCGCGAGCAGGGCGGGCGGTTGGGCGGCGATGAGGGCGCGGATGGTCGGAAGAATGGTCCTGCGTCTCCTGGCGGCGATCGGGTTTAGCTATAGCCTAGTTCGTGTTCGCGACCACCGGAGCGCCGCATGACCGACGACCTCGACAACCGCCGACCGCTGAAGGTGCGCCAGGCCGCCTTCGCCCGGCGCCTGGCCCAGCGTCTGGCCGACGCCAAGATCACCCCCGACGCCATCTCGGCGATGAGCGTGGCCTTCGCCTTGCTGGGCGGGGCGCTGCTGGCGGTGTCCGGCGCGTTCGACGGGTTCATTCGGGGCGCGTGCCTGGTCCTGGGTGCGGCGTGCATCCAGGGCCGGCTGCTGTGCAACCTGCTGGACGGCATGGTCGCGGTCGAGCACGGCCGGGCCAGCAAGGCCGGGCCGGTGTGGAACGAACTGCCCGACCGTGTCGCCGACATCTTCCTGCTGGCAGGAGCGGGTTACGGCGCCCAGACGGCCGGGCTTGTCGGGGCAGACGCCCTGGGTTGGATCGCCGCCGTGCTGGCGGTGCTGACCGCCTATGTCCGCGAACTGGGCCGAGGCCTGGGCTTGCCCGCCGATTTCTCGGGCCCGATGGCCAAGCAGCATCGCATGGCCGCTCTGACGGTGACCTGCGGGATCTCGGCGTTTGAGCCCCTTTGGGGCGGCCAGGCGCAGGTGCTCGTCGTGGGGCTGGCGGCCATCGCGATCGGGACGCTGGTCACTGTGGTCCGGCGGACACGGAACCTGGTGCGGGGACTCAAGGGCTAGCCCGCAGCGCCGGGGAGCGGACGGTCCCCGTCCTATCCGCTAACGCTTGCCGCGTGGTCCGCCGGCGCCGCTGGACTTGCCGCCCGGACGAGGGGCCGACTTGGCCATCCCAGGCTTGGACCACACCTTGCCCGCTTCGCCGGGCCTGGTCGCGCCGGTCGCCTTGACCGTGCTGGGCTTACTCCCCGGACGCGCGCCGGGGCTGCTGGCCGGCTTGCCCGAACCCTTGGCGTCCAGCGGCTTATAGCCATTGGCCCGCAGCGCGCCCAGCTTCGGCTTCGACGGCGGCCTGGAAGACGGAGCGCTCTCGGCCTTGGCGGGCCGCTCGGTCTTGCCGCTGGCCGCGCGCTTGTCGGCGGCGTTCTTGCTGGCCATGCCCTTTTCGCGCACGCGCTTGGCGGCGGCGTCGCGGTAGGACAGCGGCTTGGGGCCGATCATCTTGCTGTCGAGCGACTTCTTGGCCGCCCTCACGGGCTCGCGGCCAGCGATCACCGGCTTCTTCTTGGGCTTGGCCCAGCCCGGCTTACGGACGAACTTCGCCTCTTCCACCGGTTCCTCTTCGGTGATGATCGACACCTGGGTCAGCCTGTTGCTGCGCGGCACGCCGCGCCGCTGCATCTCGCCGCCGCCCGTCGTGCCCACGGCCTTGATCGGATCGGCCACGCCCATGAACTGCGGCTTGTCGCCCTTGGGCATGTTCTCCTCGGAGACGATGCCGTCCAGCAGTTCCCGGATCACCCGGGGGCCGACCTCCTCGACCTGGCCCGGCATCAGCGTGCCCAGGGCGAACGGGCCGTAGGACAAGCGGATCAGGCGATTGACCTTCAGGCCGAGCGACTCCAGCACGCGCCGCACTTCGCGGTTCTTGCCTTCGCTCAGAGTGAGGGTGATCCAGATGTTCTTGCCGCCGCCGACCTTTTCCTGGGCCTTGTCGAGGCGGGCCTCGATCGGGCCGTAGCGGACGCCCTCGACCGTGCAGCCGTCCTTCAGCCTGTCCAGCTTGGCCTGGGTGGTGTCGCCGAACGCTCTGGCGCGATAGCGCCGCACCCAGGCGTTGTTGGGCATTTCCAGGGCGCGTGACAGGGCGCCATCATTGGTCAGCAGCAGCAGGCCCTCGGAATTGAGGTCCAGCCGGCCGACCGAGATCAGCCGGGGCAGGTCGCGCGGCAGGGCCTGGAACACCGTCGGGCGTTCCTTGGGATCGTTGTGGGTGGTCATCAGCCCGGTGGGCTTGTGATAGCGGAAGACGCGCGTCGCCTCGGGCGCGTCGATCATCTTGCCGTCGACCGTGAGGATGTCGTCGGCGCGAACCTTGACGACGGGACTGGTCAGAACCTCGCCGTTCAGCGCCACGCGCCCGGCTTCGATCAGCCGCTCGACCTCGCGCCGCGAGGCCACGCCAGCCCGAGCCAGCATCTTGGCGATCCGCGAACCGCCCTCGCCGTCGTCTTGACCGGGGACGGCGTTGTCATGCAGGTGGGGCTGGTATTTCTCGGTCATGGCGTCGGTCCTTCAAGGGGAGAGGCGCATCTCACGATGGGCAGCTTTCTAATGCGCACTGAATGCGGCCCGGATCAAGTTTGACCGCGTTCAGAAATAGTATATACTAAGTATAATATCTGGAGTTAGCGCAGTGAAGTACGGGCCTCTGAAGCACCATCTGGAAGGGCTGTTCCCAGCGGTCGAGACCCGGCTCGATTTCGCGGACATCGAACGCATCCTGGGCTTTGGCCTGCCACGCTCGGCCTATGAGCACCCGGCCTGGTGGTCGAACACCCGCGCCGGACACTCGCACGCGGCGGCATGGCTCGACGCGGGCTGGAAGACGGCCGCCCTCGATCGCGCGGCGCGAACCGTCGGCTTCGTCAAGGCTGAAGCGGCGCCCGCCGGCGTGGCCGAGGAGCAGGCGGCGTTCCTGCAAGACGCCCCCGCTATGGTGACCTTTCCGCTCGCCGCCCTGGGCGAACGCGCCCTGCGGATGATCGACGAGCACGCCAAGGAGCACGGCGGCGACCGGGCCGGCGCCTGCGTCACCCTGCTGAACCAATTGGCCAATGATCGGCTCGTGGCGATGGTCGAGTGGTTCCAGAACGCGTCAACGCCGTCCACGATCTCCGGCGCCGACTTGATCCGGGAGGATCGAGACAGCGATGAGCGATGAGGTCGTGCTGGACGCCTCGGTCGCTCTTGACTGGCTGCTTCCAGGGCCAGGATCGGCGGCGGCGCTGACCTTTATGCGATTGGGTGCGAGACGAATTGCGCCAGACCTGATCTTCGCCGAATTTGCTTCGGCCGCGACGAAGTTCGTTCGGCGTGGCCTGACCTCGAAAGCGGATGCGCGCGCGGCTGTCGAGCGGCTGCCCCGATTGATTGACCAAGTCGCGTCCTTGGGTGATCTGGCGGGACCTGCCTATGATTTGGCGACCAGCCGCGGCTTTTCCGCCTATGACAGCCTCTACTTGGCCCTGGCGCTCCGACGGGGCCTCCGTCTGGTCACCGCCGACGCGAAGCTGGCCAGACGGGCGGCGGATGTCGGGTTTTCCGCCCATGTCCATCTCCTGACCCCGGAGTCCTGACCATCGCCGCCCTGCTCACCGACGAAGCCGCCATGGCCCTGGCCCTCGACGCCGCGCGCGACGCCGCCGCGCGCGGCGAGACGCCGGTGGGGGCGGTGATCCTCGATCCGGCGACGGGCGAGGTCGTGGCGACGGCCGGCAACGGGCCGATCGGCGCGCATGACCCCACGGCCCACGCCGAGATCACCGCGATCCGGCTGGCCGCCGCGCGCTTGGGCAATTACCGCCTGACCGGCCTGACCCTGGTGGTCACTCTGGAGCCCTGCGCCATGTGTGCCGGGGCGATCAGCCACGCACGGATCGGCCGGGTGGTGTTCGGGGCCGAGGATCCCAAGGGCGGGGCGGTGGTGCACGGCCCGAAATTCTTCGCCCAGCCCACCTGCCACTGGCGGCCCGAGGTGACCGGCGGGGTCATGGCGCAGGAGAGCGCTGACCTGCTGCGAGGCTTCTTCAAGGCGCGGCGAAAGAAGTAGGGCTCTGCGCCCTAATTCACCATCGCCGAGCCCAGAAGCACCTTGGCGCCCTTGCGGCCCAACACCTTGTCGGCGGCCTCCTGCATCCGCGAGCCCAGATAGTCGAGGTTCGGCGCCGCGCCGCGCGGCATGCCGGCGGTGTAGGTCATCAGCACCTGGGCGAAGGCGGCGCGCAGGCGGGGTTCGGACTGCTTGGCGCGCTCCATCACCTTGGGATCAAGGGCCTCGATGCCGCTCTCCAGGGTCATGACCCCGCGCCGGCCGTCGCGACGGATGGTGGTGGCGGTGATCGTTTCGAGGGCGAAATAGGCCACGGGCGCCCCCTTCTCCTCCTTGCCGTGGCCGGCGAAGGCGGGCGTGGCGGCGAGGCTGGCGGCGGCCAGCAGCGACAGGACGGGGATCAGGAGGGCGCGGCGCATGACGCCTTGTGACACGACGGGGTTGACGTCCTCTTTACGTCTGGCGCGCACAAAGGGGCGTTAACCATGAAACGCCCCGCTCCACGATCCTCGCGGCGGGCGCGCAGGAGATTGAAATTGGGGCGCTTTTCTCCGAAAAACCTCGATCTGGACGGCAAGGTCATCTTGGTGACCGGCGGCACCGGGTCGTTTGGCCGCCGCTTCATAGAGACCGTGCTGCGGCTGTCGGACCCGCGGAAGGTCATCATCTATTCCCGCGACGAATTGAAGCAGAGCGACATGCAGCAGGAGCTGCGCGAGCAGTTCGATGACGCCACCTATGGCAAGCTGCGGTTCTTCATCGGCGACGTGCGCGACCGCCAGCGCCTGACCCTGGCCCTGCGCGGCGTTGACATCGTCATCCACGCCGCCGCCCTGAAACAGGTGCCCGCCGCCGAATATAATCCGTCCGAATGCATCCACACCAATATCATGGGCGCCGAGAACGTGGTCTGGGCCAGCCTGACCAACCAGGTGAAACAGGTGGTCGCCCTGTCGACCGACAAGGCCTGCAACCCGATCAACCTCTATGGCGCGACCAAGCTGGCCTCGGACAAGACCTTCGTGGCCGCCAACAACCTGTCGGGCGACATCGGCACGCGCTTCGCGGTCGTTCGCTATGGCAACGTCGTGGGGTCGCGCGGCAGTGTGGTGCCGCTCTACAAGCGCCTGCTGAGCCAAGGCGCGACCGAGCTGCCGGTCACCGACCCGCGGATGACCCGGTTTTGGATCACCCTGAACGAGGGCGTGGCCTTCGTGCTGTCGTCGTTGGAGCTGATGCGCGGCGGCGAGATCTTCGTGCCCAAGATCCCGTCGATGACCATGCCCGACCTCGTCAAGGCCATGTCGCCCCAGGCCGGCGTCAAGATCGTCGGCATCCGGCCGGGCGAGAAGCTGCACGAGATGATGATCAGCGCCGACGACGCCCGCGCCACGGTCGAGCTGGAAGACCGCTACGTGATCGAGCCGACCTTCGTGGAATATCCTCGCGACCGTTTCGGCCCGGCCGATGGCGCCAAGCCGGTGGACGAAGGCTTCAGCTACAGCAGCGACAACAATGACGATTGGCTGAGCGAGACCGGCCTTAACGCCATGCTGGCCGAGAAGGCCTGAGGTGTCGGACCTGCCGCTCCTGCCCCCCTTTCTCCCTTATGGCCGTCAGACCATTGAGGACGACGACGTGGCGGCGGTGGCGGCTGCCCTGCGCGCCGACTTTCTGACCACGGGCCCGACCGTCGAGGCGTTTGAGACCGCGTTCAAGACCAAGGTCGGGGCCGAGCACGCCGTCGCCGTGGCCAATGGCACCGCCACCCTGCACCTGGCCATGCTGGCCCTGGGGGTCGGCGAGGGCGACGTCTGTATCGCGCCGTCGGTCACCTTCCTGGCCACCGCCAACTGCGCCCGCTATGTCGGGGCCGAGGTGGTCTTCGCCGATGTCGATCCCGATAGCGGCCTGATGACGCCCGAGACCCTGGCCGACGCGCTGAAGCGCGCGGGCGACCGTCGCGTCAAAGCCGTGCTGCCGGTGCACTTGCGCGGCGACGTTTGCGATCTGCCGGGCCTGAAGGCCTTGGCTGACGGCATTGGCGCGGTGCTGGTCGAGGACGCGCCCCATGCGCTGGGCTCGGTGGGGACCTTTGACGGCGTGGTCCACCGGGTCGGCGATGGCGCCTTTTCGGCCTTCGCCAGCTTCTCGTTCCATCCGGTCAAGACCCTGGCCACCGGCGAGGGCGGCATGCTGACCACCAACGACGCGGCCCTGGCGGCGCGGGCTCGCTCCCTGCGCGGCCACGGCATGGTGCGGCCCGAGGGCGCCGCGCCGTGGGTCTATGAGATGCCGGAGCTGGGCTTCAACTATCGCATCCCCGACGTGCTCTGCGCTCTGGGGATCTCGCAGCTTTCCAAGCTCGACCGCTTCGTGTCGCGGCGGCGGGCGCTGACGGCGCTCTATGCCGAAAAACTGGCGGTCCTGGTCCCGCACGTGCGCCTGGCTGAGAGCCCCGCCTGGTCCGACCCGGCCCTGCACCTGCTGACCGTGCTGATCGACTTCGAAGCCGTGGGCACAACCCGCCGCGCGGTGGTCGAGGCCCTGAAGGCGGCGGGGATCGGCAGCCAGGTTCACTACATCCCGGTCCACACCCAGCCCTATTACCAGACCCGCTACGGCGCCCTGGAGCTGCCCGGAGCGGATGCCTGGTACGCCCGGTGCTTGACCCTGCCGCTGTATCCGACGATGGCGGATGAGGATGTGGAGCGGGTTGTGGCGGCGTTGGCGAGAGCGTTGGGGCGGTAGTGCGCGAAACCCTCTCTCTTCGAGCTAGCAGGTTCACACATCTCGATTGAGCGAGTGGACGAGCTCTGATTCATTGGGTTCATCTGACGGGAGATGGCGATGGATCTGCTGCTGGGGCGGTTTGGCGACCGCCGCCTGGAAA
>NZ_JAFCUB010000036.1:0-40016 GCF_049896325.1 Caulobacter sp. DWP3-1-3b2
TGCCGCCCACTGCCGATCCGATAACCAGAACTCTCCAGCCATGATCCACCTCCGTTCCAAAGAGTGAATCACAGCAAGAATGCTCAATCAATACCTTGATTGGGTTTTGACCCTAGAGCGTTTCCCGACCTGACTGCGTCATGCCGTGAGCTCTAATCTTCTGTTTTAACGCATTTTTCTTCAAGCGAACCGGAACCACTTCGCTCGAAAATGCTCTAGCCTGGTGTTCGAAAGGCTTGATCATATCGGTCCTCCCTTGTGTTTTTCTTGTCTTCAGGCCGCCGCGCTGAGGCCATCCAACAGTCGCACCTCGACCGACACGTTCAGCTTGGCCTCGCCCGGATCGTCCAGGATGGTGCCCGAGATCGGCTTGGCCTCGCTGGGGGTGCGGGTATGGGCCACCAGAATGAGGTCCGGCGACTCCGCCAGGCCGTTGGTAGGGTCGAACTCGGTCCAGCCCAGGCCGGGAAGGAAGACCTCGCACCAGGCGTGGGTGGCGCCCGCGCCCCGCAGGGCCGAGCTTGGTCCGCTATAGATGTAGCCCGTGGCGAACACCGCAGCATAGCCTAGCCGGCGCAAGGCCTCGACCATCAGCCAGGCGAAGTCGCGGCAAGTGCCGCTGCCCAGGCTGATGGTCTCGGCGGGCGCTTGCGTACCGGCCTCGGGCCGGGCTTGATAGGTAAAGTGGTCGTGGATCGTGCGGTTCATCCGCAGCAGGAAGTCGATCGCCGGCTCGTCGGGCCGTTCCATCTGCTGGCGCAGCCAGCGCAGCAGCACGCGGTCGTCGTCGTCGGTGGCCGGGGTGATGAACGGGTTCAGCACCGCCCGGTCCTCGCGCGAATAGACGATGGGCGAGATGGTGTGAGGATCGTCGATCTGCAACGATGTGAGGGGCGCGGGAAAGCGGTCGATGATCAGGCGGCTGGTGATGGTCAAGCCGTCGGCCTCGCCACGCGGGGTGAACCAGCAGACGCAGTTGCCAACGGCGTCGTAGGTCCAGCGGGTCTCGCCGGGCAGGGAGGTTTGCAGCGACGCCTTGACGATGCGGATGGCATGGCTGTCGCGCGGCCGGATCAGCAGCCGGTGAGCCCCGAACCCGACCGGCCGGGCGTAGGCGTACCGCGTTTCATGAAGGATGCCGAGCCGCGCCATGGGCCAAAATAACCCGAGGAAACCCGCTTCGTTCCGTCACAGCCAGGTGATCGCAGTCGACAGAACAAAATAAGAACAATAGGATAGGGGAATGGCTATCCTCGATCTGAAACGCAAGCTCGCCATCCTCTCCGACGCGGCGAAGTACGACGCTTCCTGCGCCTCGTCGGGCGCCCAGAAGCGAAACTCGACGGACGGCAAGGGCGTTGGCTCGACGGAGGGGATGGGCATCTGCCACGCCTACGCGCCGGACGGGCGGTGCATCAGTCTGCTCAAGATCCTGCTGACCAACTTCTGCATCTATGACTGCGCCTACTGCGTCAACCGGGTGTCGTCCAATGTCACCCGGGCGCGATTCACGGTGAAGGAGGTCGTCGACCTCACCCTGAACTTCTACAAGCGCAACTATATCGAGGGGCTGTTCCTGTCGTCGGGGGTGATCCGCACCGGCGACTATACGATGGAAGAGATGGTGCGGGTGGCCAAGAGCCTGCGGCTGGACCATGACTTCCGCGGCTATATCCACCTGAAGCTGATCCCCGAGGCCTCGCCGGAGTTGGCGGCTGAGGCGGGGCTGTATGCCGACCGGGTGTCGATCAATGTCGAGCTGCCGCTGGACGAGAGCCTGGCGGCCTTGGCGCCGGAGAAGGACGCAGCCGGCATCAAGAAGGCCATGGGCCGCATGCGGCTGGCCATCGAGGATCGCAACGAGCCCGTCAAGGTCGGGCGCGCCAAGCCTCGCAAGTTCGCCACCGGCCAGTCGACCCAGCTGATCATCGGCGCCGACGCCACCAAGGACGGCGACATCTTGGCCCGCAGCGCGGCGCTGTATGGCTCCTACCAGCTTAAGCGCGTCTACTATTCGGCCTTCAGCCCTATGGCCGACAGCAGCGCCCGCCTGCCGTTGATCCGCCCGCCGCTGGTGCGCGAGCACCGGCTCTATCAAGCCGACTGGCTGATGCGGTTCTACGGTTTTAGCCAGGGCGAGATCGTCGCGCCGGGCGAGGACCTGGATCTGACCATGGACCCCAAGACCGCCTGGGCCCTGCGAAACCGGGGCGACTTCCCGGTGGACGTCAACACCGCCGATCGCGAGACCCTACTGCGCACGCCGGGCCTGGGGACCAAGGGGGTCGACCGCATCCTGCTGGCCCGGATCCAGACGCGGCTCACCCTGGAAGACGTCAAGCGCGTCTGCGGTTCGGTCAAGCGCGCCAAGCCGTTCATCGTCACCGCCGACTGGACGCCAGGAGCCGCCACGGACGGCGCGGGCCTGCGGGCGTCGCTGGTCGAGCCACAGCAGCTGAGCCTGTTCTGATGCGGGTCGTGCGGCTGGAGTCCGAGATCGATTTCGACGGCTGGCGCGACGCGGCCCGGGCGCTGCGGGCCGAAGGCGTGGCGCCGGAGGCGGTCGTGTGGACGGTGGAGCGGGACCTGTTTGAGGGCGCCGGTTCTTTCCCTCTCCATAAAGGGGAGGGAAAGGCGCCTGAGGTGGGAGAGGGAAGAATTCTTAAGGTCCCCGCCGCCTTCGTCGATCTCGCCAAGACTGTCATCCTTCACCGCTCGCCCGAGCGCCTATCGCTGCTCTACCGCATCCTCCACCGCCTTGAGGCCCAGCCCAAGCTGCTGGCCAACCCCGCCGACGCCAATGTCGCCAAGGCCCGCGACATGGCCAAGAACGTGGGCCGGGCGATCCACAAGATGCACGCCTTCGTCCGCTTCCGCCTGTTGGAGGACGTGACGCCCGAGACCTTCGTCGCCTGGTTCGAGCCCGCCCACCGGGTCACCGAGGCGGCGTCGCCGTTCTTCGCCCGGCGGTTCGCCAACATGAATTGGTCGATCCTGACCCCCGACGCCTGCGTCCACTGGGACCGCAGCTTCCTGACGATGTCGCCCGGCGCCGATCCGGCCGACGCGCCGTCGCAGGATGCCCAGGAGGAGATGTGGCGCACCTATTACGCCTCGATCTTCAACCCGGCCCGGCTGAACCCGGTGATGATGAAACAGGAGATGCCCAAGCGCTATTGGCGGAACCTGCCGGAGGCGGCGCTCATTCCGCAGCTGATCGAGCAAGCCCAGAACCGGACCGATCTGATGGTCACCGCCCAACCGACCAAGCCCTCGGAACGGGTGCTCAAGGCCGCCTTGCGCCATAGCCGCGATGGCTCTTACGGCGAGAGCAACCTGGTCAACCTGGAAGAGGTGGCCGCCGGGGTGCAGGTCTGCCGCCGCTGCGACCTGTGGCGCGACGCCACCCAGGGCGTGCCGGGCGTCGGGCCGGCCCTCCTGAGTGGAAGAGGGGCCAATCTGATGATCGTCGGCGAACAGCCAGGCGACCAGGAGGATTTGCAGGGCGCGCCCTTCGTTGGTCCCGCCGGCCAGCTTTTGGCCAAGGCCATGGCCGAGGCCGGCGTCGTTCGCGCCCAGACCTTCGTCACCAACGCGGTCAAGCATTTCAAGCACGAGCCGCGCGGCAAGCGGCGGATCCACAAGACCCCCGACCGGGGCGAGGTCCAGGCTTGCCGTTGGTGGCTCGACGCCGAGCGCCGGCTGGTAGCGCCCAAGGTGATCCTCGCCTTGGGCGCGACGGCCGGACTGGCGGTGTTCGGCAAGGCCGTGCCGATCGGCCAGAGCCGGGGCCAACCCCAACCGCTGAGCGACGGCGGCCAGGGCCTGGTCAGCTGGCATCCCTCATACCTGCTGCGCGTGCCCGACCCCGACGCCAAGGCTCGCGCCTATGCACAGCTGGTCGAAGACTTGAAGCAGGCCTGGACGCTGGCGGCAGAAGCGTTCTAGGCCGCGAATCCCGCCTCGGCGAAGGCCAGCATGCGGGAGAGCAACGCTTCGACGTCGGCCTCGCTGGTCGCGCCTTCCGACAGTACGTTCAGGCGGTCGAACTCTGCGAAGCGGTTGTTGTGCAGCATGCCCAGGGTGAAGTGCAGCCGCCAGTAGATTTGCTCGGCCGGCAAGTCTGGACGCGCCTTCAGCAGGGCGTCGGAGAAGCGGCGCAGGTGGGTGACGTCGGTCTGCAGCACCTTGCGGATCTCATCGGTGCCCTCGCTGCGGGCCCGGATCAGAAACTGCAACGAGATGCGGCGCTCATGGTCGGGGGCCAGCCACTTCAGCGGCGGGGTCAGCAGGGCGGCCAGGATTTCGCGCACCGGGGGCGAACCCGCGTGGCGGTCGATGGCCTCGTGCAGCTTCTTGGCCCGTTCGCGGTTCAGCTCGACCGTGCGGCGACGGAAGATCTCGTAGATCAGAGCGTCCTTGGAGCCAAAATGATAGTTCACCGAGGCCAGGTTCACCCCCGCCGCCGCGGTGATGTCGCGCACCGACACGTTCTGGAAGCCGTGCAGCGCGAACAGACGCTCGGCGGCCACGAACACCAGGTTCTTGGTGACGGCCTCGTTGTCGATGCTCTCGATGTCGGCCTCGGGCGCTTGGGCAGCGGCCACGGCCTCGCTCTTCGGACTCACGGACGGTATCCCCCTTTACCTGCGGGGAAGTCTTACGGCCGTTCGAAATTGGCGCAAGCGTCAAGATGGGCGGTGGGCGGAGGAAAGTGACGGGCGCCCGCCTTATCGGCTGCGGCCGCGATCCTACAGGGCCAGGGAGCGGGTGTCGCGCTGGCCGTTGTAATAGTGCGACAGGGCCGCCGCGAAAACCTCTGGGGTGGACGCGGCCTGTTCGAACAGCGTCAGGCTGGACTGAAACTTGATGTCGTCGGGCGCGCCGAAGATGGTGTGGGCCGAGCGGCCCTCCACCGCGTTGACGGCCTCGACGGCCCTGACCAGGCGCGGGCCCAACACCGGATGGTCCAGATAGGCCCGGGCCTCGTCAAGCGAGCCGATAGCGTAGCGTTGCGAGGTGGCGCTGAAGCCGAGTCCGGCCACCTGCGGGAAGATGAACCACATCCAGTGGCTAGCCTTGCGGCCGCGGCGAAGCTCAGCCAAGGCGGTGTCATAGGTCGACGCCTGGGCGGTCACGAAGCGGTCGAGGTCGTGCGGATCGTTGATGGTTCGCCGCCGTTGCAAGGGCTTGCCATGGGCAACGCCAGAGGGCTCGAGACTGTTCACAAGCGGACGTCGGGAAGGACTGTTGGGGGCGGGTTGCTGCCGGAGTTTCCTTCTCCCCCTTGCGGGAGAAGGTGGCCTGCGAAGCAGGTCGGATGAGGGGTCGAAAGCCTTGTCCGGAAAGGTCAGAGAGACCCCCCACCGGTCCCTGCGCGACCACCTTCGCCACGGGGGAGGCTTTGGAAGGAGCCGACGTCCATGCCCGAAGACCGCAAACCCAGGCCGCGCTGCCCGGTCGACCGCCGCCTCCACGACCTCGAAGCCGCCAAGTACTCCTGAACGATCTGGCCAGGCCCGAAGCGGCGTGCGAGCCGGACCAGGCCGACTAGCCTCGCACCAGTTCCCGCATCGCCTTGTCCAGGCCGTCGATGGTCAGGGGGAACATCCGGTTGTTCATCAACTGCTTCATCACCCCAATCGACTGGGTGTAGTCCCAGTGCCGCTCGGGCGTCGGGTTCAGCCAGACGGCGCTCTGGTAGATGTCGGTCAGGCGGGTCATCCAGATGGCCCCCGCCTCTTCGTTCCAATGCTCGACGCTGCCGCCCGGATAGGTGATCTCGTAGGGGCTCATGGTGGCGTCCCCGACGAAGATCACCTTGTAGTCGTGGGGGAACTTGTTGAGCACCTCGAAGGTCGGGGTCTTCTCGGCTTGGCGACGGCGATTGTCCTTCCAGACGGCCTCGTACAGGCAGTTGTGGAAATAGAAGAATTCCAGGTGCTTGAACTCGGTCTTGGCGGCGGAAAACAGCTCCTCGCAGAGCTTGATATGGCCGTCCATCGAACCGCCGATGTCGAAGAACAACAGAACCTTGATGGTGTTGCGCCGCTCGGGGCGCATCTGGATGTCGAGATAGCCCTTTTCCGCTGTGCCGCGGATCGTGCCGTTGAGGTCCAGCTCCTCCTGCGCGCCCTGGCGGGCGAACTTGCGCAGGCGGCGCAGGGCGACCTTGATGTTGCGGGTGCCCAGTTCGACGCTGTCGTCGAGGTTCTTGTATTCGCGCTTGTCCCAGACCTTAACCGCCTTGCCGTGCCGGCTCTTGTCTTGGCCGATGCGGACGCCCTCGGGGTTGTAGCCGTTGTTTCCGAAGGGAGAGGTGCCGCCCGAGCCGATCCATTTTGAGCCGCCCTCGTGGCGCTCCTTCTGTTCCTTCAGGCGCTCCTGCAGGGTCTCCATCAGCTTGTCGAAGCCGCCCATGGCCTCGATCTGGGCCTTCTCTTCGTCGGTCAGGAACTTCTCGGTCAGGGCCTTTAGCCACTCGGCCGGGATGTCGGCTGTCAGGCCGTCTTCGACCGTTTCCAGCCCCTTGAACACATGGCCGAACACTCGGTCGAACTTGTCGAGGTTCTTCTCGTCCTTCACCAGGCTGGCCCGCGACAGGAAATAGAAGTCCTCGATGCGACGATCGATGACGTCCTTGTCCAGCGCCTCCATCAACAGGAGGTACTCGCGCAGGGAGACCGGCACCTTGGCGGCGCGGAGCTCGGAAAAGAAGCGGAGGAACATGGCGGGCGTGCTTTCGAACGGTTGTTCGAAGGATGGCGGGTTCGGGCGGCCAAGGCAACAGGTCCTACCCCTATGGGCCTTGTGGGCAGGGCTATCGCATATGGTTTGGAGCTGACTTTTTCTCGCTCCCCCTTGATGGGGGAGGGGCGGGCGTGGGGGTGATGCTGCGGTTTCGCAGGCAAGGCGCCCGAGATATTCGTCCTTGCGCGCCCCCGTCCGGACAGTCTTTCACCCCTATCCCCGGCCCTTCCCCCATCAAAGGGGGAAGGGGGAAGTCGTCTCGCGCTCATCTGCGATTGCCTGCCCCACGGGGGGAGGAATTGGGTTTTCACCCCCGTCTCAGGATGAACTCCAGGTCCTGCGTCTCGCCGACCGGGAAGCGATATTCCCCGACCTTCTCGAACCCCAGCCGCGCATAAAGCTTCTGCGCGCCCAGGTTCTCCGAGAACACGCCGATCCACAGTGGGCGAGGACCGGCCTTCACCAGCCAGTCGAGCGCGGTGGTCAGGAGCAGTGACCCTCGGCCTCCACCCTGCATGGCCTTCAGCACATAGAGCCGGTGCAATTCCCCGTGCTCGGCCGAGGCCTTCGCATGGGGCAGGCCGCAGGGTCCGGCGGTGGCGTAGCCGATGGCCTCGCCGTCCTCGTCCTCCAGCAGCCAGCTCGCCTTCGCTGGATCGGCCAGGTCCCGCCGGGTGCGTTCCAGGCCGTAGGCATAGGCCAGGAAGGTCTCCAGGTCCTCGGACGGGTAGAGATGGCCGAAGGTTTCGCTGAAGGTGCGGGCCCCCAGCGAGGACAGGGTGTCGGCGTCGGCGGGCGTGGCGCGGCGGATGTCGAGGCTCATGGCCGAGACATAGCCGCCGCGCGCGCCGATCGTCTAGAAGCCCTCGAGCACCAGCTTGCCGATGACCCGGCCGCCTTCCACCTGACGATGGGCCTCGATCAGGTCGGCGGCGCGGATCTTGCCGACCACGGCGGTCAGGGTGGTGCGCAACACGCCCTGATCGACCAGGTCGGCCACGGCATTGAGCAGATGGTGCTGGGCGATCATGTCCGGCGTGCCTTGCGGTCGGGCGAACATGAATTCCCAATGGATCGAGGCGCTCTTGTAATGCAACGGGCGAATGTCGATCGGTCCGTCGGCCTCGATGATGCCGATCTTGCCCTGCAGGCCAATGGCCGCGGTGACGGCCGGGAAATGCTCGGCGCTATGGGTCAGGCAGGCGATATAGGCCGGGTCGGTGGCGCCCAACCGGGCCAGTTCGTCGGCCAGGGGCTGAGAATGGTCGAAGATTTGATGCGCGCCGAGTTCGCCGACCCATTGGCGGGTCTCGTCGCGCGAGGCGCTGGCGACCACTGTCAGTTGGGTCAGCTTGCGCGCCAGTTGGATCATCGCCGACCCCACCCCGCCGGCCCCGCCGATGATCACCAGGGTCTGGCCCTCACCGCCGTCACGGGCTACGTCGAACCGGTCGAACAGCATCTCCCAGGCGGTGATGAAGGTCAGGGGCATGGCCGCCGCCTCGGCGAAGCCTAGGCTTGCTGGCTTGCGGCCGACGATACGCTCGTCGACAACCTGCAACTCGGCGTTCGAGCCCGGCCGGCCGATAGCGCCGGCGTAGAAGACCTCGTCGCCGGGCGCGAACAGCGTGACGGCCTCGCCGACAGCCTCGACGACACCGGCCGCGTCAAAGCCGAGGATCCGGGGCTCGCCGGCCGGCGGCTCGGCGCTACTGCGGACCTTGGTGTCGACCGGGTTCACCGAAACCGCCTTGATGCGGACCAGAAGGTCGTGGCCCGTCGCCGTCGGCTCGGCGGCCTCAAGATCCAGCAAGGCGCTCGGCTCGGTGAGAGGCAAGGGCTCGCGGAAGCCAACGATCTTCATGGGCAGTGTCTCCGAAATTGCGGCGCCGCCGCGCCGCACGAGATCGCTTGCCGCAGCCAACTTCGCAAGTAGGGACTTTTTCTGTACGTAGTATCCATCGGGATACCAAGGAGCGAGCCGTGGACGATCCGAAGGAGTGCGGCGTCGAGGCGACGCTGGGTCTGATCGACGGCAAGTGGAAGGGCGTCATCCTCTACCACCTGCTGAGCGGCGGGCTGAGGTTCAGCGCCCTGGGGCGGCGACTGGGCGCTGTGACCCAGCGGATGTTGACCAAGCAATTGCGGGAGCTGGAGCGCGACGGTCTGATTGTCCGCACCGTTCACGCCCAGGTCCCGCCACGCGTCGACTACGCCCTGTCGGCGCGCGGCCGCAGTCTGGAGCCGGTGATCGTGGCCCTCAAGGCCTGGGGCGACGCCAACCTGTTGGCCAGTCCGCCGGTCGTCTTCACGTCGCGCAAGGTGGGCTGATCATGGAGGTGGCGCTTCACACCCATGCCGACATGCTCGACCATCGGCCCGGCGACGGCCATGCCGAACGACCAGAGCGCCTGCGGGCGGTGATCGACGCGCTGGAGGACGACGGCGGGCTGGACCTGGAGATCTTCGAGGCCCCGCTGGTCGATCTGGCCGATCTGGCCCTGGTGCATCCGCAGGACTACATCGAGACCATCCTGGCCGCCGCTCCGCATGGCGGGACCCGGGCCCTGGACCCTGACACCATCCTGTCGACCGGCAGCCTGAAGGCCGCGCGCCGGGCGGCCGGGGCGGTTGCCGCCGCCGTGCGGGCCGTGGCGGCGGGCCAACGCACCCGGGCCTTCTGCGCCGTTCGCCCGCCGGGGCACCATGCAGAGCCGGACGCCGCGATGGGCTTTTGCGTGTTCTCCAACATCGCCGTGGCCGCTCGCGTGGCCCAGGCCTCGGGCCTGAAGCGCGTGGCCATCGTCGATTTCGACGTTCACCACGGTAACGGCACCCAGGCCGCGTTCGAGAACGACGCCTCGGTTTTCTTCGCCTCGATCCACCAGTCGCCGCTCTATCCGGGCACCGGCGATCCGGCGGAGACCGGAGTCGGCAATGTCGCCAACGCCATCGTGCCGCCCCATGCGCCTCGAGAAGCCTGGCGCTACGGCTTCGAGGGGCTGATGGATCAGGTCGATGGCTTCGCGCCGGACCTGATCCTGGTGTCGGCCGGCTTCGACGCCCATGTCCGCGACCCCTTGGCCCAGCAAAGCCTGGAGGCCGAGGATTTCGCCTGGGCGACCCGGGCGATCGTCTCGGTGGCCAACCGCCGATGCGGCGGGCGTATTGTTTCCTCGCTCGAGGGCGGCTACGACCTAGAAGCGCTCGGCCGCTCGGCGGCCGCCCATGTCAAAGCGTTGCAGGAGGGGTGAAGGGCTCAGGGATTCGCGCACGGCGCGAAGTCGAGCTTCCAGAATCTATGGCCGACGAACCCAGCGCCGACCACCTTTTCCCGGCTGTCCGGCCCGGCGCCATCACGCTGGCTCGTCACGGCGAACCGGCCCTGTCGCGCAAGATCCGCTTGAACGCTCCGGCCTATGGCGAATGGTGGGCGCGCTACGAGGAGGGCGGCTTGTTGCCCGGCCAGACGCCGCCCGCCTCGCTGCTGACCACCGCCCAGCGGGCCGGCGTCATCGTCGCCTCGACCCGCCGCCGCTCGATCGAGACCGCTGACGCGGTCGCCGCCGGCAGGGTGTTCGCGCGCGATCCGCTGTTCATCGAGGCTCCGCTGCCGCCGCCGCCCTGGCCGCCCTGGATCCGCATGTCGCCCAAGAACTGGGGCTTTTTCGCCCGTTTCTGGTGGTGGTTCTTCGATCACCATGCCGGCCAGGAGAGCCGCGCCGAAGCCGACACCCGCGCAGACCAGGCCGCCGACCTGCTGATCGGCCTGTCCGAGAACGGCCAGGAAGTGTTGCTGATCGCCCATGGCTTCTTCAACACCATGATCGGCTTGTCCCTGCAGAAGCGCGGCCTAAAGAAGACCCTGGACCAGGGGTTCAAATACTGGTGCGTGAAGCGCTTCGAGCGGGTCTAGGCGCCCGTCAGAGCGTCAGCCGCGTCCATCCCCTGAACTTCGTTCACCAAATGCCGAGCCAACGGCGTTGCCCGAGCGGCGCCCCGCCACTAGGGTGCGCCGGTTCGCCCCGGAGTAGAAATGATCAGTCCGCAAGATCTTGAAGGCATGAGCTTCGAGCAGGCCTTGGCCAGGCTGGAGCAGATCGTCGGCGAGCTGGAGTCCGGCAAGGCCGAGCTCGAGCGCTCGATCGAGATCTACGAAGATGGCGCTGCGCTGAAGGCCCATTGCGAGAAGAAGCTGGAAGCCGCTCGCCTGAAGGTCGAAAAGATCGTGCTCGGCCAAGGCGGGGCCGTGACCGCCGAGGCGGCCGAGTTCAACTGATGGGTCAGGCCTCTCCCCAGATCGGCTATGAGGATTTCGAGCGCGTCGATATTCGCATCGGCACGATCATCGAGGCCGCGCCATTTCCGGAGGCGCGCAAGCCGGCCTACAAGCTGACTATCGATTTTGGTCCCGCGATCGGGATCAAGAAGTCCTCGGCCCAGGTCACCAAGCACTACCAGCTGGACGAGCTGGTCGGCCGCCGGGTGGCCGCCGTGGTCAATTTTCCGCCGCGCCAGATCGGACCCATGAAGTCGGAGGTCCTGTGCCTGGGCTTCCCCGACGCCGAGGGCGGGGTGGTGCTGGTCGATGTGGACCGTGACGTTCCCAACGGGGGAAAACTGTTTTGATCGACCTCGAGAAGCGCATCGTCCAAGCTGCCGATATCGTCACCGTGGCGCTGGACGAGCTGTTGCCGCGCGCCGAGGGCCCGGAAAGCCGGCTGACCGAGGCCATGCGCTATGCGGCCCTGGGTCCTGGCAAACGGCTGCGGCCATTCTTCGCCCTGGAAACCGGCAAGATGTTCGACCTGCCCGAGCGACCGGTGCTGCGGGCGGCCTGCGCGCTGGAATGTATCCACGCCTACAGCCTGGTGCATGACGACCTGCCGGCCATGGACGATGACGACATGCGTCGCGGCCGTCCAACCGTGCATATCCAGTACGACGAGGCCACGGCCATCCTGGCCGGCGACGCGCTACAGACTGCGGCCTTTGAGATCATGGCCCACCCCGACACTCACGACGATGGCAATGTGCGCTCTGAGCTGGTGCGCAAGCTGGCCATCGCCTCGGGCGCCAAAGGCATGTGCGGCGGCCAGATGATCGACCTGCTGGGCGTCCGCGACGACCTGGGGGCCGTGGCCCGCATGCAGCGCCTGAAAACCGGTGCCCTGATCGCGTTTGCCTTCGAGATTCCGCTGATCATCGCCCGGGCCAAGCCGGAAGAGCGCTCGGCCCTGATGGGATTTGCCCAGGACCTCGGCCTGGCCTACCAGATCGTCGACGACATTCTCGACGTCGAGGGCGACGAGGCTGTGCTGGGCAAGGCGGCCGGCGGCAAGGACGACGCCAAGGGCAAGGCCAACTATGTCACGCTGCTGGGCCTCGACGCGGCCAAGGAGCGGGTCAACCTGTTGGCCGTGCAAACCAAGTCACATCTCGATATATTCGGCGAACGAGCCGATCATCTGCGTCGCAGCGTGGATTTCGTGCTGGACCGACGCAACTGACCGCGCTTTCTTCGGACATGCCTGTTTTGACCCCTCTTCTCGACACCATCTCGTCACCGGCCGACACGCGCGGCTTCAGCGTGGCTGAACTCAAGCAGTTGGCGAGCGAGGTGCGGGCCGAGACCATCGACGCCGTCTCGGTGACCGGCGGCCATCTGGGCGCGGGCCTGGGCGTGGTCGAGCTGACCGTCGCCCTGCACCACGTGTTCGAGACGCCCAAGGACATCGTCATCTGGGACGTCGGCCACCAGGCCTATCCGCACAAGATCCTTACCGGTCGCCGCGACCGCATCCGCACCCTGCGCCAGGGCGGCGGCCTGTCGGGCTTCACCAAGCGGGCCGAGAGCGAATACGACCCGTTCGGCGCGGCCCACGCGGCCACCTCGATCTCGGCGGCCCTGGGCTTCTGCGCCGCCCGCGATGCGAAAGGCGAGAACAACAGCGTCATCGCCGTGATCGGCGACGGTTCGATGAGCGCCGGCATGGCCTATGAGGCGATGAACGCCGCGGTCGACACCACCAAGCGCCTGATCGTCATCCTCAACGACAACGACATGTCGATCGCCCCGCCGGTGGGCGGCATGAGCGCCTATCTGGCCAACCTGGTTTCCGGCGGCGCCTATCGCAAGGTGCGCAAGCTGGGCAAGACCGTGGTCGAGAAGTTGCCCACGCCGCTGCGCGACGCGGCCAAGAAGGCCGAGGAATATGCCCGCGGCATGGTCACCGGCGGCACCTTCTTCGAGGAACTGGGCTTTCACTATGTCGGCCCGATCGACGGCCACGACATGGACGCCCTGGTCAGCGTGCTGAAGAACGTCAAGAACTTCGACGAGAAGCCGGTGCTGGTCCATGTCGTCACCCAGAAGGGCAAGGGCTACGCCCCGGCCGAGGGTGCCGACGACAAACTCCATGCGGTGGTCAAGTTCGACGTGGTCACCGGCCAGCAGCACAAGGCCGCAGCCGGCCCGCCCAGCTACACCAAGGTCTTCGCCCAGGAGCTGATCAAGCACGCGGCGATCGACCCGACCATCGTGGCGATCACCGCCGCCATGCCCTCGGGCACAGGGCTGGATTTGTTCGGCAAGGTCTATCCCGAGCGCACCTTCGACGTCGGCATCGCCGAGCAGCACGCGGTGACCTTCGCCGCCGGCCTGGCCGCCGACGGCATGAAGCCGTTCGCGGCGATCTATTCCACCTTCCTGCAGCGCGGCTATGATCAGGTGGTGCACGACGTGGCCATCCAGCGCTTGCCGGTGCGTTTCGCCATGGACCGGGCTGGCCTGGTGGGTGCCGACGGCCCGACCCACGCCGGCACCTTCGACATCGGCTTCATGGGGGCTCTGCCCGGCATGGTGCTGATGGCCGCCGCTGACGAGCTGGAGCTGGCCCACATGGTCGCCACGGCCGTGGCCATCGACGACCGCCCCAGCGCCTTCCGCTATCCGCGCGGCGAGGGCCTGGGCCTGACCCTGCCGGCCCTGGCCGAGCCGCTGGAGATCGGCAAGGGCCGCATCGTCCGCGAGGGGACCAGCGTCGCCATCGTTTCGCTGGGCACCCGCCTGGCCGAATGCCTGAAGGCCGCCGACCTGCTGGCCGCGCGCGGTCTCTCGGCCACCGTCGCCGACGCCCGCTTCGCCAAGCCGCTGGATGTGGATATGCTGCTGCGGCTGGCCCGCGAGCACGAGGCGATCATCACGGTGGAAGAGGGTGCCATGGGCGGCTTCGGGGCCTTCGTGCTCCAGGCCCTGGCCCAGCACGGCGCGCTCGATCGCGGCCTGAAGATCCGCACCCTGGTCCTGCCCGACGTCTTCCAGGACCAGGACAAGCCCGAGATCATGTACGCCCAGGCCGGCCTCGACGCCGAGGGCATCCTGCGCGGGTGTTTGTCGGCGCTGGGCATCGACAATGTCAGCGCGGCGGGGCGGCGGGCATAACGCCGGCACGTCGTACTCTCAGGGGAGGGACGATGCGTAATCTGATCATCACGAGCCTGCTGCTCCTCGCCGCCAGCCCGGCCTTGGCCGATCCCAAGGGCGAGACCCGCTACACCGTCGACCAGCCCGGCGGCCGGCCGGCTGACGCCCGGCTGGTGTGGTCCGACGAGTTCGATCGTCCTGGCGCGGTGGATCCGCGCAAATGGCGGTTCGACACGTCGCGAAACAAGCTCGGCTGGTGGAACAACGAGCTGCAGTACTACGCCGCCGGCCGCCATGAGAACGTCCGGGTCGAGGACGGCCGGCTGGTCGTCGAGGCCCGCCACGATGATCTGGCCAATCCCAAGCCCGCCGACTGGGGCGGGCAGCGCTATAGTTCGGCCAAGCTGATGACCCAGGGCCTGGCCGGCTGGACCTACGGCTTCTTCGAGGTGCGCGCGAAGCTGGCCTGCGGTCGCGGAACCTGGCCGGCGATCTGGATGATGCCCGCCGACCCCAAGGCGCCTTGGCCGCAGGGCGGCGAGATCGACATCATGGAGCATGTCGGCTGGGACGAGGGCGTGGTGCAGGGCACGCTGCATACCGGGAAATACAATCACGCGGTCGGCAAGGCGCGGGGCGGGCAGGTCAAGCTGCCCGACGTCTGCGGCGCCTTTCACCGCTACCAGCTGGACTGGACCAAGGACCGTATCCTGATCGGCGTGGACGACCGCGCCTTCGTGCGGATCGACAACGACCAGCCGGGCGATGTGGGCGCCTGGCCGTTCGACAAGCCGCAGTACCTGATCCTTAACCTCGCGGTCGGCGGCTGGGGCGGCCAGAAGGGTATAGACGACGCCGCGTTCCCGGCCCGGTTCGAGGTGGACTATGTGCGGGTCTATCAGCAGGGGCGGTGAAGCTGTCGACATTCAGCCGCGCGCCCCCATTCGACCGTCATTCCCGCCCTTGTGGCGGGAACCCCTCTGTCCGCCGCAAGGGCAGGGGTGAGGCGCGCCCGCGCGCCAAGGCGCTTCACCGTCGGCTGAACCAGGGTTTCCCGCCACAAGGACGGGAATGACGGTCAAAAAAAGAAGATGGCTTGGAGCAGGTCGGTCGCTCAAAGCTCAAAGCGCCAATCACCCCAAGGAAGGCGTCAGGCCCCACATGCCTTGAAGAACGCCTTCACGCCCGCCCGGTCGCCCGGCGCGGCGTCGAGGTTGTGACGTTCGTCGGCGACCAGCAGGGTCAGGTCGCCGGTGCGTCGGAAGGCGCTGAGCGCCGAGGCGTCGGTCGTGGTGCGGGCCTGCAGCAGGCCGTCCGCCATGTCCGAGGCCATTCGCTGGGCCGGCAGGCGGGTGACGACGCGACCCGAGGCCAGGGCGATTTCGCGACCAGATAGGCTGGTCGCGGTCACGGTGACCGCCGAGGTGCCCGGCGCGCAGGCCAGCATCATCACCACGTCGTCGCTGTTGGGACGGCCATAGGCCAGTTTCAGGCCGTCGCCCGTATTGTCCATGTAGCTCCAGCCGTAGCCGGGCGCCGACGATCTTTCCGAGGCGCAGGCGCCAAGGGCGAGGGCCAGAAACAGGGCGGGCGCGATCAGGCGGCGAGACATGGGCGGGTTCCCCTTCGTTAGGAGAACGCCGGTAGAGCTTACAGGTTCACAACCGCCAGTCGGTGACCCCGTCGCCGCCTGCCCTCAACGTCCCCACTCGGCCGATGGCGAAGGCGTCCTGAGCGGTCAGGGCCGCCAAGGTGTCACCATCGTCACCAGGCACGCGGGCCAGGACGCGGCCCCCTGCCGTGCGGACGATGGCCACCCCGTGGGTCGGGGCGCCGTCGCGGTCGTAGAGCACGGTGTGGGTCTCCAGCCGCGCCGGCCCCTCGGCGGCTTCCAGGAAGGCCGGAACGGAGCCGCGCCGAGCGTCGGCTTGCGCCTGCACGCTGGCCGGCCTTAGCAGGGCTCCGTCGTCAGGGCAGGGCCGGTCACCGAGCACCAGGCCATGGTGCTTGGTGACGAACTCGCCCTGGCCGTAGAGCAGGCCGGTCCCGCCGCCGTCGCGCAGTCGCCGGGTCATGGCGACCGCCGCGTGGGTCATGTAGTCGTTCATCGGCGCCCCGAAGAAGGTCAGGCCGCCGGTCACGGTCGGGGTCAGGCCTTCTGGCAAGCCGAGGGTGCGCCGCGCCATCTTCGGCACGCAGGGGAAGCAGCTGTAGAGCTCCAGGGCGTCGAAGCCACCCAAACCTTGGGCAACCATGCCGCCGACCGCCTCCAGCACCGCGTCCTGGGCCGCCGAGCCGTAATAGTGGTCTCGTTGCAGATAGTCGCCAGGCTCCCGCGCCGACGCCCCGCCCCAGACGAACACCAGCCGTTCGTCGGCGATCCCGGCGGCCCGCGCCGCAGCAAGGCTGGTCAGGATCACCGCCGCGCCCTGGTTCACCGCCATGTTGGCGACCATCAGCTTGGTATAGGGCCAGGCGATCGGCCGGTTGTCGGGGCGCGGGGTGGTGATCTCCTCGGCGGTGAAGGCGCGCTTGATCCAGGCGTTGGGTTGCTCCGCCGCCACCGCCGCATAGGCCGACCACAGGGCGCCGGACTCGGCCAGGGCCTGGCGCGGCGTCTGGCCCCAATGATGGGCGCTGGCGTTCTCGTAGAACGGATAGACGCTGACCGGCAGGAAGACGCCCAGCTTTAGGGCCAGCGGGTGGACCTCGATGCGCGGACCGCCGCCCGTCGCCGGCGGCTTGGCCGGCCAGGGCAGGTCGACCCCTGCGGCGCGGGCCTTGTTGACGCTCCACTGCGCCTCGGCCCCCACCACGGCGCAGACCTGCGCCTCGCCCCGGGCAATCCGCTGGGCGGCCTCGTGCAGGAACCGCACCGGGCTCTCGCCGCCGACCGGGCCGTAGACGGCGCGGGCCGGGGCGATGCCCAGCCGGGCGCACAGCTCGGCGGCGGGGTCGGCATAGCGCCAGCTCAATTGGTTGACGACATCCAGTGAGCCGACCTTGGCCAGGAACCCGCCGCCCGCGTCGCTATCGGCTTCGCGCAGCGCTTGGGCCATTAGGGCCAACGGGTCGAGGGCCTGGCTCAGGTCGGTCGGCCGGTCGAGCGCCTCGCCGATCCCGACGATGACGGGGATGCGGCCAAGATCCGCAAGAGGGGCGTTCACAGCACGGGCTCCCCGTGGCTTTCGGCGATCAGGGCGCGCTGGTAGCCGGCACGGGCTTTCATCCGCTCCAGGTGATCCGTGAAGGCCTTGGGAAACTTGTCAGAGAAGCCCAGGCTCTCGCCGAGCTTCAGGGCGTAGGCTACCGAGATGTCGGCCATGGTGAAGCGCCCGGCGGCGACATAGCCCGTATCGTCCAGCAGCTTGGCCGCCGCCTTGAGCCGCGACAGGAACCACTGCACATAGTCGGCCGCCGCCTGCGGCAGGCGGCGCTCCTCCGGCTCGAACACCGCGTAGCGCAGGTGAATGGTCTGCGGAAAGGTGAGGGTGGCCTCGCCCATGTGCAGGAAGTTCAGATAGGCCCCGAACCCCGGCTCCTCAGGCCCGACGGTCAGGTCGGACGGGCCGTAGCGGCGGGCCAGATACTCGCCGATCGCCGCCGACTCGCTCATCATCGTGTCGCCGTCGAACAGGGTCGGGGTCGTGCCGAGCGGGTTGACGTCCAGATAGCCCGACTCGCGGACTCGCGGCGGGAAGGCCGTCAGCCGCAGTTCATAGGGCAGGCCCAGCTCCTCAAGCGCCCAAAGGGCCCGGAACGAGCGCGCGCCGACGCAGTGATAGAGCGTGATCATCCAGGGGCCTCTGGCTTCTCCGCTGAGCATCCGACGGAACGGCGAGCCGCGCCACCGTGCCGCTACGGCGCCGAGGCCCGGTCGCGGACCTTGGCCTTGAGCTCAGCGGACTCAGCGGACGCCGGCCGGCCCGAATTGCGCTCCATCGCCACCTGGTGGGGATAGGGAAAGCTCAGCCCCTGGGCCTCCAGCCGTTCCTTGCCGGCCTTGAGCAGGTCGAACCGGGTGTCCATCCAGTCGCCTGGCGCGGCCCAGCAGCGCAGGGTCACGCTGACGCTGCTGTCGAGCAGCGCGGTCACCTTTACCCAGGGCTTGGGCTCCGACAGCACCCGGCGGTCGCTGTTGGCCACCTCCAGCAGGGTGGCCAGGGCCAGGTCTAGATCGTCCTCGTAGTCGACATTGAACGCCAGCTCGATGCGCCGGCGCCCGGCGCGGGTGATGTTGACGATCATGTCGCCGAACACCTTGCCGTTGGGCAGGAACAGGGTCAGGCCGTCATAGTCGAGCAGCCTGGTGTTGAAGAGGTCCATGGCTTGGACCACGCCCTGGCGGCCGTTCAGTTCGACCTTGTCACCCACCCGATAGGGGCGCTGCAGCAGCAGCATCACCCCGGCGGCGACATTGCTCAGCGTGCCTTGCAAGGCCAGGCCGATAGCCAGGGACGCCGCGCCCAGCACCGCGATCACCGAGGTGGCCTGCACGCCCAGCTGCTGCAGAACCGCGATCAGGCCGATGGCGACGATGACGTACTTGACCAGGGCCGAGACGAAGCTGCCCAGGGCCTTGTCGGCCGGGTGCTGCTGCCTTTGAACGCGTTCGAGTCCCGCCTCGGCCAGGCGGCCCAGGCGGTTGGCCGCCCACAGGGTGCCGGCCAAGATCAGGGCGGCGACCAGGATGCGCACCGAGAAGGCGCCCAGGGTGGCGGCCAGGTTTCGCAGCATCACCGGATCGCCGGACGCGGCCAGGCCGACCATGTCGAAGAACGGCGCGACGGGATCGGCGGGTTGGGCGAGCATGGTTCCCTTTCCGCGATGGAGTCGCGTTAGGGGCCTTAAACCGCGCGGCGGCGGTCCCGGTTGCCTATCGAGACCCCATGCAAACGATTGTCCGCGTTTGGGCTCACGCGATCCGTGCGTCATTCCCCACAGGGGTATAACTAGATTACGAGGGGAGAATGGTGGGCGCAGTAGGATTCGAACCTACGACCCGCTGATTAAGAGTCAGCTGCTCTACCAACTGAGCTATGCGCCCGTCCGGCCCGAAGCGGTGGTCTGCCTCGGCGGCGAGGCGCGGAACATACGCAAAGAATCTTGGAACGCAAGGGACTATTTTTTGGCCAGACGAGACATCAGCGGCGCGGTCGATTTCGCCTATCTGGAAGGGTTCGCAGCCGACGATTCGGCGGTCATCGACGAGGTGCTGGCCCTGTTCCGCGAACAGGCCGCCCTGTGGTCGCCGATGCTCTGCAAGAGCCATCCGGGCTGGGGCGACGCGGTCCACACGGTCAAGGGCGCAGCGCGCGGCGTGGGGGCCTTCGCGCTCGGCGACGTGTGCCAGGGGGCGGAGGACGGCACGGCGAGCCTCGAGGCGGTGCGCAATGCGCTGGACCTGGCGCTGATGGACATCGCCGCCTACGCCCACGAACGGGCGCTGCGGTCGTTGAAGGGCTAGGGCGTCTCAAGGTTGCGCGCTGGCCGACCCTAGGGCATGGAAAGGCCACGCTTATCGGGGAACCACATGCGCTCGGCCATCATCGGATTTCTTATTGTCCTAAGTGTATTGTTGCCGGCGAACGCCAGCGCTGGGGCCGCGATCTACGCTATCAAAACCCACCCCGATGGGCGGGCCTACCTTGGTTCAGACGTCTTTGTGGCAGGGCGAACGCCTGACTTCTCGCAAAACATGCTCGACAGCGCGCTTGACGTAGCCGACGACCGGGTGCGGCACGTAGCGACCGGCCTGACGTTGCCGCTTCGTACCGACCATTGCGCTATGAGGGGCTTTTATGGGGTGCGTGTTCAGGTGGCAGGCTTCGGCGAATTCCTGAGTTTCCAGCATGGTGGACGGGGTTATTACACCTGTGATCCGGACCATGGCCCCGCCTTTGTGAACTTCAGCCTCGAAGTCGATATCGGTGGCCCGGAAGATTATGCAGGTCCCGAGGGCCTCGCTCGGCGTTTGCTGAGGGGGGGCATGATGCCCGAGGGCGACCCGGCTGCCATCGTTTGTACCTCGTCCACCACCCTTGGAATGCTCAAAGTTGACTGCGAGCGTAGCGGGACCTTTGAGGGACACGCCATCCAAGAGCGTGGAACAGTTTTCGTCAAAGGCACCGACAGCTTTATCAAGTTCAGCATCGCTTGCTTAGCGGAGGAATGCCCGACCGCAGCCAAGGGCCTTTCTGATCTCGTCGCAGCCATTGATGTCTCGAGCCTGCAGGCCGACGCGGTGGTGCCGTGACTGACTCAGAAGGCCTATGAGCCCTTCGTCCGGTCCCAGCTGTCGTACTCATAGGCGATGCAGCGGTCGACCAGGGTGCGCCACACCGGCTCGGCGATGGCTTCGGATAGCCCCGACTCGCGGGCCGCGGCCTTCACCTTCGCGACCACGTCCTCGATCCGCGCCCGGTCGAAGACCTTGCCGCGGTCGGGCTTGATGCGGGCGGCGGCGTCCATGTAGCCCTGGCGCTCGGTCAGCAGGGCCACCAGGGCCCGGTCCAGGGCGTCGACGCCCTGGCGCACGTCGGCCATGGACTGACAGTCGGCGGGAACCAGCCGTTCGCCGACCTCGATATTCGTCTTGACCATTTAGCCCTAGATGCCCGCGCCGTTGTCCATGGTGAGGAGGGCCGCCTCGTGGGCGGCCGCCTCGGCCTGCAGCCAATTCACGAACGCCTTGACCTGCGGCAGTCGTCCCTTGGCCTTGGGATGGACGACGTAATAGGCGAAGTCCACCGCCGTGGGAATCTCGAAGGGAATGACCAGCCGTCCGGCGTCCAGATCGGCCTGGGCCAGGGTCTGTTTGGCCAGCGCTATGCCCCGTCCGTTGGCGGCGGCCTCGATCACCATGCTCGATTGGTTGAAGCGCGGCCCGCGCGCCCCGTCCACCGACCGGATGCCGCGCGCCGCCAGCCACATGGCCCAGTCGGGGCAGCTGTCGTCGGCGTCGGGCGAGCCGTCATGCAGCAGGATGTGGTGGGCAAGGCCCTCGGGCGATTCAAGCGGGTTGCTGGCCAGCAGCTCAGGCGAGGCGACCGGGATCACCGTCTCGTTGAGCAGGCGGATGACCTCCAGCCCCGGATAGCGGCCCGAACCGTAGCGGATGGCGAGATCCACCTCGCCGGCCGCGAAATCGACGACCTCCATGCCGGCCGACAGCCAGACATCGACCTGGGGCTGGGCCTGCTCGAACTTACCCAGGCGCGGCACCAGCCACTTGGCGGCGAAGGAGGGCGCGGCGGTCAGGGTCAGGCGGCGGCCATCGACGGCGGCGGTCAGCAGAGAGGCGGCCTCGGCCAGACGGTCGAAGGCCTCGCGCAGGGCGGGCAGGGCGGTCTGGGCGGCGTCGGTCAGCAGCAGGCCCTTGGGCGTGCGCTTGAACAGGGCCGCGCCCACATAGTCCTCAAGGTTCTGGATCTGCTGGCTGACGGCGCCGGGCGTCACCGACAGCTCGTCGGCCGCGCGGCTAAAGTTCAGATGGCGCGCGGCGGCCTCGAACGCGCGCAGGGCGTTGAGGGGCGGTAGGCGACGCCGTTCCGACTGTCTTTCCATGAGTTTTACTAAACGCCCCGGCAGAAGACCTTGTTTGCGAAGTGACCCGGTCGCGACCAATTTGCAAGCGTTCGCTGATGGAGACGGCCCTTTTCATCGGTGAACGCGAGCGGGGCGGACCCTAGGGTTCGCCCCGTAATGCTTTGGCGCTAACCGGTTTGGCCAAGAGGCCGGCCCGGCGTTTCGTCGATGGCGTTTGGCTTATAGAGGACCTGAATCATGGCTCGGCCCACGGTCCGATCCGCCTCCCCCCGTACGACCCCCGGCCTCGTCGTCATCGGCGGCGGCGAGAGCGTCCGCGCGCCGGGCCGCGTGACCTTGGTCGGTGCGGGTCCCGGCGATCCGGAACTGCTGACGATCAAGGCCCTCAAGGCTCTGCAGGCTGCGGATGTCATCGTCCATGACGGGCTCGTTTCCGACGAAATCCTCGACCTGGCGCCGCGCGGCGCCCAACGGATCAATGTCGCCAAGCGCAAGTCGCGCCACACCTTGCCGCAGGATGACATCAATCAGCTGCTAGTGGCCCTGGCCCTGGAGGGTCTGGTCGTCGTCCGGCTGAAGGGCGGCGACCCCTTCCTGTTCGGTCGCGGCGGCGAGGAACTGGCCGCTTGCCGTGAGGCGGGCGTCGAATGCCTGGTGGTCCCCGGCGTCACCGCCGCCCTGGCCGCTTCGGCAGGGGCCGGCGCGCCGCTGACCCATCGCGGCTCGGCCCAGGCCGTGACCTTTGTCACCGGTCATGCGGCGCACGGCGATCCCGATCTGGACTGGACCGCGCTGGCGCGACCGAACCAGACGGTGGTCGTCTATATGGGCGTCAGCACCGCCGCCCTGATCTCTGCGCGTCTGACGGCGGCCGGCCGCGACGCCGCCACCCCGGCCCTGATCGTCGAGAACGCCAGCCGCCCCGACGAGCGCCGTATCCTCACCACGCTCGGCCAGATGGCCGTCGCCGCCGACGGATTGCGGGGTCCGGCGTTGCTGATGGTCGGCGAATCGATGGCCATGGCCGTCGAGGCGGCGCCCGACATCATCTCCTCCACCCTCCAGCGCGCGAGCCCCCGGTCATGAAGGTCCTCACCGCCAATCGGCTGATCGACGGCGACGTCGTGTTCTGGAAGGCCGGCCGCTGGGTCGAGGGCTTCGGCGAGGCCGAGCTGTTCGACGAAGCGCATGAGGCCGACGCCGAGGCGGCGGTCGCCAAGGGCAAGACCCAGGCGACCACGGTCATCGACGCCTATCTGATCGACGTGGCGCAGGTCGAGGGCGGCCTGGCCCCGGTCAGCTACCGCGAACGCATCCGGGCCCTGGGCCCTACCAACGAACCCACCCACGGCAAGCAGGCCGTCGGCGGCGAGGTGATCGAGGCGCTGCGCCATGCCCACGGCGCCGCCCGCTCCACCGGCCGCGTAGACCTGATCCGCAGGAAGTAAGATGTATCAGTACGACGTCATCGACCGCGAGTTCCTGACCGACCGCTCCAACGAGTTCCGGCATCAGGTGGCCCGCCGCCTGGCCGGCGAACTGACCGAGGACCAGTTCAAGCCGCTGCGGCTGATGAACGGCCTCTATCTGCAGCTGCATGCCTACATGCTGCGCGTGGCCATCCCCTACGGCTCGCTGAACGCCCGCCAAGCCCGCCGCCTGGCCTGGATCGCCCGTACCTATGACAAGGGCTACGGGCACATGACCACGCGTCAGAACATCCAGTTCAACTGGGTGAAGCTGAAGGACACGCCCGATATCCTCGACGCCCTGGCCGAGGTGGACTTGCACGCCATCCAGACCAGCGGCAACTGCATCCGCAACGTCACCGCCGATCCCTATGCCGGCGCCACCGCCGAGGAGATCGACGACCCGCGCGTCTGGTCCGAAGTGCTGCGCCAGTGGTCGACCCTGCATCCCGAGTTCAGCTTCCTGCCGCGCAAGTTCAAGATCGCCATCACCGGCGCCTTGACCGACCGCGCGGCGGTGAAGGTGCACGATATCGGCCTGATCCTGCGCCACGGCCGAGAAGGCCAGATCGGCTTTGAGGTGATCGTCGGCGGCGGGCAGGGGCGCACGCCCTATGTGGGTCCGACCATCAAGCCGTTCCTGCCAGCCGAGCGGCTGTTGAGCTATGTCGAGGCCGTGCTGCGCGTCTACAACCGCCACGGCCGCCGCGACAATATCTACAAGGCCCGGATCAAGATCCTGGTCGCCGCCCTCGGGGCCGAGGAGTTCGGCCGCCAGGTGGACGAGGAGTGGGGCAAGATCAGCGCCGAGCGCGCCGACCTGCCGGCCGCCGAGTTGGCCCGCGTCCGCGCCGCCTTCGCCCAGACGAAGTTCGAAACCCTGCCGGCCCGTTCTGAAAGCTTCGAGGCCGCCAAGGCGCTGAGCCCGGCCCTGCAACGCTTCGCCCGCAACAACGTCAAGCCGCACAAGCAAAGCGGCTACGCGATCGTCGAGGTTTCGCTGAAAGCCATCGGCCAGACGCCAGGCGACGCCACCGCGGATCAGTTGGAGGTCGTCGCCGACCTGGCCGAGCGCTACAGCCTGGACGATCTGCGCGTCACCCATGCCCAGAACCTGGTCTTGCCGCACGTCAGGCTGGACGACCTGCCCGTGGTCCACGCCATGCTGGAAAAGCACGGCCTGGCGACGGCCAATATCGACTTGGCCAGCGACATCATCGCCTGTCCGGGCCTGGACTACTGCGCCCTGGCCAACGCCCGCGCCATCCCGATCGCCCAGGACATAGCCCGCAAGTTCGCCGACCCCGATCGCGCCGAGAAGATCGGCGAGCTGAAGATCAAGATCAGCGGCTGCATCAACGCCTGCGGCCATCACCACGTGGCCCATATCGGCATCCTGGGCGTCGACAAGAAGGGCGAGGAATTCTACCAGCTCTCGCTCGGCGGATCGGGGGCGGAGGACGCCTCGATCGGCAAGATCCTGGGCCCCGGCCTGTCGGCCGACAAGGTGGCCCCGGCCATCGAGTCCCTGGTCGAGGCCTATCTGGCGATCCGTACCGGCGAGGAGCGCTTCCTCGACACCTATCGCCGCGTCGGCCTCGAACCCTTTAAGGAGGCGGTCTATGCCCAGGCTGATTAGGCTGGCCGGCGCCACGGCCCAATGGGCCGAGGACGGCTTCACTCACGTCGCCGACGAGGAGGCCATCCCCGAGGGCGACGTGATCCTGTCCCTGGCCCGCTTCCAGGCCGAGGGCGAGATTCTGCTGTCCAATAGTCGCCGGGTCGGCGTGCGCATCGAGTCCGACCAGGAGGTCGAGGCCCTGGCCTATGACCTGCCGCGCCTGGCGGTGGTGGCCCTGGCCTTTCCGAAATACCGTGACGGCCGCGCCTATACCTCGGCCCGCCTGTTGCGCGAGCGGCTGGGCTTCACGGGCGAGGTTCGGGCCGTGGGCGACGTGCTGCAGGAGCAGGCCGGCTTCATGGTCCGCTGCGGCTTCGACGCCTTCGAACCCAATGACGGGGCGACGCCGGAGGCCTGGACCAAGGCGGCCCACCGCTTCCGCCATGTCTATCAGCGCGCCGCCGACGACCGGCTGGTGGCGTTCGAGGAACGGGGTGTGTGATGGCCTATGACCAAGCCGTGGCCGAGCCGACCTCCAGCACCGCCACCTTGGTGGCACGGCTGGACGCCGAACTGCGCGACGCCCATCCGCTGACCATCCTGCGCAAGGCCTTCGAAACCTTCGGCGACAGGCTGGCCCTGGTCAGTTCGTTCGGGGCCGAGTCTGCGGTGCTGCTGCACCTGGCCAGCCAGGTGTCCAAGGACATCCCGGTGCTGTTCCTCGACACCGGCATGCTGTTTGGCCAGACCCTGGACTATCGCAAGGGCCTGGCCGCTCAGCTGGGCTTGACCCAGGTGCGCGACCTGCGCCCGGCCTTCGCCGACCTGGCGGTCACCGATCCGAAGTCCGACCTGTGGCGCACCGATACCGACGCCTGCTGCCACATCCGCAAGGTGCTGCCGCTGGACCGCGCCCTGGG
Source organism: Caulobacter sp. DWP3-1-3b2 (assembly GCF_049896325.1). Taxonomy (NCBI): domain Bacteria; kingdom Pseudomonadati; phylum Pseudomonadota; class Alphaproteobacteria; order Caulobacterales; family Caulobacteraceae; genus Caulobacter; species Caulobacter sp. DWP3-1-3b2. Next base: position 25,735 of record NZ_JAFCUB010000036.1, read on the forward strand.
CGAATTTGACGGCTGGATCACCGGCCGCAAGCGCTTCCACGGCGGCGACCGCCTGCGCCTCGCCGTCGTCGAGCAGGCCGAGGGCCAGATCAAGTTCAACCCCCTGGCCAACTGGGGCAAGGCCGAGCTCGACGCCTATGTCGACGAGTATCGGTTGCCGGCCCACCCGCTGGTCTCGCAGGGCTTCCCGTCGGTGGGCTGCTGGCCTTGCACCAAGGCGGTCGATGACCCCAACGCCGATGTCCGCGCCGGTCGCTGGGCGGGCCAGGACAAGACCGAGTGCGGTATCCACGTCGCTCGCGCCCCAGGCGCCGCGCCGAACGTGGGCGAGGGGATCTAGCGCCTTCTAGCGCCTTCCGGGCTTGCCCCGCGCAGTTTGGACGCAGGCTCAGCCGCGGAGGGTTAAGCCGCCGTTATCCGTCGTGCCCCTACCTTCACGAAGGTTGGGGGGAAACGATCTTGTCAGCGGCGACCACTGAGCTTCATTCGGATGTCGCCACGACATTCGACGTCCTGTCTTGGGAGCTGGAATTGGCCGGCGCCCGCTGCATCTTTCTCGACACACTGATCGGCAAGTTGCTGATGACAGTTCCGCCCGAGCACCGCGAGCAACTGCTTGAGGGGGTCCAGGCTGTGGACCTTCTCAGCCAGCACCTGACGGGCCTTTCGACCTTCGCGCGGGGGCTCAGCCAGACCGTCGAGGCCCGAGAAACGATCGGCGTCACAGCGGCGCTGAAGAGCATCACGCTGGGCGCCTTGGCCGATCGTATGACGACCTCGTTCGGCGGGGAAGAAGCGGGATTGAACGACGGCGACGACGCCGGAGACTTGGATCTCTTCTGATGTCAGTTGCCCGGATCCTCATCGCAGACAGCGACCGCGCGGTTTCGGAGATGCTGCAAATCCGCCTGGACGTCGCGGGTTACCATCCGTTGTCGGCGCGCAGCGGCACGGGGGCCTTGGAAATCATCCGCAACATGCGGCCGGCGGCGTTCGTGCTCGACTTGGGGATCCTCGATATCGACGCTTTCAAACTGTTGACGATCCTGCAGCACGATCGCTTGCGACCGCCCTGTCCAACGCTGCTGATCGGCAAGCGGCTGGGGGTCGAGGATATTCGACGCGCCGCCACCCTGGGGGTGCGCACCTGCGTGGTGAAACCGTTCAGTGGCGCCGATTTGCTCGATCGCGTGGCCAAGATGCTGAAGCCCGCGCCCGGTATAGCCAGCGCGTCAACCCGCGCGGCCGTTTCAGCGGCGCCAGCCTCCACCGAGTTCTTTAACTGATTTGCTCCGCCTATCCTGGCGGGCAGCCCTTGAACTCGCCGACCTTGGTCACCGAGAGGGTCGCCAGGTTCAGGTTCATAAGGGGCTTCATCGAAGACGCGCCCTGGCCGCTGAACAGGTCCAGCTTGTTGCCCTTGATCGCGCCGCCAATGTCGGACGCGTACCAATAACCGTCATGCTTGGCGCCGTTGGGCATCGGCAGGCCGACGGTTTCCTTGATGAACACCACGGTGCGGCGGGGGATCACGCTCTTGTCGACCGCCAGGGTGCGCATCGCCACGACCTTGCAGCCCAGGCTGTCCAGCGCGCGGATGCCCTTGGCGCCCGCATGATAGAGCGTGGCCTTCATTCGGTATTCCACCGAGCCTGGCACGGACCCCGTCAGGGCCCCGGTGATCAGGTCGCCCAGCGGATCGCTGCGCTGTTCGGGTTCGCCGGCGGAGGCAGGGAGGGCGATGGACATGGCCAGAGCAGCGGCCAGAAATCCCGCAAACGTGCGTCGCATCGAGGAGTTCCTCTTATCGGCGTAGAGTGTCGGTCGGCGGCCTAAGTACTAAGGTCACAGCCCCGTGACAACCCATCCAGGGGTGACCGATGGTCGCTGCGCACGTTTCGCGACAGGGGCGGCGCGCAGCGCGCAGGGTTGAAATCAGTTCCGCAAGACGCGCAAAGCCTGGCCTCACAAGGGCCTTCGTGCTGGCGCTTGCTGTTCGTGACAAGCCGGCGCTAGCGAAGGGCGCGCGGGTGTCTTAAACCCGAGTCGCCCGCTGGATGGGCACGGTCAGACGCCTCTCAGGTCAGCTTTCTGGCCGAGTGAGTCGCTCGGATCGACCCGTCCTCGCGTCGTCGGGCCCGTCAGTTCCGTGGAGCGCGCATGAAGTCGTCCGTCCGTCTGTCCGTCAGCCTGGCCGTCGTGGCCCTGATCGCCGCGCCCGCGCCATCGGCCCTGGCCTGGGGGGCTTGGGGACACCGCATGGTCGGGGTGGTCGCCGCCGAGAGCCTGCCCGCCGCCGTGCCGGCGTTCCTGCGCACGCCCGCCGCCGTGGCCGCCATCGGCGAATATGCCCGCGAGCCGGACCGCTGGAAGGGCTCGGGCAAGATCCACGACACAGATCGCGACGCGGCCCATTTCCTGGACCTTGACGATGAAGGCAAGATGTATGGCGGGCCGAAATTCTCGGTCGAGACCCTGCCGCTTACCCGAGCCGACTATGAGAAGGCCCTGGCCCTGGCAGGCCACGACAGCTGGAACGCCGGCTACCTGCCCTACACGATCATTGACGGTTACCAGCAGCTGGCGAAGGACTTCACCTACTGGCGCATCCTCAAGGCAGTCTCCAAGACCGAGAAGGACAAGACCAAGCGCGCCTATTACGTTGCCGACCTGAAGCGCCGCGAGGAGTTGGTGATCCGCGACCTCGGCGTCTGGGCCCACTATGTGGGTGACGGCAGCCAACCCCTGCATCTGAGCGTGCACTACAACGGCTGGGGCGATTACCCCAACCCGAACGGCTACACCCAGAGCCGGGCCACCCATGGCGATTTCGAGGGGCCGCTGGTCAAGGCCTTGGCCGTCAAAGCCGACGTCAAGAAGCTGGTGCCGGCCTATGTCGATTGCGCCTGCGCGGTCGAGACTCGCACCGTGGCCTATCTGACCAAGACCTTCAGTCTGGTCGAGCCGCTGTATCAGCTGGAAAAGGCCGGCGGCATGGTCGCCACCGACCCGCGCGCCAAGGCCCTGGTCGACGAGCGGCTTGCGGCTGGCGCCACCGAGCTGCGCGACCTGGTCGTCGATGCCTGGAAGGCCAGCGCCAATGGCAAGATCGGTTATCGCCCCGAGACCACCGTCGCCGACGTGGTGTCGGGCAAGGCCGATCCTTGGATCGACCTGTACGGCAAGGACTGATCGCTTGCTGGCGTTCGACGCGCCCGACGCGGCGCTGGACTATAAGAACCGTTGGGCCGCCTTCGGCATCGCCGAGGGCGCCCACGGCAAGATCGCCCTGGTCGAGGTGCGCAAGCCCGGCCAGCCGCCCTATTTCGATCTGCCCGGCGGAGCGGTCGATGGCGGTGAGGATGAGCCCGCCGCGATCGTGCGCGAGTTCGGCGAGGAGACTGGCCTGGTGGTCGAGGTCGGCCGCCGCGTGGTCGAGATCAGCCAGCCGTTCATCAAGTCCAACGGCCAGCCGCTGCGCAACTTCGGCGGGGTGTACGCGGTGACGGTCGTGGCCGAGCGGCCGGACCTCAAGGTCGAGGACGACCACACGCTGGTGTGGCTTGATCCCCGCGACGCCGTGGTGGCGCTGCGGCATGACGGGCACGCCTGGGCCGTGGCGGCCTGGCTGCGGCGGGGCTAGCCTTTCGCCAGCATCGCCTTGGCCTTTTCCGGCGCCACCTGGTCGAAGATCGTCCGCAAGTGCACGTCCTTGGCGTGATCGTTGTGCAGGTCCCAGGCCAGCGAAACCGGCAGGCGTAGGCGATTGCCGTCGGCCAGCTTCACGACCAGCACGCGCCACGAGAAGCCCTCGCCGGGTTCGCCCAGCGGGTCCCTGAACTCCAGCGGGGCCGGATCGCGCAGGCGAAACGCGCGGCCCTCGTGGGCGTCGAACCAGTCTTGGTCGGCCTTGGCGACGGGATCAATCTTCGATGGCGGCGCGGCCAACTTAGCTTTCAGAGTGCGGACCATGGCGAGCCTCCTGCTTGCAGCGGCGGTCTCTAGCAGCTTGGCGAGGCCTTGCCATCCGCCGGGCGCGTCCCATCTGCGTGAGCGGAGCCATGGCTCCAGTCAGGCAGGACCTCCGTGAGCCACGATAGGCCGTTCAAGCGCGCCCGTTCCGACTGGACCGAAGTGGTCCTGGTCTGCCGCAAATGTTCGAAGAAACTCGACGGCGGGTTCGGCGACAACGGCGATCAGCGCCTGGCCAAGGCGCTGCGAAAATCTATCGCCGGCAAAGGCCGCAAGGCCCGCGCGGGCGTCGTCGAAGTCGGTTGCTTCGACGTCTGTCCCAAGAACGCCGTGGTGGCCGTGCTAGCCTCCAACCCGGGCGACTGGGTCGTGGTTCCGCGCGGGGCGTCGACGGCGGCGGTGGCGCAGCGACTGGGGCTGGACGCGGCGGCCCTAGGAGACCGGCCGGAAGCGCTTCACCGCCAAGAAGCCCAGCCCGCCGAGTAGGATCAGGCTAGCCCCCTGGGCGATGGCGAAGGGCGGCTCGGTTCCGGCCGGGGCCAGGACGTGCAGCGGCGGGATCTTCCGGAACGACTGAGCCACGCCGACGAAGACGTTGAGATAGAGGGCGATGGTCGCGGTGATCACATAGATCGGTCGCCAGGCGCCGACCAGCTTGCTGCCGTAGAGTGCCCAGAACGCAATCGCCAGGACCACCAATGAGATTACGCCGACGATGCGCGGCGGACCGATGGCCTTGGAATGGAAGAAGAAGCCCGTGACGCTGGTCAGGGCGGTGGTGGCCAGAAAGCCGGTCGTCCAGCCGGGCAGCCGCCGGTTGATTAGCATGCCGCCCAGGGCGACCAAGCCCGCGGCGATGCCGATCAGGCTGATGATCACGTGAATCAGGGTGAAGGTCGCCGTAGACACGCCCAAGATCATGGTTCGCCATTTTTCAGTTCCAGTGAAGGGCGCGTTAAGTGTTGTTGGCGACCGCCGGGTCGGAAAGCCTCGCGACCATTCGGCATCTGCGGCGCCGCGAGGCAAAAGTATTGAAGATTCCTGCGCTAGCGTGGGTCTCGACGTTACACCGCGATTATGGACGATCGCCGGCCAAGGGTCCGGCGGTCGGCGTGGCGTGGAACGCCAGAACTGGACGGGCATTTCACAGCCATGATCGCGCTCCTCCTCGACCTCTCCAACATCCTCGGCGGTTTCATGCTGGCCATCGGCCTGCTGGCGCTGATCCCCAAGGCCGGCGACGACTTCGGACGGTTCGCCGACCGACTGTCGCCTTTCCGCTGGATCGTCGGCATCGTGGCCTTGGTTTGCGGCGGCTATTTCCTGCTCGTCCACCTGATCAGCGGGCCGCACGTGTTCCACTTCGAGATCGTCGCGATCGCCGTGGGCGTGTTGCTGCTGTGGGATCGCCTGCGGGCCGGACGTTTCGCGGGGCGCGACCTGCCGGCCAGCGGATCGCAGGGATCGGGCCTGGTGCTGGCGGTGTTCGGCGTCATCGCCATGATCGTCGGCCTGCAGGGCATCTTCACGCCCGACTGACGGCTGTCCGCTTCAATCCGGCGTTAAGGCGTGGCGCGCATGCTGACGTCCAGGTTCGCCTCCCAAACACCTTGGGCAAGACGGACAGTTCAGGGAGGTCGCCATGTCCTCGACCGTCAGCAACAGTTTTCGCCGTTCGCACGACCATTTCGAACCGCAGGATACCGATCCCCAGACCCAGCGCCGCCTGCGCGGCCACCTGGAGCAGATCGACTACACGGCCTTCGCCTCCAACAGCGCGGTGATCGCCCAGGTGCTCGATAAGAGCGACTCCGGCAAGTTCCAGCGCCTGGCCGTCGCCGCAGCCACGGCGCGTGCCCGCTGGGTTGCCGAAGCGGTGGCCATGACCGAGGGCGGCGTCGCGATAACGCCCGAGCAGACCGTGCGGCTCTCGGCCCTCCGCGCCGCCTACGAAGAACTGGCCGAGGTCTATGAAGCCATGCGGCGGATGGTCGAGCGCGGCTACCTGACCTACAGCGTCCTCATGGTCACCGAGGGCGGCAACGCGGTTTTGCGCTAGAGCATTTCCCGACCTGACTGCGTCAGGCCGTGAGCTCTAGTCTTTTGTTTTGACGCATTTTTCTTCACGCGAACCGGAACCACTTCGCTCGAAAAATGCTCTAGGCTGAAACCTTGTCCCCGCGATTTAGCGGGTCGGGCAGGGGCTCGCCGCTCCTCACGAACTGCAACGATACCGAATTGATGCAATAGCGCAGACGCGTGGGGGCCGGGCCGTCCGGGAAGACGTGGCCCTGGTGGCTGTCGCAGCGGGCGCACAGCGTCTCGATCCGCACCATGCCATAGGCGGTGTCGCGCACCTCCTTGACGTGAGCTTCGTCGAACGGCGCGTAGAAGCTCGGCCAGCCCGTGCCGCTCTCGAACTTGGTCTTGTACTCGAACAGCGGCAGGCCGCACTCGCGGCAGCAATAGACGCCGGGGTTCTTCTCGCCAAGCAGGCCGCCGCAGAACGGGGCCTCGGTGCCGTGGTTCAGCAGCACGCGGGCTTCCTCGGCGGTCAGGTCGGCCTCCAGGCGCTGGCGCTCGGGCTCGGTCGGCGGAGTTAGATCGAAACCGGTGGCGGAGAGGGTGGCTATGTCGGTCATGCGCTACAATTTAGGGGCTCGAGGGCGCGTCCGATAGAGGCGACGGAGCCCAGAATCACCTACCGCGTTCGTCTCGAACCATGATGAGGACTCCGCCATGACCATCGCCGTCGCATTCCTGCAACCGGGCTGGGCCGATTGGGAGGCTGGCCCCGTGCTGGCCGCCCTGCGTGAATATAATGGTGTCCAGATCGAGGTCGCCACGCCTGACGGCGAACCGCAGACCTCGATCGGCGGCGTGTTGGCGGCGTCGGACTACAAGTTCTCCGATCCGGTGCTGGCCGACGCCGACGTGCTGCTGCTGATCGGCTCGGACGCCTGGGTCGAATATCACGACGAGGCCTTCTTCAGCCTGCTGCGCCAAGCCTATGCCGACGGCAAGATCATTGGCGCGATCTGCGCCGGCACGGTGGCCGCCGCCCGGGCGGGCCTGCTGACCGGTAAGGCCCACACCTCGAACGGCGGAGACTGGCTGGCCCAGCAGGCCCCGAACTATGCCGGGTCGGGCGGCTATGTCGACAGCGCCAAGGCCGTGACCGACGGCCGGCTGGTCACCGCGTCCGGCCTGGCGCCCGTGACCTTCAGCGCCGCGATCGCCCGCCTCGTGGCCCCCGAAGCTGGGGACAAGCACGACGAATATGTGGCCATGTTCGCCAAGGAATTCGTGGACTAGGCCGGCCTATTTGACCGCCGCGGCGCCGGCCCTGGCGATTAGGCCGTCCTGGGCGCCCGAGCCGCCCGAAGCGCCGATGGCTCCCAGGATCTGGCCATCGACGATCAGCAGTTCGCCGCCCTCGATCGCCAGGGCGCCGGTGAAGATGGCGTTCAGCGTGCCGCCAGTCACCGCCTCCTGGAAATAGGATGTCGGTCGGCGGAAGTTTGCGCTGGTCTCGGCCTTACGGCGGGCGACGTCGTTCGATCCGTACTGCGCCCCATCCATCTTTTCGCTCATCACCAGGGCGCCGTTGGGTTCAACCACGACGATGACCATGAACCAGCCCTGCTTGCGGGCCTCGGCCTCGGCGGCGGCCACGGCGACCTTGGCTTCGGCCAGGGTCACCGACCGGCCGTAGGGCGGGGCCGGCGGCGCGGCGGGAACCGGGGCGGGCGCGGTTTGGGCCAAGGCGGGCCCGGCCATCAGAGCGACGGCCAGGGCGAGCGTGGCAAGCGTGGAACGGAGCATTGGGTCGTTTCCTCTGAAGTGGCGTGCGATCGCGGCGGTGGGCCTCATGTTGCGAATGCGAACAACAGTCCAGGCGCCGCGCATCGGTCTTCGTTGCGGTCGCCATTGGAAACCGGTGTCATGAACCATGTCACGCTGCGGCGCCGTTGCAAACCGCGAGCGGCCTGCTAGTCCGGTGTCCAACAAGACAATGACAAGCGCGTAGGGGACGGCCGGATGTTCAAGAAGCTGCTGATCGCCAACCGGGGCGAGATCGCGGTGCGGGTGATCAAGACCTGCCGCCGGATGGGCATCAAGACAGTGGTGGTCTATTCCGACGCCGACGCCGATAGCCTGGCCGTCGAGATGGCCGACGAGACCGTGCACATCGGCCCCGCGCCCGCCAACCAGTCCTATCTGGTGGCCGACAAGATCATCGCCGCCTGCAAGCAGGCCGGCGCCGAGGCCGTTCATCCGGGCTTTGGCTTCCTGTCGGAGAACGCCAGCTTCGCCCAGCGCTGCGCCGACGAAGGCGTGGTGTTCATTGGTCCCAACCCCGGCGCCATCTCGGCGATGGGCGACAAGATCGAAAGCAAGAAGTTCGCCGAGGCGGCCGGGGTGTCCTGCGTGCCGGGCCATATCGGCGAGATCGCCGATGTGACCCATGCGGTGATCATTTCCGAGCAGGTCGGCTATCCCGTGATGATCAAGGCCAGCGCCGGCGGCGGCGGCAAGGGCATCCGCGTCGCCTGGAACCGCCAGGACGTCGAGGAGGGCTTCCCGGCCGTCCGTGCCGAAGCCAAGGCCAGTTTCGGCGACGACCGGATCTTCATCGAGAAGTTCATCGAGAGCCCGCGCCACATCGAGATCCAGGTGCTGGGCGACAAGCACGGTCACGTGGTCCACCTGTTCGAACGCGAATGCTCGATCCAGCGGCGCAATCAGAAGGTCATCGAGGAGGCGCCGTCGCCCTTGCTCGACGAAGCCACCCGCGCCGCCATGGGCGCCCAGGCCGTGGCCCTCGCCAAGGCCGTGAACTACGACAGCGCCGGGACCGTGGAGTTCGTGGTGGGCCAGGACAAGAGCTTCTACTTCCTGGAGATGAACACCCGCCTGCAGGTCGAGCATCCGGTCACCGAGCTGATCACCGGCCTGGATCTGGTCGAGCAAATGATCCGCTCCGCCTGGGGCGAGGCGCTGGCCTTCACCCAGGATGATTTGAAGATCAACGGCTGGGCCATCGAGAGCCGCATCTATGCCGAGGACCCCTACCGCAAGTTCCTGCCCAGCATCGGCCGTCTCGTTCGCTACGACCCTCCGGAGGAGGGCGAGCATGAGGGTTACACCGTCCGAAACGACGGCGGGGTGCGCGAGGGCGACGAGATCTCGATGTATTACGACCCGATGATCTCCAAGCTCTGCACCTGGGCGCCCACTCGCCTGGCGGCCATCGACGGCATGGGGCGGGCGCTGGAGGACTTCCATATCGAGGGCCTGGGGCAGAACATCCCGTTCCTGGCGGCGGTGATGGACCAGGAGCGCTACCGCTCGGGCGTCATCTCGACCAACTACATCAAGGACGAGTTCCCCGACGGCTTCAAAGGCGTGGAAGCGACGCCGGAGCAAGCTGACGTGCTGACCGCCGTCGGCGCGGCCATGCAGCGGGTCTACGCGGCCCGGTCTCGCACAACGGGGGCCGGGCTCAGCAATCCCGTCCGCACCGAGTGGATCGTCGCGGTGGGCCACGCCAAGCGACGGGTCAGGCTGTCGGGAGAGGGCGCGTCGCTCAATGTGGAGCTGCCGGACGAGGGCCGCGCGATCGTGTTGGAGACCCTCGACTGGCGTCCCGGCAAGCCGGTGTTCCACGGCAAGCTCGACGGCAAGGCCTTCACCGTCCAGGTGACGCCGGCGGCCGAGGGCTTCGTGATCCGCCATCGCGCCGCCAAGGCCAAGGTGCTGGTCCTGACCCCGCGCAGCGCCGAACTGCACGACAAGTTGCCCGAGAAGCAGGCCGCCGACACCTCCAAGCTGGTGCTGTCGCCGATGCCGGGACTGGTGGTCAGCATGGACGTCGCCCTGGGCCAGACCGTCCGCGAGGGCGAGATTGTCTGCGTGCTGGAGGCCATGAAGATGCAGAACATCATCCGCGCCGAGCGCGACGGCGTGGTCAAGGCGGTCAACGCCAAGAGCGGCGACCCGGTGGCCGCCGATGAGGTGCTGGTGGAGTTCGCGTGAGGGTGCGCTGCAACTTGCCCGCCAAGTTCACGTCGGCTAGAGCTTGACTATGGCCAAGAAACGCAAGCTTCCGTTGATCGAGGGATTGTTTAGCCTGGACGGGCGCATGCGCCGTTCCGAATACTGGCTGGTCAGCATAGGCCTGACTGTGGTGAAGGTGCCACTGACCCTGCTCGGACATTTTCTGGGACCGGACGGCGCGGCGATCGTTCGCGTGCTGCTGGAACTGTTGTTCCTGTGGCCGGCTCTGGCCCTGATGGTCAAGCGGGGGCACGATCGTAACCGGCCAGCGATCTTCGTAATCGGGCTCCAGGCCGTGCTCTTCGTTGTGGCGATCGTTTTTTACGCAGTCCCCGATGGCGGCTTGAAATATGCGGCGACAGCGGTGCTTGCGGTGATCGCCCTCTATGCGTTCATCGAATTCGGTTGCCTCGACGGGACTCAGGGACCCAATCGCTACGGCCGCTCGCCTAAGGGGATCGGCGGCGATCCCGACAGCCAGCTGGCCGAAGTCTTCGCCTAGCCCTTTCGCGGCGCCGCGGCGCAGCCTAGTTTCTTCAGGAGACTTGTTAGGACCAGCATGAACGATCGCGCGGAATGGTGGGACCTCTTCCTGTCGGCCTCGGGCCGGACAGCGCGTGGACCGTTCCTGATTGTGTCGGCGGCGCTGCTGACCTTCGCTGTCGTCTATGAGGCGACGGGCACGACCACCCACCTCTTGACCGGGTGGCTGATCTACCCGCCGCTGCTGTTCGTCGCGACCTGCGTGTTCTCCAAGCGGCTGCATGACCGAGGTCGGTCGGGCTGGTGGGCGGCGCTGGTCCTGCTCTCGTTGGTGGCCGTCTGGCCGACGCCCAAACACTTCTGGGACCTCCTGTTCGCCGGCGTCGTGCTGTGGACCATCATCGAGCTGGGCGTCATGCCCGGCGAGCAGGGCGCCAATCGGTATGGACCTAACCCGCTGAAACCGGTGGTCGCGGTCTAAATCCTTGCTCCCCTTGCGGGGGAAGGTGGCCTCGCGGAGCGGGGTCGGATGAGGGGTCGAAAGGCGGATCGGCCGCAAGCGGACAGGTCAGCGCGACCCTCATCCGTCGGCTTCGCCGCCACCTTCTCCCGCAAGGGGAGAGGGAGAATCCTCCGCCGCCCCGAACACCCGCGTAAAGCTGGCCCGCAGCGCTTCATCCGCCTCGTCCATGGTCACAGGCAGGCCTAGATCCACCAGGCTCGTGACCCCGTGCTCGGTCTGGCCGCACGGCACGATGCCGGAGAAATGCTCCAGGTCCGGCTCGACGTTCAGGCTGATCCCGTGAAAGCTGACCCACTTGCGCAGCTTGACGCCGATCGCCGCGATCTTGTCGTCACGCGACCAGCCGGGACCCTTGCGCTCGACCCAAACGCCGACCCGGCCCTCGCGCATCTCGCCGGTGACGGCGAAGGCGGCCAGGGCGTCGATGATCCAGGCCTCCAGAGCTTGCACGAAGGCGCGGACGTCTCGGCCGCGTTTCGTCAAGTCCAGCATCACATAGGCTACTCGCTGGCCGGGGCCGTGATAGGTGTATTGCCCGCCCCGACCGCTGGCGAACACCGGGAAGCGATCGGCGGCGATCAGGTCGGCCGGCTTGGATGAAACCCCGGCCGTGTAGAGTGGCGGATGCTCCAGCAGCCACACCAGTTCGCCCGCCGTGCCGTCGGCGATGGCGGCGGCGCGGGCCTCCATGGCGGCAACGGCTGCCGGGTAAGGCACGTACCCGGTCGAAACCGCCCAGCCGACAGGGACGCCGTCCGGATGGCCGAGCAGCGGAAGGTCGTTATTTTCAAGGCTTAACGGGCGATCAAGCATGCGGCCTTAGACTTGCATCAGGTGCAACGCGACCAACCATGGCCGCGCGTGTCTTCCAGGGACTTACTTCGTGAGCCAGGTCAACGCCGTCAATATCGAGATCTCGGTTCTTCTGGGGCGCTCGATCCTGCCGATGCAGCAGCTGCTGCGCATGGGCCGCGGCGCGGTAATCCCGCTGGACGCCAAGACCAATGACGAGGTCTGGATCCTGGCCAACAACCACCCCATCGCCCGGGGCGAAATCCAGATCAGCGACGACCGCATCGCCATCCAGGTGACCCGCGCCGCCGACGTCTACGACTACATGGCCGGCGGGGCGTAGCTCACTGATCGTTGGGCCAGGGACTGCTCCGGATGCGGTCGTAGAAGCCACTCCACTCCGCTGGTTCGGGATTCAGGCGCTCGTATTCGTTTCGGGCATCGGCCGAGAGGTCCGAAAACGCCCTGTAGAAGTGAGTGCGAACCTCTTCGCCTTCACCCATCCGCCAGCCAATCGAGCCATTGGGAGTCTGGGGCAGGATGGACCAAGGTGGTTTCATGCCGGCAACCCTATGCAGCTTTCTCGCCCCCGGCCAACTCCGCTCTTTCCAAATCAAACTCAGTTTGCTACCAGCCGCGCCTCACCATGAGCGGTCGTGGCGGAATTGGTAGACGCGCAGCGTTGAGGTCGCTGTGCCCGAAAGGGCGTGGAAGTTCGAGTCTTCTCGACCGCACCAGGTGGACAAAGGCCTAGAGCGCGCTTGGCGAAATCGGTTTCCGACTCGCTGGGCGCGCTCTCACCATTTCTGGAGAAGGGGTTTGCCCTTCTCGCAACTTCGGAATAACCCGCAGGACGCAACGCTTACAGTTCAGGAGGCGCCCATGACCCGGGAAACTGTCGACCTGACCGACGAGGCGCGTCACAACCTGCTGATCCCAGAACCGGAAGCGGTCGAGGATCTCGAAGACCTCGCCCTTGGCGACGACTACGCCCTCAATCCCGAATATGTCGAGATGGTCATCGACGCGGCCGACCGCGGCGACACGGCTCGTCTGCGCGAGCTGGTCCATGCGCTGGAGCCGGCCGACGTCGCCGACCTGATGGGCTTCCTGTCGGCCGCCTACCGCGAAGAGGTGATCCCGGTCCTCGACCCGGAATGGCTGGGCGAGATCATCGCCGAGCTGGACGACAACCTGCGCGAGGAGGTGCTGGAGGCCACGCCGTCGGCGACCCTGGCGAGGGCGCTGGAGGAGCTGGACTCCGACGACGCCGCCGACGTCATCGACGACCTGGACGCCGGCAAGCGCGCCCAGGTGCTGGCCGCCATGGACGAGGGCGACCGCGCCGCCATCGAGACCAGCCTGTCCTACGAGGACGAAACGGCCGGCCGCCTGATGCAGCGCGAGTTCCTGGCCGCGCCGCAGTTCTGGACCGTGGGCCAGACCATCGACCATGTCCGGGTGTCGGGCGACCACCTGCCGGAGCTGTTTTTCGACGTCTATGTGGTGGACCCGTCGTTCACCCCGGTCGGCGCCCTGCCGATCAGCCTGCTGCTGACCAGCAAGCTGGAGACCCCCCTGGCCGAGATCATGGAGGCTGTGACCGAGATCACCGTCGACATGGACCAGGAGGAGGTGGCCTACATCTTCGACAAGTACCACCTGATCAGCGCCCCGGTGGTCGAGGCCGGCGGACGGCTGGTGGGCCAGATCACCGTCGATGACATCGTTGGGGTCATCCGCGAAGAAGCGGAAGAAGACATCCTGGCCCTGGCCGGCGTGAGCGACGCGGGGCGTGACGCCACCGTGGTCGATATCGTCAAGGCCCGCCTGCCGTGGTTGCTGCTCAACCTGATCACCGCCACCATCGCCGTCAGCGGCGTGGCGGTATTCCAGGACGAGATCGCCCAGCTGGTGGCCCTGGCCATCCTGATGCCGATCGTCTCGTCGCTCGGCGGCAACGCCGGCACCCAGACCCTGGCGGTGGCCGTGCGGGCCTTGGCCAGCAAGGAGCTGACCACCGCCAACGCTCGCCGGATCATCCTGCGGGAACTCGGCGTCGGCCTGGTCAACGGCTTCACCCTGGCCGTCGTGATGGGCGGGGCGACCTACCTGTTCTTTGGCCCGAAGGACCACCACGGTAAGCTAGCGATCATCGTCGGCCTGGCCCTGATCACCAATATCTTCACCGCGGCGGTCGGCGGCATCCTGGCGCCGCTGACCCTGGCCAAGATGGGACGCGACCCAGCCGTGTCGTCGTCGATCTTCGTCACCTTCTTGACCGACTTCACCGGCTTCTTCGCGGTGCTGCTGATCGCGGCGCTGTTGTTGCACTAGGCCGTAGTGACGATTTAGCTATTTGAGCCATAGCATGATGGCGGCGAGGGTTACGAAGCCCATGAAGGTGGTTGCAAGCTTGTCGTACCGGGTTGCGATGCGGCGGAACTGCTTG